>NZ_CP109446.1:1687500-2011250 GCF_036227265.1 Streptomyces sp. NBC_01476 | reverse complement strand
CCACTCCCGGATGCTCTTCAACGTGCATGTCGTGACGCCCGAGCAGTACCAGCAGCACCTCAAGGACCTGGCGGCGGAGGGCCAGACCGGGTACATCCCGGCGGGCGTCGCCACCACGGGCAACGCGAAGAACTCGGAGCCCAAGACGACATGAGCATTCTCAACGAACCCGCGGGGGCGGCCCCCGTCGAGGACGACTCCTACGCGGACGAACTCCCGGTCAAGCCGAGGAAGCCCGGGTCGGTGGTGATCACCTGGCTGACCACCACGGACCACAAGACCATCGGCAGCCTGTACCTGATCACGTCGTTCGTCTTCTTCCTCATCGGCGGCGTGCTGGCGCTGCTGATGCGCGCCGAACTGGCCCGGCCGGGCAATCAGTTCCTGTCGAACGAGCAGTACAACCAGGCCTTCACGATGCACGGCACCGTGATGCTGCTGATGTTCGCGACTCCGCTCTTCGCCGGCTTCACCAACTGGATCATGCCGCTGCAGATCGGCGCGCCCGACGTGGCGTTCCCGCGGCTGAACATGTTCGCCTACTGGCTCTACCTGTTCGGCTCGCTGATCGCGGTCGGCGGCTTCGTCACCCCGCAGGGCGCCGCCGACTTCGGCTGGTTCGCGTACTCCCCGCTCTCCAACGTCGTGCACTCGCCCGGCGTCGGCAGCGACATGTGGATCATGGGTCTGGCGCTTTCCGGCTTCGGCACCATCCTCGGCGCGGTCAACTTCATCACTACGATCATCTGCATGCGCGCCCCCGGCATGACGATGTTCCGGATGCCGATCTTCTGCTGGAACGTGCTGCTGACCGCCGTCCTGGTGCTGCTCGCCTTCCCGGTGCTGGCCGCCGCGCTGCTCGCGCTCGAAGCCGACCGAAAATTCGGCGCCCACATCTTCGACTCGGCCAACGGCGGAGCGTTGCTGTGGCAGCACCTCTTCTGGTTCTTCGGACACCCAGAGGTGTACATCATCGCGCTGCCGTTCTTCGGCATCATCTCCGAGGTCATTCCGGTATTCAGCCGCAAGCCGATGTTCGGTTACATCGGTCTGGTCGCGGCGACCATTTCCATCGCCGGTCTGTCGGTGACCGTGTGGGCGCACCACATGTACGTCACCGGCGGAGTGCTGCTGCCGTTCTTCTCCTTCATGACGTTCCTCATCGCGGTGCCCACCGGGGTGAAGTTCTTCAACTGGATCGGCACGATGTGGAAGGGCTCACTGAGTTTCGAGACACCGATGCTCTGGGCCATCGGCTTCCTGATCACCTTCGCCTTCGGTGGTCTGACCGGTGTCATCCTGGCCGCCCCACCGCTGGACTTCCACGTCTCCGACTCGTACTTCGTGGTGGCGCACTTCCACTACGTGGTCTTCGGCACGGTGGTCTTCGCGATGTTCGCCGGCTTCCACTTCTGGTGGCCGAAGATGACCGGCAAGATGCTGGACGAGCGGCTCGGCAAGATCACCTTCTGGACGCTCTTCTTCGGCTTCCACGGCACCTTCCTGGTCCAGCACTGGCTGGGCGCGGAGGGCATGCCCCGCCGGTACGCGGACTATCTGGCCGCTGACGGGTTCACCACGCTGAACACCGTCTCGACGATCAGCTCGTTCCTGCTCGGCCTGTCGATCCTGCCGTTCCTCTACAACGTGTGGAAGACGGCGAAGTACGGCAAGAAGGTCGAGGTCGACGACCCGTGGGGTTACGGCCGTTCGCTGGAGTGGGCGACCTCCTGCCCGCCGCCGCGGCACAACTTCCTCACCCTGCCGCGGATCCGCTCCGAATCCCCGGCGTTCGACCTGCACCACCCGGAGATCGCGGCGGCCGAGCTGCTGGCGCACACCCCGGACAAGGCGCTCGCCGGCGCGGAGAGCTCGGAGGAGGGCAAGTGAAGATCCAGGGCAAGATGTTCCTCGGCCTGGCCGTCTTCATGCTGGCCTCGGCCATCGTCTACGGCCTGTGGTCCAAGGAGACCGTCGGTACCACGGCGCTCTTCCTGTCCTTCGGGCTGACCACGATGATCGGCTTCTACCTGTCCTTCACCGCCCGCCGGGCGGACAACGGAGCACAGGACCGCGAGGACGCGGACGTCGCCGACGACGCCGGTGAGGTGGGCTTCTTCAGCCCGCACAGCTGGCAGCCGCTCTTCCTGGCGGGCGGCGGGGCGCTCGGCTTCCTCGGCATCATCTTCGGCTGGTGGCTGTTCTTCTTCGCGCTGCCGTTCGCGCTGATGGGCATCTTCGGCTGGACCTTCGAGTACTACCGGGGCGAGGACCGCACGCAGTAGACCGCGCTCACTCCTGCCGGAGGGCCCCGACACCGTACGGTGCCGGGGCCCTTCCGCGCGTCCAGCGCAAGCGACACGCTCAAAGCCCCACTCGTTTGCACGCGCTCCCCGCGCGCATCACCAGTGGCGTTCATAGCGTGATCGCATGAACCACTTTCGCTTGAGCCTCAAACCCCGGCGCCGTACGGCGCTGAGCTGCGCGCTTCTCATAGCGCCCCTCGCGGTGGGGCTCACCGCGTGCAGTGGAGGCGGGAACCCGCTGGCCGCCTCGCCCTACGACGCCCCCGCCAAGGTCGCGTTCACCGCGGCCAAGGGCGGCAAAGCGGACCCGAACAAGCCACTGGAAGTATCCGTCAAGGACGACGGCGGCCGGATCACCGATGTCACGGCCACCGACGCCGCAGGACGCTACCTGCGCGGTGAACTCAGCGCCGACGGACTGCGCTGGCACTCCACGACGGCACTGGCGGCAGGAGCGCACTACACGGTGCGGGTCAGCACCGAGGACTCCGACGGCCACCCCGGCCGCAAGACCATGGAGTTCGACACCACCCCGGCCGACGCCGGACTCCACGTGACCTTCGGCCCGGACGCCGGTACGTACGGCGTCGGACAGCCGGTCACCGCGGAACTCAGCCGGCCGGTCAAGGACCGCGCCGCCCGCGCCGTGGTCGAGGGCAACCTGCACGTGAGCGCGTCGCCGCAGGCCGCGCCCGGCTCCTGGTACTGGGTCGACGACAAGACCCTCCACTACCGCCCGCGCACCTACTGGCCGGCCGACGCCAAGATCGACGTCACCAGCAACCTCAGCGGGGTACGGGTCCAGGACGGGCTGTACGGCGGCGCCGACAAGTCGCTGACGCTGCACACCGGGGACCGGATCGAGGCGCTCACCGACGCCGGCACCGACCAGATGACGTTCAAGGACAACGGCAAGGTGATCAAGACCCTGCCGGTCACCACCGGAAAGCCGGGCTTCGACACCCGCAACGGCATCAAGGTGGTGCTGGGCAAGGAGTCGTTCGTCCGGATGACCAGCCAGAGCATCGGCATAGCCGCCGGCAGCTCGGAGTCCTACGATCTGCCGGTCTACTGGGCCACCCGGGTGACCTGGAGCGGTGAGTACGTGCACGCCGCGCCGTGGTCCGAGGGTTCGCAGGGATCGGCCAACGTCAGCCACGGATGCACCGGTATGAGCACGGACAACGCGCACTGGTTCTTCGACCATGTGCGCCAGGGCGACATCGTCCAGGTCGTCAACAGCCAGGGCCCCACCATGACGCCGTTCGACAACGGCTTCGGTGACTGGAACCTCGACTGGGCCCAGTGGCAGAAGGGCAGCGCCCTCGGCGCGGGCAGCAGCGGCACACAGGCCGACGCGGTCAAGACCCCCGCCTCCGACCCCGCCCGCCTCCGCCCCGAGACCGCCTGAATCCCCGCCTCCGCCGCCGGCCGCCCAGGCCCGCTGCCGACGGGAGCCCGGGTCCTACCGGCTCGCGACCGCCGCTCCGGCCGGGGTGATCCGGCGGCGGAGGAGGGTGGCGAGGGTGTCGCTGAGGTTCACCGGGTCCACCGGGTGGGTCACCGCGGCATCCGCGCGGCTCCAGGTGGCCAGCCACGCGTCCTGCGGGCGGCCGATCAGCACCAGCACCGGCGGGCAGCGGAAGATCTCGTCCTTGATCTGCCGGCACACGCCCATGCCGCCGGCCGGATTGGCCTCGCCGTCCAGCACGCACACATCGATGCCGCCGCGTTCCAGCTGTTCGAGGACCGCGGGGAGCGTCGCGCACTCCACGTACTCCACCGCGGGCAGGTCCGAGGCCGGCTTGCGGCCGACGGCGAGCCGGACCTGCTCCCGGGTGTTCGCGTCGTCGCTGTAGACCAGCACGGTGGCGGTCGCCTGCATCCTGGTGCCTCCTCGTGAACGCATTCTCAAGTGACTGGGATGCTACTCCCGCCAGCGCCTTTCCCAGAAGGGTTACCCCGTTCGGGTGGCGCCCGGATCCCGACTCGCGCGCACTGCCGGGGCCTTGACACACCGAAGGGGACCCCCGCAGTGAGCGCCGGATAAGGGACCGACATAATGTCGGACGTGGCGACAGCAACAGCAGTAGAAACCGGGCACGCGCACCCGTCGGTCAACCGGCCGAACCTCACCAGCGTCGGAACCATCATCTGGTTGAGCTCCGAGCTGATGTTCTTCGCGGCCCTCTTCGCGATGTACTTCACCCTTCGGTCGGTCACGGGTGCCGACTTCTGGAAGGAACACGCGCACGCGCTGAACGTGCCGTTCTCGGCGACGAACACCACGATCCTGGTGCTCTCGTCCTTCACCTGCCAGATGGGCGTGTTCGCCGCGGAGCGCGGCGACGTGAAGAAGCTCCGCTCGTGGTTCATCGTGACCTTCATCATGGGCGCGGTCTTCGTCGGCGGACAGATCTTCGAGTACACGAACCTGGTCAAGAAGGACGGGATCTCGCTCAGCTCGGACCCGTACGGCTCCGCGTTCTACCTGACCACCGGGTTCCACGGGTTGCACGTGACCGCCGGACTGATCGCGTTCCTGCTGGTACTCGGCCGCACCTACGCGGCCAAGCGGTTCACTCACCAGCAGGCCACCGCTGCCATCGTCGTGTCCTACTACTGGCACTTCGTCGATGTGGTCTGGATCGGCCTCTTCGCCACGATCTACCTGATCAAGTAGCCGGTCCCGGGCTCCGGGACAGACCGGGTGGGCCCAGCCAGACACAGTCAAAGCATCGACAAGAGATCCTGACACTCGGGGTAATCCGTGAAAAAGCTCTCCGCACGACGGCGCCACCCGCTGGCGGCGCTTGTCGTCCTATTCTTCGCGCTCGCGGCCACCGGGGGGCTGTACGCGGCGCTCGCGCCGGCACCGCAGGCACACGCCGATGACTCGGCGCAGTCGCTGGCCATCGAGCAGGGCAAGAAGCTGTACTCCGTGGGCTGCGCAAGCTGCCACGGCACCTCGGGGCAGGGCAGTTCCGACGGCCCGACGCTGGTCGGTGTCGGCAGCGCCGCCGTGGACTTCCAGGTCGGCACCGGCCGCATGCCGGCCCAGCAGCCCGGTGCCCAGATCGAGAAGCACCCGGTCATCTACACCCAGGCCCAGATCGACCAGCTGGCGGCGTACATCGCCTCGTTCGGTCCCGGCCCGGTCATCCCGACCAAGGACCAGTACAGCCCGAGCGGCGCCGACGCCGCCAAGGGCGGTGAACTGTTCCGCACCAACTGCTCCCAGTGCCACAACTTCGTGGGCAAGGGCGGCGCGCTGACCGACGGCAAGTTCGCGCCGAGCCTGAAGGGTGTCGACCCCAAGCACGTCTACGAGGCCATGCAGACCGGCCCGCAGAACATGCCGTCCTTCCCCGACAGCACCATGCCGTCGGACTCCAAGGCCGACATCATCGCCTACCTCAAGGCGGTCGACAGCGCGAACAGCCCCAACCCGGGCGGCTTCACCCTCGGCAGCATCGGCCCGGTCTCCGAGGGCCTGTTCGCCTGGGTCTTCGGCCTCGGCACGCTGATCGCCATCGCCACGTGGGTCGCCGCCCGGACCACTAAGGCCAAGAAGTCATGAGCGAGACTGGATCTCACAACGACGTGTCAGAGAACCTGCCGAGCGAACACGGCGCCCCCGAGGGCGGCGTAGCGGTCAAGACCGACCCGTTCGCCAATCCCGGGCTGCCGCCCCACGAGCACCGCCGCCAGGACATCGACGACAAGGCGGCCAAGCACTCCGAGCGAGTGGTGGCCGGCCTCTTCACCCTGTCGATGCTCGGCACCATCGCGTTCATCGCCTGCTTCGTGATCTTCCCGGTCGACAAGATCGTCTACATCTTCCCGTTCGGCCATGTGAGCGCGCTGAACTTCTCGCTCGGGCTGACGCTGGGCGTGGCGCTCTTCTGCATCGGCGCGGGCGCCATCCACTGGGCCCGCACGCTGATGTCCGACGAGGAGATCGCCGACGAGCGCCACCGGGTGGACGCCGACGACGAGCTGCGCGAGAACGTCCGCCAGCAGTGGATCACCGGTGCCAAGGAGAGCGGCTTCGGCCGCCGCAAGCTGATCCGGAACACCATGTTCGGCGCGCTGACCCTGGTGCCGCTCTCCGGCCTGGTGATCCTGCGCGACCTCGGCCCGCTGCCGGAGGACAAGCTCCAGCACACGCTGTGGGCCAAGGGCAAGGTGCTGATCAACTCCAACACCAACGAGCCGCTGCGGCCCGAGGACGTGGTGGTCGGCTCGCTGACCTTCGCCCAGCCGCAGGGCCTGGAGGAGTCGGCCGAGGACTTCCAGCAGCAGATCGCCAAGGCCGCCCTGATGATCGTCCGGCTCAAGCCGGAGGACATCAAGGACAAGCGCGAGGCCAACTGGGGCCACGAGGGCATCGTGGCGTTCTCCAAGATCTGCACCCACGTCGGCTGCCCGATCAGCCTGTACGAGCAGCAGACGCACCATGTGCTCTGCCCGTGCCACCAGTCGACGTTCGACCTGTCCGACGGTGCCCGGGTGCTCTTCGGCCCCGCGGGACACCCGCTGCCGCAGCTTCGGATCAGCGTCAACGGTGAGGGCAACCTCATCGCGCTTGGCGACTTCGAGGCGCCCGTCGGCCCGGCTTTCTGGGAGCGCTGATGAGTACAACCACCGAAACCCCCACCCGGCGCCGGCCGACCAACCCCGGTGAGCGCGTCGCGGAGTGGACCGACGGACGGCTCGGGCTGTACAAGCTCGCCAAGTCCAACCTGCGCAAGATCTTCCCGGACCACTGGTCCTTCATGCTGGGCGAGGTCTGCCTCTACAGCTTCACGATCCTCATCCTCACGGGTGTCTATCTGACGCTGTTCTTCCACCCGAGCATGAGCGAGGTCGTCTACCACGGCCCGTACGCGCCGCTGCAGGGTGTGCGGATGTCCGACGCGTACGCCTCCACGATGCACATCAGCTTCGAGGTCCGCGGCGGTCTGCTGATCCGGCAGATCCACCACTGGGCCGCGCTGATCTTCATCGCGGCGATGATCGTGCACATGATGCGCGTCTTCTTCACCGGCGCCTTCCGCCGGCCGCGCGAGGTCAACTGGCTCTTCGGCTGGTCGCTGCTCTTCCTGGGCATGTTCACCGGCTTCACCGGCTACTCGCTCCCCGACGACCTGCTCTCCGGCACCGGTGTGCGGTTCATGGAGGGCGCGGTCCTCTCCACGCCGATCGTCGGCACGTATCTGTCGATGTTCCTCTTCGGCGGCGAGTTCCCCGGCCACGACTTCGTGTCGCGGTTCTACTCGGTGCACATCCTGCTGCTGCCAGGTCTGATGGCCGGCCTGCTGGTCGCCCACCTGATCCTGGTCTTCTTCCACAAGCACACCCAGTTCCCGGGTGCCGGCAAGACCGAGAAGAACGTCGTCGGCACCCCGCTGCTGCCGATCTACATGGCCAAGGCGGGCGGCTTCTTCTTCGTGGTCTTCGGTGTCATCGCCGCCATCGCGGCGGTCGCCACCATCAACCCGATCTGGACGATGGGCCCGTACCGGCCGGACCAGGTGTCCACCGGAGCACAGCCCGACTGGTACATGGGCTTCTCCGAGGGCCTGATCCGGGTGATGCCCGGCTGGGAGATCAGAGGCTGGGGCCACACGCTGGTCCTCGGCGTCTTCATCCCGCTGATGATCTTCCCGCTGGTGATGGTGGCCATCGCGGTCTACCCGTTCATCGAGTCGTGGGTGACCGGCGACAAGCGGGAGCACCATCTGCTGGACCGGCCGCGGAACCGCCCGGTGCGGACCGGCTTCGGTGTGGCCTGGCTGACGGTCTACTTCGTGCTGCTGATCGGTGGTGGCAACGACCTGTTCGCCACGCACTTCCACTTGTCGATCAACGCGATCACCTGGTTCGTCCGGGTCGGCTTCTTCGTGCTGCCGGTACTGGCGTTCTGGGTCACCAAGCGGATCTGTCTGGGGCTGCAGCGGCGCGACCGCGACAAGGTGCTGCACGGGCGGGAGACCGGCATCATCAAGCGGCTGCCGCACGGTGAGTTCATCGAGGTGCACGAGCCGCTGTCGCAGCAGCAGTTGCACGTGCTCACCGCCCACGTCCAGCCGAAGCCGATCGACCCAGGACCCGAGGTCGACGAGAACGGGGTGGAGCGCAAGCTCAGCCCGGTCGCCAAGGCGCAGGCGAAGCTTTCCAAGGGGTTCTACGGGGAGCACAGCCAGATTCCGAAGCCGACGGCCGAGGAGTACGAGGAGATCACCTCGGGGCACGGTCACCACTAGCGTTCCCGCCCCACCCGTAAGGGCCCCGTCCGACCCTCGGACGGGGCCCTTACGTTCCGGGGGGCGGTGCGGGAACGTGCCCCGAAGGGGCGCGGGGAACTGCGCGGCCGGCCACGACGCAGCGGCACCGAGTCACCGGTTGGACGGGGCTGCCGCCCCGATAGGCTGCACCCTGCCAGAGGGTGACCCTTTTCCAGGAGCGTGACCATGAGCACTGAGACCCCCGCCGGAGGCCCCCGCTCCTGGCCCGACGTGCTGAGCTCCCTGCTGGCCGGCGAGGATCTGACCGCGGGGGACACCGCCTGGGCGATGGACCGGATCATGCGCGGCGAAGCCACCGACGTGCAGATCGCCGGGTTCGCCATCGCCCTGCGGGCCAAGGGCGAGACCGTGGACGAGGTCATCGGCATGGTGCGGGCGATGTACGAGCACGCCAACACCATCGAGGTCCCCGGCCCCAGCGTGGACATCGTCGGCACCGGCGGCGACCGGGCCAAGACGGTCAACATCTCCACCATGTCCGCGATCGTGGTGGCCGGCACCGGCGCCAAGGTCGTCAAGCACGGCAACCGCGCCGCCTCCTCCGCCAGCGGCGCCTCCGACGTGCTGGAGAAGCTCGGCGTCAATCTGCAGCTCACTCCGGAGCGCGTCGCCGAGGTGGCCGCCGAGGCCGGCATCACCTTCTGCTTCGCGGTGAAGTTCCACCCGGCGCTGCGTCATGTGGCCACCGCCCGGGCCGAGTTGGGCGTCGCCACCACCTTCAACTTCCTCGGCCCGCTGACCAACCCGGCCCGGGTACGGGCCCAGGCCACCGGGGTCGCCGACCCGCGGATGGCACCGATCCTCGCCGGCGTGCTCGCCGAACGCGGCTCCTCCGCCCTGGTGTTCCGCGGCGACGACGGCCTGGACGAGCTGACCACCACCGCCACCTCCCAGGTGTGGGTGGTCCGCGACGGCAAGGTCGAGCAGCGCGCCTTCGACCCCCGCGACGTCGGCATCGGCCTGGTGCCGGTGGAGGCGCTGCGGGGCGCCGACGCGGCCTACAACGCCGATGTGGCCCGCCGGCTGCTCGCCGGGGAGACCGGGCCGGTACGGGACGCGGTGCTGCTCAACTCGGCCGCCGCGCTGGTGGCGCTGAACCCGGGGCAGGGCACGCTGGAGGAGCAGATCGCGGCCCGCCTCGAACAGGCCGCGCACTCCATCGACTCGGGCGAGGCCGCCGCGGCGCTCGACCGCTGGGTGGCCGCGAGCAACGTCTGAGCCGAGCCGGTATCAGGTGTGCGGGACGCCGTCCGCTTGATGGACGGCGTCTTGCGCGTTCGCGCGTCTGTGGCAGAATTCTCCGCAGGTCACGAGTGACAGCGTCAAGGCCCCGGCTCGCTGTCCGGCAACCCTCCGTCCGTGGTGGGGTGCCCCGGGTGAGGACCAGGCTGTGAGCAAGCAAGGCTCTCAGCAAGCCGGACTTCGGGAGCTCTGTCATGACAGTGATCAGCCCTGCCACCGCCACTGCCGCCGTCACCCCCTCCGCCGAGGCGGACGTGTGTACGCCGCTGCCGGTGCTGGGACGGGACGTTCGGGTCCCGCTGGTGACGGGCGGCGAGGTCACGTATGCGGCCCTTGACTACGCGGCGAGCGCACCGGCGCTCCAGCGGGTGTGGGACGACGTGGCCGCGTACGCGCCCTACTACGGCAGTGTGCACCGCGGTGCGGGCTATCTGTCGCAGCTGTCCACCGACCTCTTCGAGCAGAGCCGGGCGACCGTCGCGGAGTTCCTCGGCTGTCGCCCCGACGACGAGGTCATCTTCACCCGCTCCACCACCGACTCGCTCAACCTGCTGGCGTCGGTGCTGCCGGCCGGAACGCAGGTCTACGTCTTCGACACCGAGCACCACGCGTCGCTGCTCCCGTGGCAGCGGGCGGAAGGCGCTCAGGTCACCTGGCTGGCGGCGCCGCGGACTCCCGAGCAGGCGGTCGCCGCGCTCGATGTGGCCCTGCACGGCGCCCCCAAGGGGCCCAAGCTGGTGTGCGTCACCGGGGCGTCCAATGTGACCGGCGAGGTGTGGCCGGTGCGGAAGCTGGCCGCCGCCGCGCACCGGCACGGCGCCCGGATCGTGCTCGACGCGGCGCAGCTCGCTCCGCACCACCCGGTCGACATCGCCGCGCTCGACGTGGACTGGGTCGCCTTCTCCGGGCACAAGCTCTACGCGCCCTTCGGCGCCGGTGTGCTGGCCGGGCGCCCGGACTGGCTGCGCGAGGCCGAGCCGTACCTGGCGGGCGGCGGCGCCACCCGGAAGGTCGCCCGGCGGGCCGACGGCACGCTGGACGTCGAGTGGCACACCTCGGTCGCCGCCCGGCACGAGGCCGGGTCGCCCAATGTGATCGGCGCCTACGCGATCGCGGCCGCCTGCCGGGCCCTCACCGAGGCGGGCTTCGACCGTCTGGTGGCCCGGGAGCGGCAGTTGCTCGGCCGGCTGCGGGAAGGGCTCGCGGGCATCCCCGAGGTGCGGGTCCTGTCGCTCTTCGGTGAGCACTCCGAGCGGGTCGGCGTCCTCTCCTTCGTCGTCCAGGGCTGGAACAGCTCGCACTTCGCCGCGGCGCTCTCCGCGGAGTACGGCATCGGGGTCCGCGACGGGCTCTTCTGCGCGCACCCGCTGGTCCGCACCCTCCTCGACGCCGAGCCCGACGAGCCGGGTGCCTGCGGCGCCCCCGACGCGGCCCCCGGCGAGCGTGCGCTCAACGCCATCCGCGTCAGCTTCGGCGCCGGCACCCCGGACGAGCACATCACCCGGTTCCTCGCGGCGGTCACCACCCTCGTCCGCACCGGCGCCCAGTGGACCTACCGCACCGAGAACGGCCGCTGCGTACCGGCCCGGTAGGACACCCCGGTAGGACACGGGGAACACGTGAAAGACGGACCCGCCCGGCGATCGGGACAGCCGGGCGGGAAGGGGACCGGCTCTCCCGGCCGCGCTGCGGGCTACGCGTCCAGCCCGATGGCGAACGCGGCCTCCAGGTCGTGCTGGGAGTAGGTGCGGAAGGCGACATGCGTATCGGTCACCCGCACGCCCGGGATCTTGGAGATCCGCCCCGGGATGATGTCGGCCAGGTCGTCGTGGCGGGCCACCCGCACCAGCGCGACGAGGTCGTAGTTGCCGGTCACCGAGTAGACCTCGCTGACGTTGTCGAGCGCGGCGATCGACTCGGCGATCTCCGGGATGCGGTCGACAGACGTCTTGATGAGCACGATCGCGGTGATCACGGCTGAATGTCTCCCTGGGTCGGCGTGATGACGAGCCTCACCTTACGCCGGGGCCGGTAGCAGACCCACGCGCAGAGGAAGCCGAAGGCGAAGCCCACCACGTGGGCGAGATAGGCCACACCGGGACCCCCCTGGGCGGTCTGCGCGGCGAGCCACTGCAGCACGAACCAGAAGCCGAGCACCATCCACGCGGGGAAGCGCAGCGGGATGAAGAACAGGAACGGGAAGAGACTGGTGACCCGGGACTTCGGATAGAGGTAGAGGTAGGCCCCGAGCGCGCCGGAGATGGCTCCCGAGGCTCCCACCAGGCTCTGTGCGTCGTCGCTGTGTCCGAAGGCGAAGCCGTACGTGGCCAGGTAGCCGGCCGTCACGTAGAAGAGGGCGAAGCGGACCCGGCCCATGCGGTTCTCGACGTTGTCGCCGAAGACCCACAGGAAGAGCATGTTGCCGACAAGGTGCACCCAGCCGCCGTGCAGGAAGAGCGCGGTGAGCACGGAGAGGAACGGCGACTTCCCGTAGCCGTGCGGGACCGGGCAGCCGGCCGGCAGGTCGAGCCGGCCCGGTGGCAGCTTGCCATGGAAGAGCTCGGCCGGGATGACACCCCAGCGGTTGAAGTAGAGCGCCTGTTCGCAGACCAGCCGGTGGCCGCCGCCGTAGGCCGGGGTGAAGCCGGAGAGCGGGCCCAGCAGGAACACCGCGGTGCACAGGCCGATCAGCGTGTACGTCACGACCGGCGTGCGGTGGACCGGGTTCTTGTCGTACACCGGGATGACCATGGACCGATGATGACGGAACGGGCGTACCGGACAAAGGTCGCCTCGCCGCAGCGCGCCGGACCGCCGAGGCCGTAGGGTGACCCGGACACGCCCGTGCCGACCGGCCGCCCAGCCGTTGCCGAACCGCGAACGAGGTACTTACCGGATTCACCTCCGCAACGGGGACAATGGATACAGCAGACGGCGGCCGAGGGATCGAAGGGGGCCGGGAGGGCGCCGAGGAAACCGGACGGGAGTGACTGGTGGACGGTAGCGGCGGCGTTCCGGACGCCGGGGCGAGCGAGGGCGGTGCGGGCGAGCCCGCGCTCGACCGACCGCTGCCCGAGGGCGTACGGCATCGCGTCGTCGCCATCGCGGCCGACGCCTTCGGCGGTTTCACCTACGCCGATCTGCCGGTGTCGCTGCGGCCCTATGCCCGCTTCACCCCGTCCAGACGTGTGAAGTACGCGGCCACCGCGCTGGCCGCCGCTCTGGAGTCGGACGCCGGCTTCCGGCTGAAGGTCGCGGGCAAGCTGCGCGAGGTCCAGCCGGAGCTGACCGAGGCGCTGGACGGCGGCACCCCGCCGCCCGCCGCGGACCCGCTCGACGTGGCCGCCGCTGCCTACCTGCTGCGGCCGGCCGGCTGGGCGAAGCTGGTCGCCACCGCGGGGGAGGAGGCGCAGCGGGCGGACGCCGAGCGCGCCGACGAGGAGACGCTCGCCGAGCTGGCCCGGCTGCGCGAGGAGGTCGACGAGCTGCGTGCCCAGGCCCGCACCGAGGCCATCCGGGCGCGCAGCGAGCTGGAGACGGTCCGCAAGGAGAGCGACGCCCTGCACCGCAAGCTGCGCGCCGCGCACAGCGACGTCAAGCGGGCGGAGGCCGCCCAGCGGAAGCTGCAGAACGAGGTGGACGACGTACGCGCCGCCGCCGAACGCGACCGGGCCGCCGCCGAGGCCGAGGCGCGCCGGCTGCGGACCCGGCTGACCGAGGCCGAAGCGGTGATGGAGGCCGGCCGGCGGGCGGTGCGCGAGGGGCGCAGCGTCGAGGACGTACGGCTGCGGCTGCTGCTCGACACCGTGCTGGACGCCGCCGCCGGGCTGCGCCGCGAACTCGCGCTGCCGCCCCGGGACACGATCGGCGTCCGGCCCGCCGACACGGTGGAGGCGGTGGCGCCCGGCCAGTTCAGCGCGCACGACATCGCCACGCGGGCGCTGTCCGCGACGGATCCGCAGCTGCTCGACCAGTTGCTCGCGCTGCCGCAGGCGCATCTGGTGGTGGACGGCTACAACGTCACCAAGACCGGCTATCCGTCGCTGCCGCTGGAGAAGCAGCGGCTGCGGCTGCTCGGCGGCCTGGCGGCGCTGGCCGCGCAGAGCGGCGCGGAGGTCACCTGCGTCTTCGACGGCGCCGATCTCGACATGCCGGTGCTGCTCGCGCCGCCGCGCGGGGTGCGGGTGCTCTTCAGCAAGGCCGGGGAGACGGCGGACGAGCTGATCCGCCGCCTGGTGCGCGCGGAACCGCCGGGCCGCCAGATCGTGGTGGTCTCCGCCGACCGTGAGGTGGCCGACGGCGTCGCCAAGGCCGGCGCCCGCCCGGTGGCCTCCACCCTGCTGCTCAAGCGCCTCGCCCGCGTCTGACCCCCGGTCCGCGTCTGACCTCCGGTCCGTGCCGGTCCGCCGCCTTCCGCCGCCCCGCCCTGTCCGGCTCAACCCGCTTGCGCCGCAGGGTTGTTCGGGCGTGTTCGAGCAACTCAGCGTCGCGTGGCCCTCACCGCTGGTGCGACTGACGTAAAGAATGTGCGAACCGGTCGAGATTTTGCCTACAAAGATTTGATCCGATCACAGGAAGGTCACTAAGGTCAGGCGTCGAACCTCCGCGCAGTCGATCATCCAACCCGGATGGCGCTCGGGGGCCGCCCGCCAGCTGAACCGGTAGGCGGCTGAAGGAAGAAGGAGCTCGCCTTCGTGGCGTCCCACCGTCGACCCAAGCCGGCAACCCGCACGCGTGTGACCGTGCTGACCGCGACCGCCGCAGCCGCGGTCGCCCTCTCCGCGCAAGCTGCGAACGCCGCCCCCGCAAAGCCCACCGTCAAGGACGCCAAGGCCAAGGTCGACGCCCTTTACACCCAGGCGGAGCAGGCCACCGAGAAGCTCGACGCCGCCAGCGAGAAGTTGACTACCCTCCAGAAGGACGCCTCAAGCCTTCAGGACCAGGTCGCCCGGCAGCAGCAGCACCTCAACCAGCTCCGGGACGGCCTCGGCACCCTCGCCGCCTCCCAGTACCGCAACGGCGGCATCGACCCGATGCTCCAGCTCTTCTTGTCGGCCAACCCGGACACGTATTTGCAGCAGGCCACCACCATGGACCAGCTCAGTTCGCTCCAGGTCGGCGCGCTCGACCAACTCCAGGACGCCAAGCGGACCCTGGACCAGTCCCGCGCCGAGGCCACCAGCAAGCTCGCCGAACTCCAGAGCACCCGCGCGGAGTTGGCGAAGCGCAAGAACGAGGCCAAGGAGAAGCTCTCCCAGGCGCAGGCGGTGCTCAACTCGCTCACCGCCCAGCAGCGCGCGCAGATCGCCCAGCAGGACGCCCTCGCCGCCAGCCGGGCCAGCTCCCGGGTCAACCTCGGCAACGCCGTGCCGGCCACCCAGCGGGCCGGCGCCGCCTTCGCCGCCGCGCAGAACGAACTCGGCAAGCCGTACGTCTACGGCGCCACCGGCCCCGGCTCCTTCGACTGCTCCGGCCTCACCTCCTACGCCTACGCGCAGGCCGGTGTCTCCATACCCCGGACCTCCCAGGAGCAGGCCAACGCCGGCACCCGGATCTACTCCGCCTCCCAGCTGGGCGTCGGCGACCTGGTGATCTTCTACGGCGACTACCACCACGTCGGCCTCTACGCGGGCAACGGCCTGGTGCTGCACGCCCCGAAGCCGGGCGCTGTGGTGCGGTACGAGTCGATGAACGACATGCCCTTCGAGTTCGGCGTCCGTATCTGACCCACCCCCTGGTGTCCGACCCGGCGCGACGGACGCGGTGGGCACATCGGACGCGGTGGACCCGGTGGACCCGGTGGACAGGGCCGAGGCGGCAACCCCGGCCGCTCCCCGCGTACGGCGTTCGGGTGACCGCTGCCGGGCCCGGTGACCGCTCCTGGCCGTGTGACCTGCGGCGCGGCGCCGGAGTGTTCATATGTACGGGCGGCAGCCCTTTGTACTCTCCGCCACCATGTGGTTACTGTCTGCCGCTGTGGCTTCCCATCGACGCTTTCCGCAGCCGGGCCTGGCCGCCCGTACCACCCGCGTCACCGTGCTCTCCGCGGCTGCCGCGGCCACCGCGGCCCTCTCCGGCGGCGCCGCGCAGATGGCCAGTGCGGACCCGTCGGGCGGCGCCCAGGACCACGCGTCGCAGCTGGACCGGCTCGACCGGCTCTACCAGCAGGCCGAACAGGCCACCCAGCAGTACGACGCCTCCCAGGAACGCACCAAGCGGCTGCGGGACGAGCTGACTTCGCTCCAGGACCGGGCCGCCAAGGGCCAGCAGCGGGTCAACGAACTCCGCGACGAGATCGGCACCCTGGCCGCCTCGCAGTACCGCGAGGGCGGCATCGACCCCGCGCTCGCGCTGCTGCTCTCCGACACCCCCGCCGACTATCTCGGCCGCGTGGCCACCATCAGCCGGATCGGCGACCAGCAGGCCGGGCGGCTGAAGCAACTCCAGAACGCCGAGCGGACGCTGGTGCAGCAGCGCGGCGAGGCCGCCGACAAGCTGGCCGAACTGCGGCAGTCCGGCGCCCTGCTGGCCCAGCGGAAGAAAGCGGTGCAGAAGTCGCTGGCCGCCGCCCAGCGCATCCTCAACGTGCTGCCCGCCGCCCAGCGGGCCGCCTACACCCCCGGGATGAGCGAACGCGCCTCCCGGGACCGTACGACACCGGGCATCGCCCCGCTGCCCGCCTCCTCCGGCCGGGCCGCCGTCGCGGTGGCCGCCGCCCGCGGGCTGGTCGGGTCGCCCTATGTGTGGGGCGCCGCGGGGCCCCACGCCTTCGACTGTTCCGGCCTGATGGTCTACGCCTACCAGCAGGCCGGCGTCTCGCTGCCCCGCACCTCCCAGGAGCAGGCCAACGCCGGCACCCGGGTCCCGCTGGACCAGGCCCGCCCCGGCGATCTGGTGATCTACCGCGGTGACGCCAGTCACGTCGGCATGTACGTCGGCGGCGGCCAGGTCATCCACGCCCCCTACCCGGGCGCCCGGGTCAGGTACGACCCGGTCGGCATGATGCCGGTCACCGCAGTGACCCGTCCCACCGGCTGACCCCGGGCGGCCCGCGGGGCCGTACGATCGGGCGCGTGCCCACCGTGACCGCAGCACGCCCCCGGGCCGCCGTCCGCTCCTGGGCGGCGGCTCTCGCCGTGCTGGCGGTGCTGGCCGGCGGCTGCTCCACGGGCTCCCGCGAGGCCCCCGCGAACGCCACCGAGACCGCGGCCCGGCAGCTGCTCGGCCGGCAGGCCGCGGCCGTGCTCCACCACGACAAGGCGGCCTTCCTCGCCGGGATCGACCCGCGGGCCACGGCGTTCCGGGCCCGGCAGAGCGCGATGTTCAGCAACCTGGCGGACGTTCCGCTGGCCGCCTGGTCGTACACCGTGGTCCGCACCGGCGCCTTCGCGCTGCCCGACGCCGCCTCCGCGGACGGCACCCGGCGGGCCGCGGTCGAGGTCCGGCTCGGTTACCGGCTGCGCGGCTACGACACCGAGCCGGTGGTCTCCACCGCGTATCTGACGCTCGCCGAGCACGGCGGGCGGTGGTACGTCGCCGCCGACTCCGACGGAGCGGTGAGCGGCCACCGCACCGCCGTACAGCTGTGGGACCAGGGGGCGGTCCAAGTGGTGCGCGGTACTCACAGCCTGGTGCTCGGGCTCGGCGACCGGGCGGTGCTGCGCGGCTACGCGGACGACGCCGACCAGGCGGTGCCCGAGGTGACCCACGCGTGGGGCACCGGCTGGCCCGGCAAGGTGGTGGTCGAGGCGCCCGCCACGCTCGGGCAACTGGGCGCGCTGCTGGGCGCGGACCCGGCCGGCTACCGCGACATCGCGGCCGTCACCACCGGCGAACTCGGCGCCAACGCCGCCGCCCCCGCCGACCGGGTGATCGTCAACCCCGAGGCGTTCGCGGACCTTTCCGCCTTCGGCCGGCAGGTCGTGTTCACCCACGAGACCACGCACGTCGCCACCCGGCTGGCCACCGGCGCCGGCACCCCGCTGTGGCTCTCGGAGGGCATCGCCGACTGGGTCGCCTACCGCGACTCCGGGCGGACCGCGCCGGAGATCGCACCGGAGCTGACCAAGGACGTCGCGGCGGGCCGGGTGCCCGGCGCGCTGCCGTCCGACGCGGACTTCGCGGCGACCGCGGCGCGGCTGCCGCAGGCGTACGAAGGGGGCTGGCTGGCCTGCCGGATGATCGCCGACCAGTGGTCGCCCGCGACGCTCACCGCCTTCTACCGGGCAGTGGCCAGGGGCGGCAGCCTGGACACCCGGCTGCGGGCGGCGGTCGGGCTGAGCCTGCCGGCCTTCACCGCCCGCTGGCGGAGCTACGTGGAAGGGGAGCTGGGATGAGCGGCAGCGCCGATGCCGGCACCGCGGACTTCACGCCGGAGCACATCGCCAGGGCCCGGGCGCTGCGGCGCGGGGTGCTGCCGGCGGTGGCCGGTTCGTGGGCGGTGTCCACGGCGCTGCTGCTCGCGCTCGGCCTGACCTCCGGCGGGGCGCGGCTGATCGGAGCGTTCGGGGACGCGTGGGCGCTGCGGGTCCTGGGCGCCGCGGTGTCCCTCGTCGTGCTGCCGCAGCTGCTGACACTGCCGTTCGCGGCACGCGGACGGGTGGTGCGGGCCCGGTTCGGACTGGTCACCCAGGGGTGGGGCGGCTGGGCGCTGGACCAGGCACGCGGGCTGCTGGTGTCGCTGCCGCTGGCTCTCGGGGCGCTCTTCGCGGTCTACGCGCTCGCCGGGACGACCCGCTGGTGGTGGGCGTGGGCGGCGGGCGGGGCGGCGGCGGTGACCTTCCTGCTCTCCTTTGTGGCCCCGCTGGTCTTCGAGCCGCTCTTCAGCACCTTCACGCCGATGGAACCCGGCCCGCTGCGGGACGCGCTGCTCGCGCTCGCCGCCCGGGACGGTGTCCGGGTCCGTGACGTGCTGGTCGCCGACGCGTCCCGGCGGACCACCGCGCTCAACGCGTATGTCTCCGGATACGGCCGCACCCGGCGGATCGTCGCCTACGACACGCTGCTCGGCACGGCGTCCGCCCGGGAGGTGGAACTCGTCGTCGCCCATGAACTCGGGCACGTCGTCCACCGCGATGTGCCGCGCGGCACGGCGTTCGGCGCGCTGGGCGCGGCGCTCGGCGTCTGCGTGCTCGCGGCCGTCGTCAGCTGGGGACCGCTGCTGTCGACGGCCGGCGTCCAGCACTTCGCCGACCCCCGCTCGGCCTTCCTGCTCGCCGCCGTCGCCTCGCTCGGCGGCACCCTCGTCTCCCCGCTCGGGCACGCGCTGTCCCGCCGTATCGAGCACCGCGCCGATCTGCACGCACTGGCGCTCACCGGGGACCCGGCGGAGTTCATCGCGATGCAGCGCCGCCTGACGGTCACCAATGTCTCCGACCCGGCTCCGCCGGCTCTCCTGCACCTCCTGCTGGGCACCCACCCGACGCCGGCTTCCCGCATCGCCACGGCCAGGGCCTGGCACCCGCAAGGGGCGTGAAGGACCGGGACCCGGTCACCTGACCCCGGCACCCGGTCACCTGCCGCCGGCACCCGGTCACGGCACCCGGTCACCGGGCCGGCCGTCAGGAACGGACCGTCTGCGGGACCTGGGCGGCACGCCCGGTCCGCTCGGCGGCGAGTCCCCGGCGCGGCACCGTGGCCAGCCAGAGACGGCGGCAGGCGATCAGCGAGGCGGCCACCAGCAGACCGTTGCGGACCGAGAGCAGCAGCAGGCCCCAGAGGTCACTGCGGGTCACGTGGCTGAAGAAGACGGGGAACTCCAGGGTCGTGAAGAGCGTCGCCAGCAAGGTGAGCTGGACCGGCAGCCGCTGGACGGTGCCCCGCAGGGTGACGCAGACCGCGCCGGCCCCGATCAGCCACACCATGTACTGCGGGCTGATCACCCGGGAGGTCGTGGTGAAGAGCAGCAGCGCCGCGAACGCCGCGTCGTACGGGGTGGACGGCGTGAACGTGACGGCCCGCAGCCGCCACCACAGCAGCCAGCCGAAGGCCAGCACGCTCAGCCCCAGCGCCGCCGCGCTCACCAGATGGACGTGCGGGCCGAGGAACTCCACCGAGCCGTAGTGCATCGTGGACCGGCCGTGCCAGCCGAGGTGCCGCCCCACGTGGAAGACCATCGCCCCCAGCGACTCCACCTCCGTGCCCCGGTCGCGCTGGAAGGTGAGGAAGGAGAAGGCCCCCGGCATGGTCGCGGCGAAGAGCGCGGTGCCCAGGCCCACCGTGGCCGCCCCCGACAGCCAGGCGCGCCGCACCGCCCGCCCCCGCGGCGCCCCGATCAGCAGCAGCACCGGCCACACCTTGAGCAGCGCGCCCACCCCCGCGAGCACCCCCGCGACCGCCGGGCGGCGCCGCAGGAGGAGCAGTGCCGCCACGCCCACCGCGGTCACCATCACGTCGTAGCGGGCATAGACGATCGGACCGCCGACGGCCACACCGGCGACCCACACCCACACCCCGGTCAGCCGCCCCGACCCCCGCGCGTCCCGCAGCAGCGCGCCCAGCACCACCGCGTCCGCGAGCAGCGCCAGGCAGAAGAACGCCGAGGTGTATCCGAGGAAGGGCACCGCGCCCGGCGCCACCATCACCGCGGCCGCCCCGGGCGGGTACTGCCAGGTCACGTCGTGCGCCGGAAAGGCACCCCCGCGCAGTACGGGATACCAGCTCTCGTACACGTCGGAGACGTCGTGCAGGATCACCTGCCCGGGGAAGCGGGCCACCTGGAAGACGAAGAGCAGCAGTACGCCACGGGTGACGGCCCACACGGCAAGAGCCGAGACCGGGTTGCTGATATGGGTGCTTTTCACACTATTCATCATGATGCCAACGGTCGCCCGACCGGCGGACGGACGCGACCCGCGCCGCCACCCGGGTGAACGCCGCCCACCGGCCCGCGGGGGTACTGTCGGCGTCGATGGACAAGACCCTGATCGTGACCAACGACTTCCCGCCCCGCCCCGGCGGCATCCAGTCCTTCGTGCACAGCATGGCGCTGCGGCTGGACCCGGGGCAGGTCGTGGTCTACGCCTCCACCTGGCGGGACGGCACCGAGGTCGCCCGCTTCGACGCCGAGCAGCCGTTCCCGGTGGTCCGTGACCGTACGAAGATGCTGCTGCCCACCCCGCGGGTGACCCGCCGGGCCGCGGAACTGCTGCGGGAACACGGGTGCACCTCGGTGTGGTTCGGGGCCGCCGCCCCGCTCGGCCTGATGGCGCCGGCCCTGCGGAAGGCGGGCGCCCGTCGGCTGGTCGGCACGACCCACGGCCACGAGGCCGGCTGGGCGCGGCTGCCGGCGAGCCGCGCGCTGCTGCGCCGGATCGGCGAGGGCACCGACACCCTCACCTATCTGGGGGAGTACACCCGCTCCCGGATCGCCCCCGCGCTGACCGCGCAGGCCGCCGCCCGGATGGTCCAACTGCCGCCAGGCGTCGACGAGAAGACCTTCCACCCCGGGTCGGGCGGCGCGGTGGTACGGGCCCGGCTCGGCCTCGCCGACCGGCCGGTGGTGGTGTGCGTCTCGCGGCTGGTGCCACGGAAGGGCCAGGACACCCTGATCCTGGCGATGCCGCGGATCCTGCGGGAGTTCCCGGACGCGGCGCTGCTGATCGTCGGCGACGGGCCGTACCGCGGCGAACTGGAGAAGCTCGCGGAGCACACCGGGGTGATGTCGGCGGTCCGCTTCACCGGGGCCGTCCCCTGGTCGGAACTCCCCGCGCACCACGGCGCCGGTGACGTCTTCGCGATGCCCTGCAGGACCCGGCGCGGCGGTCTGGACGTGGAGGGGCTCGGCATCGTCTACCTGGAGGCGTCCGCGACGGGTCTGCCGGTGGTGGCGGGTGACTCCGGCGGGGCGCCCGACGCGGTGCTCGACGGGGAGACGGGGTGGGTGGTGCGGGGCGGGTCGCCCGGGCAGGCGGCGGACCGCATCCGCACGCTGCTCCGGGATCCGGAGCTGCGCGCGCGCATGGGGCGCCGCGGGCGGCTGTGGGTGGAGGAGTCCTGGCGCTGGGATCTGCTGGCCGAGCGGCTGAAGGGGCTGCTCTGACGCGGCGCCCGAGGGGGCCGGGGGCCGTCCGCGGTCACCGGGCCGCGGGCGGCCACCGCGGGAAGGGGGCGGCAGGTGCCCCGCCCCGCGCCCCGCTCAGCGCGCGTACAGCGCGTCGATCTCGGGGGCGAAGTCCTTCAGGACGACATTGCGCTTGAGCTTCAGCGACGGGGTGAGGTGGCCCGACTCCTCGGTGAACTGGGTCGGCAGGATACGGAACTTGCGGACCGACTCGGCCTGCGAGACCGCCGCGTTGCCCTCGTCCACCGCGTGCTGGACGGCGGCCAGCAGATCGGGGTCGCCGGCGAGTTCGGCCACCGTGCGGCCGGACTTGCCGTGCTGCTCCGCCCAGTGCGGCAGGAACTCCTCGTCCAGCGTGATCAGCGCGGCCACGAACGGCCGCCCGTCACCGACCACCATCGCCTCGGCGATCAGCGCCTGCGCCCGGATCCGGTCCTCGATCACCGCGGGGGCGACGTTCTTGCCGCCGGCCGTCACGATGATCTCCTTCTTCCGGCCGGTGATGGTCAGATAGCCGTCCTCGTCCAGCGCGCCGATGTCGCCGGTGTGGAACCAGCCGTGCGCCTTGGCCTCCGCTGTCGCCGCGTCGTTGTTCCAGTAGCCGGTGAACAGGTGCTCGCCGTAGAGCAGCACCTCGCCGTCGTCGGCGATCCGGACCGTGGAGCCGGGCAGCGGCTGGCCGACCGTGCCGATCTTGGTACGGTCCCAGGGGTTGAAGGCGGCGGCCGCGCAGGACTCGGTGAGGCCGTACCCCTCCAGCACCGTGAAGCCGATGCCGCGGTAGAAGTGGCCCAGCCGCGCGCCCAGCGGGGCGCCGCCGGAGATCGCGTGGGTGGCCCGGCCGCCGAGCACCGCGCGCAGCTTGCTGTAGACCAGCCGGTCGAAGACGCGGTGGGTCAGCTTGAGCCGTATCGAGGGACCTGACGGGGTGTCCAGCGCCTTGCTGTACGCGATGGCGGTGTCCGCCGCCCGGTCGAAGATCCTGCCCTTGCCGCCCGCCTGGGCGGTGGCCCGCGCGGTGTTGTAGACCTTCTCGAAGACCCGCGGCACCCCGAGGATCAGCGTCGGCCGGAACGACTGCAGGTCGCCGGTGAGGTTCTTGATGTCGGGTACGTGGCCGAGCCGGATCGGTGCCATCATCGCGGCCACCTCCACCAGCCGGCCGAAGACATGGGCCAGCGGCAGGAAGAGCAGCACCGAGTTCTCGCCGGTGGTGAAGAGCGGACCGAGCCGCTCCACCACGTTGCCGCACTCGGCGAAGAAGCTGCGGTGGCTGAGCACACAGCCCTTGGGGCGGCCGGTGGTGCCCGAGGTGTAGACGATGGTGGCAGGCGAGTCGGCGCCGGCGTACCCGGAACGCTCGTCGAGCACCGCGTCCGAGATGTCGGTGCCGCTCTCCCGCAGCGCCTCCACCGCCCCGGCATCGATCCGCCACACGTGCTTGAGCTGCGGCAGCCGGACCCGTACCGACTCCACCAGCCGCTCGTGCGGCTCCGCCTCGACCACCACGGCCACCGCGCCCGAGTCGCCGAGGATCCACTCCACCTGGGACGCCGACGACGTCTCGTACACCGGGACGGTGACCGCCCCGGCGCTCCAGATCGCGAAGTCCAGCAGCGTCCACTCGTAGCGGGTCCTGGACATCAGGGCCACCCGGTCGCCCGGCTGCACGCCGGAGGCGATCAGGCCGCGCGCGGCGGAGCGCACCTCGGCCAGGAAACGGGCCGCGGTGACGTCCTCCCAGCGGCCCGAGGCGTCCTTGCGGCCGATGACGGGGATGTCCGGATGATGGGCGGCGTTGCGGCGGATCAAGTCCGTCAGATTGCCGTCCGCGGGGACCTCGTACAGGGCCGGAAGGCTGAACTCACGCAAGGCGGCTACTCCTCATCGGTGCCACGGCGCACCCGGAGGGAAGGTGATGGACGGCGTGGACGTTACCCATCGGTAAAGCTCCGGCGATAGGGGACGACAACAGATGTTTTCAGCATCACACACCCGGCCGAGCCGCCGGAACAGCTGAACCCCCTTGGCGGGACCCCGGTTCGGCCGCCCGCCGTCCCCCTGGATCCCCGCCGGGCGGCGATAAAGTGGGGTTCATGCGGGTGCATGTGGTGAGTGACGTCCATGGTGCGAGCGAGGCGCTGGCCCGGGCCGGGGAGGGCGCCGACGCCCTGGTCTGCCTCGGTGACCTGGTGCTCTTCCTGGACTACGGCGACCACTCGCGGGGGATCTTCCCCGATCTGTTCGGCGTGGAGAACGCCGACCGGATGGTGGAGCTGCGCACCGCCCGCCGCTTCGACGAGGCCCGCGAACTCGACCGGGAACTCTGGAAAGGACTCGACCGCGGGACCCTCATCGAGGCCGCGGTCCGCCGGCAGTACGCCGAGCTCTTCGCCGCCTTCCCCACCCCGACCTACGCCACCTACGGCAATGTCGACATTCCCGGCCTCTGGGGGCAGTACGCCCAGCCGGGCACCACCGTGCTGGACGGCGCCACCGCCCGGATCGGCGACCGGCTCTTCGGCTTCGCCGGCGGCGGTCTGCGCACCCCGATGCGCACCCCGTACGAGGTCGACGACGCCGACTACGCCGCGAAGGTGGCGGCCCTCGGCCGGGTCGACGTGCTCTGCTCGCACATCCCGCCGGCCGTCCCGGAGCTGTGCTACGACACCACCGCCCGCCGCTTCGAGCGCGGCAGCGAGGCACTGCTCGACGCGATCCGCGCGACCCAGCCGAAGTACGCGCTCTTCGGCCATGTGCACCAGCCGCTGGTGCGCCGGACCCGGATCGGCCGCACCGAGTGCATCAACGTCGGCCACTTCAACCACACCCGCACGCCGTGGGTCCTGGAGTGGTGACCGGCGCCCGATCGGTGCGGGCACCCGGCTCCGGCCGCGATAGCCTTCACCCGCAGCCAGCAGCACCACATCGGAGGGCCACGGCGATGGCGGAACACACGAGGTCGAGCATCACGATCGAAGCGGCGCCGGAAGCCGTCATGGCGGTCATCGCCGACTTCGACCGCTACCCGGAATGGACCGGGGAGGTCAAAGAGGCGGAAGTGCTGGGCCGCGACGACGCGGGCCGCGCCGAACAGGTCCGGCTGGTGCTGGACGCCGGCGCGATCAAGGACGACCACACCCTGGCGTACCGCTGGATCGGCGCCAACGAGGTGCAGTGGTCGCTGGTGAAGTCCCAGATGCTGCGCGCCCTGGACGGCTCCTACGCGCTCGCCCCGGTCGACGGCGGAACCCGCACCGAGGTGACGTACCAGCTCACGGTGGACGTCAAGATCCCCATGCTCGGCATGATCAAGCGCAAGGCGGAGAAGGTCATCATCGACCGCGCGCTCGCCGGCCTGAAGAAGCGGGTGGAGTCGGACCCGGCGCCGGCCGCAGCGCCCGCCGTGCCGGACGACACCGGCACGTCGGCCTGACGCGTGACACCGGTACGCACCCTGCTGATCACCGGCACCTCCGGGGCCGGCCGGACGACGGTCGCCACGGCGACAGCGGTGGCCGCCGCCCGTACCGGCAGCCGCACCCTGCTGCTCACCCGTGACCGGCAGGACGTGGCGGAACTGCTGGCCGCCGCGGGTGCCGGGCCGCTCGCCGAGGAGGGCGCGGTACCCGGGACCGACGGGCTCTACCTCGCGCTCGCCGACCCCGCCACCGCCTTCCAGGACGGCCTGCTGGACCTCCAGGACCGGCTCGGCAGCCTGCTCGGCCTGCTCGGGGCCGCCCCGCTGGACCCCGAGGAGGTGACCCCGGTGCCCGGGGCCGGCGCGCTGGCGCTGCTCACGACGCTGCGGCGGGCCCAGGTCATCGGGGAGACCTCGGACTGGGACCTGGTCGTGGTGGACCTGCCGCCGGTCCGCGAGGCCGTCGGACTGCTCGCCCTGCCCGAGCAACTGCGCCGCTACCTCCGGCGGTTGCTGCCCGCCGACCGGCAGGCCGCCCGCGCGCTGCGCCCGGTGCTCGCCCAGCTCGCCGGCGTCCCGATGCCCGCCGAGTGGGCCTACGACGCCGCTGCCCGCGCCGACCGCGAACTCGCCGCCGTGCAGGCGGTGATCGAGCACCAGGACACCGCCGTGACCGTCGTCCTCGAACCCGGCCCGGCCGCGGCCCGGGCGCTGGCCACCGCCAGGACCGGCCTGGCGCTGTACGGCCACCGGCTGGCCGCCGTCACCGCCAACCGGCTGCTGCCGACCACCTCCCAGGACCCGTTCCTCGCCGGGCTCTCCGCCCACCAGCAGGACCACCTCAAAGCGCTCGCCGGCCAGTGCGCGGCCGACGGCGTACCGCTGCTCGAACTCCCGCACCTCGGCCGCGAACCGCACGACCCGGTGGAACTCGCGCTGCCCGTGCCGGAGACCGGGCCGCGGGCCGCCGAACCCTGGACGGTGGATGAACACCTCGCCGACCAGGGGCAGTTCATCTGGTCCCTGCCGCTGCCCGGCGCCGGCCGGGACAGCCTGGACCTGGTCCGCCGCGGCGACGAACTCGTGGTGGACGCGGGCGGCTTCCGCCGGATCGTGCCGCTGCCGTCCGCGCTGCGCCGCTGCACGGTGGCGGGCGCGGCGCTGCGGGACGGCGTCCTGCGGGTGCGGTTCACCCCCGATCCGGAGCTGTGGCCCCGCTGACCGGTCCGCCCGGCCGCTCTTCGGGGTACCGTCGGAAGGAGCCGAGGCAAAAACAGCGGCAAACACCCTCAGCGCCCCGTTTGGAGCCGATCATGAGCGAAGCCACGGACCGTCCCGACGCCGACGCGTGGGCCAAGGCCAGCGCCGAGGACATCCGCGCCGAGCACGCCCGCCGGCGGACCGAGGCGGGCCAGGGACCGGGCAGCGCGGGCGACGAGCTGCGCCGGCTCGCGGAGGCCGTCGGAGAGGCCGTCACGGACCGGCTGGCGACCTTGCGCAACCCCGCGGTGCAGATGGCCGCGCAGGGTGTCATCTCCCAGGTGCGTTCCGTTGTCGAACCCATCGTGGAGCGCAACCCCGACCTCTTCGATCATCTGAACGCGGCCGGGGCCGAATTGCTGGCCGCATACCGGTCCGCGGTGACCCAGGCCGAGGCACGCTGGACCTCCGGCGGAAGCTCCAAGCGTTCAACCGCTGAACACATCGACCTCGACTGACCCCTCCTCCGGTACGGTTCTCTTAGCGGGGATCGACCGAAAACTGAGGGACACATGGGACTCACCATCGGCGTCGACATCGGCGGCACCAAGATCGCGGCCGGGGTGGTCGACGAGGAAGGCTCGATTCTCGAGACCGTCAAGGTGCCTACTCCGTCGACTCCCGAAGGCGTCGTGGACGCGATCGTGGAGGCGGTACGCCAGGTCAGCACCGGTCACCAGATCGAGGCCGTCGGCATCGGCGCCGCCGGTTACGTCGACGACAAGCGCGCCACCGTCCTCTTCGCGCCGAACATCAACTGGCGGCACGAAGCGCTCAAGGACAAGGTCGAACAGCGCGTGGAACTCCCGGTGGTGGTGGAGAACGACGCCAACGCCGCGGCCTGGGGGGAGTACCGCTTCGGTGCCGGACAGGGCCACTCCGACGTGATCTGCATCACGCTGGGCACCGGCCTCGGCGGCGGCATCATCATCGGCAACAAGCTGCGCCGCGGCCGGTTCGGAGTCGCCGCCGAATTCGGTCATATCCGGGTGGTCCCGGACGGGCTGCTCTGCGGGTGCGGCAGCCAGGGCTGCTGGGAGCAGTACGCTTCCGGTCGTGCCCTGGTCCGCTACGCACGCCAGCGGGCCAACGCCACCCCGGAGAACGCCGAGGTGCTGCTCGCCCTCGGTGACGGCACCCCGGAAGGCATCGAAGGGCGGCATGTCAGCGCCGCCGCCCGGCAGGGCGACCCGGTGGCCGTCGACTCGTTCCGCGAGCTGGCCCGCTGGGCCGGCGCCGGCCTGGCCGACCTGGCATCGCTCTTCGACCCCTCCGCGTTCATCGTCGGCGGCGGGGTGTCGGACGAGGGCGAACTGGTCCTCGACCCGATCCGCAAGTCGTTCCGGCGCTGGCTGATCGGCGGGGAGTGGCGGCCGCACGCCCAGGTGCTCGCGGCCCAGCTGGGCGGCAAGGCAGGACTGGTCGGAGCGGCGGACCTGGCGCGGCAGGGCTGACGGGACGCGATGGAGCGGACGGGGTGACGGTGGAGGATCTGCCGGGTTCGGCGACCGAGCACGACGGCTCGGCGGTCGTTCGGGTACTGAGTTACAACATCCGCTCCATGCGGGACGACACGGCGGCGCTGGCCCGGGTGATCCGTGCCTGCGCCCCCGACCTGGTCCTGATCCAGGAGGCGCCGCGGTTCTTCCGCTGGCGCAAGGCGGCCGCGCGGCTCGCCGGGGCGACGGACCTCTTCCACGTCACCGGCGGGGCCACCACCGCGGGGCCGATGATCCTGTCGTCGCTGCGGGCCCACGTGGAGCGCACGGAGGACGTCCTCCTCCCGCACACCCCGGGGCTCCACCAGCGCGGTTTCGCCACCGCCGTCCTGCGGATCGGCGGTGCCCGGCTCTCGGTGCTCAGCGCCCACCTCAGTCTCAACGCAGCCGAGCGGTACGAACAGGCGGGGCTGCTGCTCGACCGGGTCACCGGGCTCGGCGAGCCGCACGCCGTGGCCGGCGGCGACCTCAACGACCGTCCCGAGGGCCGCGCGTTCTCGCGGGTGGCCGACCTGCTCCAGGACGCCTGGGCCACCAAGCCGTGGGGCGGTGAGTTCACCTCCTCCGCCCAGCGCCCCTATCAGCGCATCGACGCGGTGTTCGCCTCCCCGGGGATCGAAGTCCTCGGCGCGGGCGTGCCGCTGGCGCTTCCCGGGATCGACCGGGAGGACCTCACCGCCGCCACCGACCATCTCCCGGTGCTGGCCGCCCTCCGTATCCCGGCGTCCTAGCGTCCGGCCTTCCGTCCGCCGCCCCGGGCGGTGGGCGGTGGGCCCGGCGCGGGCCGCTCAGACGACCGCGCCGCCGCCGGGGAGGTCGTCGTCATCGTCCCCGGTACGCATCCGCGTGACGAGGGTGGCGAAGCCGCCGAGGAAGCCGCCGAGGCCCACCAGGATCGCCCACCAGGTGAGTTCGAGGCCGAAGAGGACGAAGGCGAGCAGCAGGAGCGGACCGCCGATGACCGCGATCCAGGCGAACTTCGTGGTGACGTCGGCCTCGGGCAGCGGGGGCGGCTCCGGCGGTACGAAGTGCGCGTCGTCCTCGTCGTCGACGAGTTCGTAGTTGCGCGGCCCGGAGATCACCGGATGGATGACGATGCTGCGATCCGGCGGCGGGGGCAGCTGGTTGACCGGTGCGGGGTCCTTGGGCGGCACGTTCTCCGCCTCCGGCCAGGCCGGTTCTGCGCCCGGCGCCGGCTCGTTGTCATAGCCGGCCACGAGCGCGGCCCAGGCCGCGTCCTCGTCCAGCGGCGGCCGGCCCGGCTCTTCCTGGGGTGCGGTGTTCTCGTCCTCGCGGTCAGCCACCGGCCGTACTCTCCTTGACCGTGTCGCCCGCCGGAGCGGACAGCCGTCGTACGAAGTCGTAGGACTCCGTGAAGATGCGCTCCGCGTCGTGGTCGAGCGTGGCCACGTGGTAGCTGCGCTCCAGCACGATCTCCGTGACGTCCGTGGACGACACCTTGCCGAGCACCACAGCCGAGTTGGACGGGTGCACCACGTGGTCCACCCGGCTGTGCAGCAGCAGGAGCGGCTGGGTCACCTGCGGCAGCGCGGCCCGTACGATCCCCCAGAACCTGCTGAGCGAGTGCACCGCGTGCAGCGGGGTCCGGTCGTACCCGAGCTCGGAGCCGCCCTCGGCCGCGATGTCGCTGGCGATGCCCGCCACCGACGGCACGAGATGCCGGAGCACCGGCACGGCCTTCAGCTGCACGCTGTCGCCCTTCACCGAGGGGTTCACCAGGATCACCCCGCTGACCGCGGTCCCGTGCTTCTCGGCCAGCCGCAGCGCCAGCGCGCCGCCCATCGACAGCCCGGCCACGAAGACCCGGGAGCAGCGTTCGGAGAGCGCCACCAGTTCCCGGTCGACCTCCGCGTACCAGTCCTGCCAGCCGGTGAGCTGCATGTCCTGCCAGCGGGTGCCGTGACCGGGCAGCAGCGGCAGCGACACGCTGAGCCCGCGCGCCGCCAGATATTCACCCCAGGGGCGCAGGGACTGCGGGGAGCCGGTGAAACCATGGCAGAGCAGCACGCCGGTCTCACCGCCGTCATGGCGGTACGGTTCGGCTCCGGACATGAGCGGCACCGTTGTCTCCTGTTCGGACGCGTGTTCGCGGGTAGGCGGGTACATGGGCACGTGGCCGCGCGGCTGCGTGCGTGCGCGGCCACCTGGATACGCGTGTGTGCGCGAGGCCGGGAGTTCAGCGTACGCGGACCCGATACCTGGCGGTAAGCCCCATCGGACGTGCCGGGCCGGGACCACCCGCGAGGCACGCCCTGCGGACCTCGCCCGGTGCGGACCGGGCGCCCGCCGGTGGCGTTAAGGTCAGTGCGTCGGCTCACAGGAGGATCGGTTGTTCTACGGCGCGATGAAGATCGTTCTCGGCCACCCCATCAAGGCTGTGTTCCGGCCCTGGGTGGAGGGCCTGGAGAATGTCCCCAGCGAGGGGCCGGCCATTCTGGCGAGCAATCACCTGTCGTTCTCCGACTCCTTCTTCCTTCCCTCGGTCCTGGACCGGCAGGTCACCTTCATCGCCAAGGCCGAGTACTTCACCGCGCCCGGCCTCAAGGGCAAGCTGACCGCGGCCTTCTTCAAGGGCGTCGGCCAGCTCCCGGTGGACCGCTCCGGCGCCCGCGGCGCCGGCGAGGCGGCGGTGAACAGCGGTGTCGCGGTGCTGGCCCGCGGTGAGCTCTTCGGTATCTACCCCGAGGGCACCCGGTCGCCCGACGGCCGGCTCTACCGCGGCAAACCGGGCGGTCTTGCCCGGGTCGCGCTGGCCTCCGGCGCTCCGGTGATCCCGGTCGCGATGATCGACACCGAGAAGCTCCAGCCGCCCGGCCAGGTGATCCCCAAGCTCAACCCCCGGCCCGGCATCCGGATCGGCAAGCCGCTCGACTTCAGCCGCTATCAGGGCATGGAGGGCGACCGCTTCATCCTGCGCTCGGTCACCGACGAGGTGATGTACGAGATCATGAAGCTCTCCGGCCAGGAGTACGTCGACATCTACGCCACCGCCGCCAAGCGCCAGATCGCCGAAGCCGCCAAAGCCGCGGCCGAGACGGCCGCCGGCAGACCGCAGGAGCAGGCCGGCAGCTGACCGTACGACGGGGGAGGGGGCCCGCCATGGCCATGAAGATGTCGGTGGAACAGCCACTGTGGCGCGCCCTCCTCGCGTACCGGGTCCTGACCTGCGGATACGCCGTCGCGCTCTATGTCCACGCGTACGGTGAGCTGCGGCACCCGCTGCCCGGCGGTGTCTACATGGCGGTCCTGACCGGCTGGACGCTCGCCACCCTCGGCCGGGTGAAGAACGCCGAACGCTGCACCCGCGGCTTCCTGGCCGCCGACCTCACGGTGGCCGTCGGCGGCATCCTGCTCACCGGCCTGGTGGACTCGCCGGCCCGGATCCAGGCCGGCGCCTTCACCCTGCCGTCGATATGGACCGCGGGCTCGGTGCTGGCCTACGCGGTCAAGGGCGGCTGGCGCTGGGCGGCCGTCGCCTCCTCGCTGGTCGCCGCCGCCGACCTGATCGAGCGCGGCACGCCCAGCCGGGACACCCTGCACAACCTGGTGCTGGTCTGGATCGCCAGCATCGCCATCGGTTACGTGGTGGAGGTCGCCCGCGCCAGCGAACGGACCCTGGCCCGCGCGCTGCAGATCGAGGCGGCCACCCGGGAGCGCGAGCGGCTGGCCCGCGACATCCACGACGGGGTGCTCCAGGTGCTGGCCATGGTCCAGCACCGCGGCAGCCAGGCCGGCGGTGAGGCCGCCGAGCTCGGCCGGCTGGCCGGCGAGCAGCAGGCCGCGCTGCGCACCCTGATCAGCGGCGCCCCGCCGCCCCGCCCCCCGGCCGGCGACACCACCGGTCCGCCGCACGACCTGCGCACCCTGCTCAACCCGCTGACCTCCGCCCGGATCACGCTGTCCGCACCCGGCACCCCGGTCCTCCTGGCCCCGGCCGCGGCCGCCGAACTGGCCGCCGCGGTCGCCGCCGCGCTGGACAACGTCCGCAAGCACGCCGGCGAGCGGGCGCAGGCGTGGATCCTGGTCGAGGACGAACCGGACGCGGTGCTGGTCACCGTGCGGGACGACGGGCCCGGCATCGCCGAGGGCAGGCTGGCCGCCGCCGCGGACGAAGGACGGCTCGGTGTCGCCCAGTCCATCCGCGGCCGGCTGCGCGACCTGGGCGGCAGCGCGGAACTGGTCTCCGTCCCGGGGCAGGGCACCGAGGTGGAACTGCGGCTGCCCAAGGAGGCGGCAGCGGCCAGGGCCGGGGCCAGGGGCGGAGCCGGCCTCCCGGCCCGTACCGAAGAACTCAGCGAAGCGAAGGGCGGCAGCACACGATGACGGTCGGAACCGCCGGAGACGTGGGTGGCGAGCAGTCGGTGACCGTGATGGTCGTGGACGACCACCCGATGTGGCGCGACGCGGTCGCCCGCGATCTCACCGAGGCCGGGCTGAAGGTGGTGGCGACGGCGGGCGACGGCCCCGAGGCGGTCCGCCGGGCCCGCGCCGCCCGCCCCCAGGTGCTCGTCCTCGACCTCAACCTGCCCGGGGCCTCCGGGGTGCAGGTCTGCAAGGAGGTGGTGGCCCACGACTCCGCCGTACGGGTACTGGTGCTCTCCGCCAGCGGCGAGCACACCGACGTGCTGGAGGCGGTGAAGTCCGGGGCGACCGGCTATCTGCTGAAGTCGGCCGGCCGCGAGGAACTGGTGGACGCGGTCCGGCGGACCGCCGTCGGGGACCCGGTGTTCACCCCGGGGCTGGCCGGACTCGTCCTCGGCGAGTACCGCAGACTCGCCGCCGCACCGGCGCCCGCCGCGGCCGGCGACGGCCCCGCCGCACCCCGGCTCACCGACCGCGAGACCGAGGTGCTGCGCCTGGTCGCCAAGGGCCTGAGCTACAAGCAGATCGCGCAGCGGCTCGTCATCTCGCACCGCACGGTCCAGAACCACGTGCAGAACACCCTCGGCAAACTCCAGCTCCACAACCGGGTCGAACTGGTCCGCTACGCGATCGAACGCGGGCTGGACGGCACGGCCCGGCCAGCCGACCGTACACAGGCGCGCACGGACGGCGACACGTGACCCAAGTCACGCTAGCTTGGCGGAGGTTGCACATCCGGCACAGCTGGCTTGCGACGAAGGGAAGAGTCCATGCGGGTCGGAGTTCTGACCGGTGGCGGGGACTGCCCCGGTCTCAACGCGGTCATCCGCGGCATCGTCCGTAAAGGCGTCCAGGAGTACGGCTACGACTTCACCGGGTTCCGGGACGGCTGGCGCGGGCCCCTGCAGGGGGACACGGTACCGCTCGACATCCCGGCCGTCCGCGGCATCCTGCCCCGCGGCGGCACCATCCTCGGGTCCTCACGGACCAATCCGCTCAAGGCCGAAGGCGGCGTCGACCGGGTCAGAGCGAACCTCGCGGAGAACGACGTCGAAGCGCTCATCGTGATCGGCGGCGAGGACACCCTCGGGGTCGCCGCGGAACTCCACGAGCAGCACGGCATCCCGTGCGTCGGCGTACCGAAGACCATCGACAACGACCTGTCGGCCACCGACTACACCTTCGGCTTCGACACCGCGGTCAACATCGCCACCGAGGCGATCGACCGCCTGCACACCACCGCCGAGTCCCATATGCGGGTGCTGGTCGTCGAGGTGATGGGCCGGCACGCCGGCTGGATCGCCCTGCACTCCGGGCTGGCCGGCGGCGCCAACGTCATCCTCATCCCCGAGCAGCGGTTCGACCTCGACCAGGTCTGCGCGTGGGTGGAGAGCCGGTTCAAGATCCGTTACGCGCCGATCGTGGTGGTCGCCGAGGGGGCGATGCCGCAGGACGGCGACCTGGTGCTCAAGGACGGCACGCTGGACTCCTTCGGCCATGTCCGGCTCTCCGGCATCGGCGAATGGCTCGCCACCCAGATCGAGAAGCGCACCGGCAAGGAGGCCAGGACCACCGTGCTCGGGCACGTCCAGCGCGGCGGCACACCCAGTGCCTTCGACCGCTGGCTCGCCACCCGCTTCGGGCTGCACGCGATCGAGGCGGTACGCGAGGGCGACTTCGGGAAGATGGTGGCGCTGCAGGGCACCCGGGTCGTGCGGGTGCCGATCAAGGACGCGATCGCCACCATCAAGACGGTGCCGGCGTCGCTCTACGAGGAGGTCCAGGTCTTCTTCGGCTGACCCCCGCCGCTTGCCAAGGTGCTCCCAGCCCTTCCCACGGACCTTCCTGCGGATCTTCCCGCGGACCCTCCCACGGGCCATCCGGTCCTGCTCGGCCGCGCCGTGACCGACATGTCTTGCCGTGGACGATCGCCGGGTCCTATCCTCCGTGCACCCGGCTTGTCCGGCCGCTTCGTTTTCCCTTGAGCACGTGAAGGAGCGCCCGGTATGGCGGGTGTGGCGAGCAGGCATTCGGTGCCTGTACTGGCGGTCGCAGGCGGCACCGCATCGGGCAAGTCCACCCTTGCCGACGCGCTGGCGCTGCACCACCCCGAGAGCGTCGGTCTGATCCATCTCGACGACTTCTACGACCCCCTGCGCGGGGTGCGTACCCGCAGTGCGTCCGGTGCGGAGATCCTCGACTGGAACCATCCCGGCTCCATCGACGAGGGCGCCGTCGCCGCGGCCGTGGACGCGATGACCTCGGGCGGGCGGTACCGGCTGGTCGTGGTGGAGGGGCTCTTCGCGCTCACCCTCGCCCCGGTGGTGGCCCGCGCGACCTGGCGGGTCTACGTGGACACCCCGGACGACATCCGGCTGGCCCGCAAGATCCTGCGCAAGATCGAGATCCAGCAGCAGGACCCGGCGCTGTCCCTGCGGAACTATCTGGCGAGCGGGAGGGAGCGGCACTTCGCCCATGTCGCCCCCTCCCGGGCCCTGGCGGATCTGGTGGTGGACGGTACAGCGGACGCGTACGCGATGATCGCCGCCGTCCTGATGCTGATCGACCCGATCCTCCCGCCCCCGCCCACCCCCACTCCCGAAATGGCCTGAACCGGCGCGGCACCGGCGCCCTCCGCCGGGCACCGGCCGGTCTCAGCGGCCGGTCTCAGGGGCCGGTCTCAGCGGACGGTGACCGGGGGCAGGAGGGAGGCGAGCAGAGCCGGGCCGTTGAGGGTGAGCACGGACTCCGGGTGGAACTGGACCCCCGCGAAACCGGGCGCACGCATCGCGTGGATGTCCCCGGTGACCGGGTCCCGGCTCAGCTCCACCCGGTGCATCGCCAGCTCCTCCGCCGTCGCCGCGTCGCACCGCGCGGTGAAGGTGTTGTAGAAGCCGACCGTCTCCGCCCGTCCGAAGAAGTCGATCCGCTCCTGGGCCCCCTGGGCCGGGTTCTCCTTGCGGACCAGGTCGAGCCCCAGCTCCGCGGCCAGCAGTTCATGGCCGAGGCAGACCCCGAGCACCCCGTGCCGGTGACCTGCCAGCAGGTCAGCCGCCAGCGCGCGGAGCAGCCGCATCTTGGGGTCCGCCGGGTCGGCGGGATCGCCGGGGCCGGGGCCGAGCACCACAGGACCCGGGTGCGCCGCGGCCGCCGCCCGCAGCCCCGGCTCGTCGTAGCGCCGTACCGTCACCGCGAGGCCCGCCGACCGCAGGACATGCGCCAGCATCGCCGTGAAGGTGTCCTCGCCGTCGACCACCAGCGCGTGGGCGGTCGCCGGCGGGTGCTCGGTCTGCATCCGCAGCCAGAAGGGCGCCAGGTCCGCCCGGCGGGCGTCCAGCGCCGTCCTGACCCTGATGTCCTCCGCCAGCCGCAGCCGGGGCGCGCCCGGGGCCCGTACCGGCGCCGGCCGCACCCCCAGCGCGGTCAGCACACCCGCCGCCTTGGCATGGGTCTCGGCCACCTCGGAGCCGGGGTCGGAGTGCCGCACCAGCGTCGCCCCGACCGGCACCTTCAGCTCGCCGTCCGGCGAGATGTCGGCGGTACGGATCAGGATCGGCGAGTCCAGTGTCTGCGCCCCGCCCGCGTCCCGGCCGATCAGCGCCAGCGCGCCCGCGTAGTAGCCGCGGCCCCCGGGTTCGTACCGCTCGATGACCCGGCAGGCGTTCTGCACCGGGGACCCGGTCACCGTCGCGGCGAACATCGTCTCGCGCAGCACCTCCCGTACGTCCATCGTGGACCGGCCGCGCAACTCGTACTCGGTGTGCGCCAGGTGCGCCATCTCCTTCAGCCGCGGGCCCACCACGACCCCGCCGAGGTCGCCGACGGTGCACATCATCTTCAGTTCCTCGTCCACCACCATCGTCAGCTCCTCGACCTCCTTGGGGTCGCGGAGGAACGCCAGCAGCCCCTCGGCGGACGGGCCCTGCTCGGGGTAGCGGTAGGTGCCGCTGATCGGGTTCATCACCACCGTCCCGCCGGCCATCCGCACATGCACCTCGGGGCTGGCGCCGACCAGGGTCCGCTCCGGGGTATGCACGACATAGGTCCAGTACGCGCCGCGTTCGCCGCGCAGCAGCCGCGCGAACAGCGCCAGCGCGGCGTCAGGACCGTACTCCCGCACGGTGCCGCGGAAGGTGCGCCGGATCACGAAGTTGGCGCCCTCACCGCGGCCGATCTCGTCCTCGATGACCCGCCGCACGATGCCCGCGTAGACCTCGTCGGCGACGTCGAAGGCGCCGCCCGTCACCCGCACGTCCCGGTCGGGCAGCGCGGCCGGCAGAGCGGCGAGCGGGAGTTCGTACCGCTCCCGCACCCGCAGGACGGCCAGCGGGGTGCCGTCGTCGCGGACGTCGAAGCCGCGTTCACGGATCTGGCAGAACGGGACCAGGGCGAGCACGTCGGTGGCCGCGGCGCCGGGGGCACCGGTGGGCAGCGGGATGTCGGTGAGCCGCGCATGCTCCTCGACCGGGCCGAGCAGCACCTCGACGACCCCCTCGGGGCGGCCGGGGGTGTGGCGGTGCAGCAGGGCGAACGGCGGGCAGCCGGGGGCGAGCAGGCGTGCTGTCAGCTGGGCGGGGGTCGGGTGCACGGCGGGGGTCCTTCCAGGGGGTGGGTCCTGGGGGCGGCCGGCCCGGGAAACGCCGAAGGCCGCCCCTGCGAGGGCGGCCTTCGCGAAGTGAGTACGCGCGATGTTCAGCGGGCCGCCCGGGAAGCGGTCCACCACCAGTTCTGGTTGAGCGTCTGGTGCATCGGCGAGGTCATGCGGCCGAGCCTATCGCATGCCCGCCGGGCGGGCGGCGGTGTCCGCTCAGGAGGCCGCGCCGGTGATCCGCTGGACGTCGGACGCCTTCACGTACGCCAGCCGGTGGTTGTACCGGATCGGGTAGTACGTGGTGTTCCCGGTGACCAGGGTGTGGTCGCCGGGAGCGCTGTTGTCGATGTTCTGGGCGTAGAAGTAGTCGCCGGTGACCGCGGGACCGGCCGCGACGTAACGCTGCCCGGCCGGGAGCGCGTACCGGGTCAGCGCTTTGTCGTTGTCGGTCTGCACCGGCACGCCCGTGCCCGCGTAGGCGGCGGTCTCCGGGTAGCCGCGCCCGTACACCGGGACCGAGTCGCGGCCGGTCGCTGGGGTGAGCACGATGGTGTCGGCGGCGTCGTCCACGGCGGCGTTGGAGCCGCCCGGGTCGGCGAACCAGCCCTTCTTGCCGCCGTACCAGATCGCGGTCCAGTCGCCGGACTGCTCCGCGACCACGAACCGCTGTCCGGCGACCGCCTTGTCGCCCCAGTCCGGTCCGTCGGAGGTGCCCGCGGTCCCGCTGTGCAGATAGGGGTCGCCGAGCCGGGCGGAGGTCAGGGAGGGCGAGGTGTGGAGGTAGACGAAGTTCGCCGGGTGGGGGGCCTGGGCCTTGCCGCCGTAGGTGACCTCCGGCTGGTTGCCGGTGGTGTACGGCGGCACCACGCTGATCACCTGGCCGGCCTTGGGCACGGTGCCGGTGCGGTCCGAACCGTCGGGCGCCAGGATCAGCGCCATGTAGTGGTTCCAGTCCCAGTACGGGCCGGGGTCCCAGTGCATGCCGCCGGCGTAGGAGTCCAGCGGTCCCGGGACGTCGTCGTGGCCGATGATGTGCTCACGGTCACGGGGGATGCCGTACGTCGCGCAGAGCCAGCGCACCAGCAGGGCGGAGGAGCTGTACTCGGTCTCGGAGTACCAGCTGCCGGCCTTGATCGCATAGCCCTCGTGCTCGACGCCGATCGAGTGCATGTTGACGGTCTTGTTGCCGGCGTGCCAGGCGGTGTCCTTGTCGGCCACCATCTGGGTGACCTGGCCGTCGGAGGCCCGGATCACATAGTGGGCGCTGGCGTACGCCGTCGGGTTCTGGAAGCTGGAGACCGTGCCCGCGTAAGTGCCCTCGGTGTCGTGGATGACGATCGAGGTGATCCGCTGCCCGTCGGCGGGCCGGTCGGTGACGTCGTAGTTGCCGTAGTCGGCCTTGTCCGCGCTGTTCTGCCGGAACGCGGCGGCGGCGACGTCGCAGCGCAGGGTGGCCGGGCACTGCGGGGTCACCGCGTCGTCGGCCTTGACCGCCGGCCCCGCGGCGGCGGGCGTCAGCGGGATCCTGCCGGTCCTGACCGGCGACACCTGCGGCGAGGCGGGCAGGACGACCCGCTGGCCGTCGTCGGTGACCGCGCGCTGCCCGCTGCGGACCGTGGCGAAGACGCTGTCGGCGAACTGCCGGGCACCTGAGGCGTCGGGGGACTGGCTGTAACGGGCGACCGCCGCGTACCAGCGGCCCACGTCGGCAGGCAGCGAGCCGACCGCCGCCTTCTCGTACCGGGCGAGCAGCGCGGCGGCGCCCCGGACGCTCTGCGCGCTGTCGGTCCGCAGGCTGCCGGCGGGGCGGCCGATCAGCTTGGCCGCGAGGTCCAGGGTGTGCAGCCGCGGGTCGCCGGTGTCGACCGCGCCGGCTCCCCGCAGCGTGCGCAGGGCGGCGTCCGGGTGGAAGCGCGCGCTGCGGCGCGGGTCGCCGCTCTGGTTCAGCCCGTCGGTGGCACCTGCCGGGCGGGCGGCCAGATCACCGGGGTCGACCTGGGTCAGCCCCATCACGTTGTAGTTGCCGGTGGTGCTCGGCAGGCCGCCGTGCGCGTTCCAGCGGGTCTGCCGGTACGCCACCGCCATCAGGACATTCTGCGGGACTTTGAACTCCCCGGCGGCCGACGCGAAGGACTCCTGCAGGGCGCGGGTGCCGGCGGGCGGCTCGGCGGGTCCTTCCCCGGGCGGCGCCGCCATGGCGACGGTGCCGTACGCGGCCGAGGCGGCCAGGACGGCCGCGGCGACGCGGCGGGCGAGCGGTGCGTTTCCTTTGCGGTGTCTGCTCCGTGGCAACGTGTCGGCCCTCGGCTCCGGGACGCGCTGCGGCGCCCTGCTCTCGGCGTTCGTCTCCGGCGGAGACCGCCCGAAGCGGGACGCTAACAGCGCCGATGGCCCTTCCCGCGCTGATCACGGGTACCGCGCCGTCACTCCCGCCCCGATTCACACGGACGCCATGTCTCACCCACTGGGCGAGCCGAAACCCGCCGGCGACGACCCCGTAATCTGGGGGAGTGACCGTGAACGCTGAACTCCACGCCGGTGGCAACACCTGGCACGCTCTTCCCGCGGCGCAGCAGCCTGAGTGGCCCGACCCCGAGGCTCTGCGCGATGTGATCGCCGACCTCGCCTCGTATCCGCCGCTCGTGTTCGCGGGGGAGTGCGACCAGCTGCGCAACCGCCTGGCCGCGGTGGCCAAGGGCGAGGCGTTCCTGCTCCAGGGCGGCGACTGCGCCGAGGCGTTCGACGCCGTCGGCGCCGACCAGATCCGCAACAAGCTCAAGACGCTGCTGCAGATGGGCGCGGTGCTCACCTACGCCGCCTCGGTGCCGGTGGTCAAGGTCGGGCGGATCGCGGGGCAGTACAGCAAGCCGCGCTCCAAGCCGACCGAGACCCGCGACGGGGTGACGCTGCCGACCTACCGGGGCGACTCGGTGAACGGCTTCGAGTTCACCCCCGAGGCCCGCATCCCCGACCCGGAACGGCTCAAGCGGATGTACCACGCCTCCGCCTCGACCCTGAACCTGGTGCGGGCCTTCACCACCGGCGGCTACGCCGATCTGCGCCAGGTGCACGCCTGGAACCAGGACTTCGTCAAGTCCTCGCCGTCCGGCCAGCGTTACGAAGCACTGGCCCGCGAGATCGACAACGCGCTGAACTTCATGGCGGCCTGCGGCACCGACCCGGCGGAGTTCCGCACGGTGGAGTTCTACGCCTCGCACGAGGCGTTGCTGCTGGACTACGAGACGGCGCTGACCCGTACCGACTCGCGGACCGGCAAGCTCTACGACGTGTCGGGCCACATGGTGTGGATCGGCGAGCGGACCCGGCAACTGGACGGGGCGCACATCGAGTTCGCCTCCCGGATCAGCAACCCGATCGGCATCAAGCTCGGCCCCGGCAGCACCCCGGAGGAGGCGCTGACCTACATCGACCGCCTCGACCCGGACCGCGAGCCCGGCCGGCTGACCTTCATCGTGCGGATGGGCGCCGACAAGGTACGCGACAAGCTGCCGACGCTGGTGGAGAAGGTCACCGCGTCCGGTGCGCAGGTGGCGTGGGTCAGCGACCCGATGCACGGCAACACCTTCGAGGCGGCCTCCGGCCACAAGACCCGGCGCTTCGACGACGTGCTCGACGAGGTGAAGGGTTTCTTCGAGGTCCATCACGGCCTCGGCACCCACCCCGGCGGCATCCACGTCGAGCTGACCGGTGACGACGTCACCGAGTGCGTCGGCGGCGGCGACGAGATCTTCGTGGACGACCTGCACCAGCGCTACGAGACGGCCTGCGACCCCCGCCTCAACCGCAGCCAGTCGCTGGACCTGGCCTTCCTGGTGGCCGAGATGTACCGGGGCCAGTAGCCGCCCGGCGGCCGGCAGCAGTCGAAGGGGCGCGGATCACACCGATCCGCGCCCCCCGCTGCTTTTGTCCGACTCGCACGCCGGGTAAGGTAAGCCTGACCTTAGATGAGGTTAGGCTTTCCTCAGTTTCTGCGGGGCATCTCCCGCGGGACCCGAACGGCGGTGCATCGCGTGTACGTCTGCTCCTGCTTCGGCATCACCGAGCAGCAGGTCAAGAAGCACGCCGGCGACGGCCGCTGCACCCCGCGGCAGATCGCCTCCGCCTGCAAGGCGGGCACCGACTGCGGTTCCTGCGTCAAGCGGATCCAGGCGCTGCTGGGCCGGGGCGCCGGCTGCGCCGGGCAGGGCCCGGTGGCCGCCGCGCAGCAGGCACCCGCGCTCCCCCCGGCGGTACTCGTCGAGGCCCGGGACCAGCAGGCCGCCTGAGGCCGCGGCCCCGGCCCGCGGCGCCGGTCAGTCGTTCGTGTCCGAGCTGGGCTGCTCGATCTGCTGCGCGATGTACAGCGGCTCCCCCAGCTTCTCGATCAGATCGAGCTGGGTGTCCAGGTAGTCGATGTGGTGCTCCTCGTCCGCCAGGATCGCCTCGAAGATGTTCGCCGAGGTGATGTCGCTCTTGCTGCGCATCAGCTCGATCCCGCGCCGCAGCCGGTCGATCGCCTCGACCTCCACCTGCTTGTCCGCCTGGAACATCTCGGTGACCGTCTGGCCGACCCGGACGTGGAAGAGCCGCTGGTAGTTGGGCAGGCCCTCCAGCAGCAGGATCCGGTCGGTGATGAGCTCGGCGTGCCGCATCTCGTCGAAGGACTCCGAGCGGGTGTATTTCGCGAGCTTCAGCCAGCCGAAGTTCTCCTGCATCTTCGCGTGCAGGAAGTACTGGTTGATGGCGGTCAGCTCGGCGGTCAGCTGTTCGTTGAGGAACTCGATGACCTCGGGGTCGCCCTGCATGGCAACGCCATCCTTCCCGTTCGGACTCGTCTGTCGCCCGCATCCTCGCACCCCGCCTCCCGCCGATCCAGTAAGCGCGGGCTTACCATCCGCGCCCGTATTGTCAGCAATCGGTACGGAATGGGGCAGGGCGGGTCGGAAGCACCCGGGCCGGTCTGTCACCATGGGGACATGGGTTCACCGCGGCATCGTGAGGGGGAGCTTCCCCCGGGGCAGCGGCTCCAGCGCGGCTGGCCGGTGACCCACTACGGGCCGGTGCCGCGCTTCAAGCCCGACCGCTGGGAGTTCCGGGTCTTCGGCGCCACCGCCGACGGCGACAAGACCTGCTGGAACCACGAGGAGTTCTCCGCCCTCCCCTATGCGACGGTCATCGCCGACTTCCACTGCGTCACCAAGTTCTCCATGCTCGGCGTCGAATGGGGCGGGGTCGCCACCGACACCGTGGTCAAGCTCGCCCCGCCCGCCCCCGACGTGACCCACGCGATGATCTGGGCCGAGTACGGCTACTCCGCGAATCTGCGGATCGAGGACTTCCTCGACGACAAGTCGATATTCGCCACCCGCCAGGGCGGCCAGCCGCTCACCGCCGAGCACGGCTTCCCGGTGCGGATGATCATCCCCGGGCTCTACGCCTGGAAGGGCCCCAAGTGGGTCCGCGGCGTGGAATACATGACAGCCGACCGCCGCGGCTTCTGGGAGGAACGCGGCTACCACAACGTCGGCGACCCCTGGCGTGAGCAGCGCTACTCGTACCAGGAAGAGCCGGCCGACGGGCCCGAGCTGTAGAGCTCACGCGTCCCGCAGCTCCTTGAGGAGCTTGACGTCCGCCGCGTGGCCCTCGGGACCGCCCGGGGTCTCGATCACCAGCGGCACGCCCTCGGTCGCCGGGTGGCGGAGCAGGTCCCCGAAAGGCGCGGCCGCGATGTGGCCGGCACCGATGTTCACATGCCGGTCCAGATGCGACCCGCAGCCCGCCTTCGAGTCGTTGGCGTGGATCAGCCGCAGCCGGCCGGGACCGGCCACCGCCTCGATCTCCGCCAGCGTCCGCGCCACCCCGCCCTCGGCCGCCAGATCGTGCCCGGCCGCGTAGATGTGGCACGTGTCCAGGCACAGCCCCACCCGCGGGTGACGGTCGAGCGCCGCCAGGTACGGGCCCAGGTCCTCGGCGAGCGAGCAGAGCGAGAAGCCCTGCCCGGCGGTCGGCTCCAGCAGCAGCCACGGGTCGTCGTCGTGCGTCAGCTCGTCGAGCAGCGGCCTGACCCGCTCCCCGACCTGCGCCAGGGCCACTTCCCGCGCCCGGCCGCCGGTCGCCGAACCGGTGTGCACCACCACCCCCAGCGCACCGATCTGCCGGGCCCGGCGCAGTGAGTGCCGCAGCGAGTCCACCGACAGGTCCACGGTCGCCTCGGTGTGCGAGCCGAAGTTGATCAGGTAGGGCGCGTGCACATAGGCCGGGATGCCCAGTTCCGCGCAGCGTGCCCGGAACTCCTCGTCCTGCCGCGGGTCGCCGGGCACGGTGGCCCAGCCCCGCGGGTTCGCCACGAAGACCTGCACCGCCTCAGCGCCGGTCCGGGCCGCGTACGCCAGCCCCTTCGTCGCCAGACCACCGGCGACCGGGAGATGCGCGCCGATCGGATTACGCAGCTCCCGCACCGGTCAGCGCACCCACAGCGTGATCGTGGCGCCCTTGGGCGCCTGGCCGCCGCCGTCCGGCGACTGGCTGAAGACGGTGCTGCCGAAGAAGAGGTTGATCACCCGCACCTCGAAGCCCGCGTCGGTCAGGATCTGCTTGGCGTCGTCGGTGTTCTTGCCGGTCACGTCCGGCACCGCGAAGGTCTGCTGGCCCTTGGAGACGGTGATCGTCACCGTGTCGCCGGTGCCGGCCTGGCCCGACGGCGAGACTCGCGCGACGGTGTCCTTGTCGGCCTCGTCGGAGAAGACCTGGTCGGGGGCGATCACCACCTTCAGCCCGGCGTCCGCCAGGTCCTGCTGGGCCTCGTCGACCGGCTTGCCGATCACATCCGGCACGTCGACGGCCGCGCCGCGCGAGACGGTGATCGCCACCGGGGTGCCAGGGGCCCGGTTGATGCCGCCCGCCGGGTCGGTGGAGATGACCTGGCCGTTCGGCACGTCGTCGCTGAACGTCCTGGTGACGGTGCCAGGGGCCAGCCCCGCGTCGGTGATCTCCTGCCGGGCGGTGGCCAGCGCGTGCCCGGTGACCCGGGGCACCGGCACCTGCTGCGGGCCCCTGGAGACGGTCAGGGTCACCGTGCCGTTGCTGCGGATCCGTTTGCCGGGGGCCGGGTCGGTGGAGATGACCGCGCCGCGCGGCACGTTCAGTGAGAAGTCCTGCTTCACCTTGGTGGCCAGGCCGGCCGACGACAGCTTCCGCTGGGCCTCGGCCTGGCTCAGCGAGAGCACCCCGGGCACGTGGGTGAACTGTCCGTCGCTGATGTACCAGACCCCCGCGCCGAGGCCGAGCACGGCGAGCAGCACCAGGACCAGGGCGATCGGACCGCGCCGGCCGCGCCGCGCCCGCGGCGCCGGCGGCCCGGCCGGGGGCGGCGGGGGCGGCGGAGGCATCACCAGCCGGCTCGTACGGTTCAGCTGCGCGGTGTCGTGCTCCGCGGCGGCCACCGGCGGCAGCGGTACGACGCTGGTCGGCTCCTCGGAACCTACCGGGGCCACCGTGAGCACCGCGTCGGCCGGCCGGCCGTCCAGCTGCTCCCCGGTGAGGACGGAGCGCACGGCCTGCACCTCGGCGAGCAGCTCCACCGCGTCGGCGGGCCGCTCCCGCGGATCGCGCGCGGTGGCCCGCGCCACCAGCCGGTCGAGCGCGGGAGCGAGGCCGGGGACGGCCGCCGACGGAGCGGGCATCGCCTCGTTGAGGTGCTGGAAGATCACCTGCGCCGGCGTACTGCCGCTGCGCGGCTTCTGCCCGGTCAGCATCTCGTAGAGCACCACACCGCACGCGTACACATCGGTGCGCTGGTCCACCGTGCCGTGCTCGATCTGCTCCGGTGCCAGATAGGAGACCGTGCCCAGCAGCGCGCCCGCGCCCGTCGCACTGGTCTCGGTGCCCACCGCCCGCACCAGGCCGAAGTCAGCGACCTTCACCCGGCCGTCGTCGCCTATCAGCACGTTCTCCGGCTTCATGTCCCGGTGGATCAGCTTCGCCCGGTGCGCGGCGCCCAGCGCGGCCAGCACCGGCTCCAGGATGTCCAGCGCGGCCCGGGGCTGCAGGGCGCCGCGCTCCCGGAGCACGTCGCGCAGCGTGCAGCCGGCCACATATTCCATCGCCAGATACACATAGGTGCCGTCCGTGCCCTGGTCGTAGACCCCGACCACATTGGGGTGGTCGAGCCGGGCGACCGCCTTCGCCTCCCGGATGAACCGCTCCACGAACTCCGCGTCGCCGGCCAGCCCCGGGTGCATCACCTTCAGCGCGAGCACCCTGTCCAGGCGGGTGTCCACGGCCCGGTAGACCGTGGCCATCCCGCCGACCGCGATGCGCCCCTCGACCAGATAACGCCCGTCGAGGATCTGTCCGAGAAGCGGGTCTTGCACGGTGCTGTCCACGACGCCCGATTCTACGATCCCCGGCGCGCCGCCTTACGGGCGTGGCCCCGCACTGTGTCCTGTCCGTGGCGTTCGGAACCGTTCTGTGACGTCGCCCGCGCCGCCGTGACCGGCCGCGGGGACGACGGACCCTGCCCGGCGGGAAGGAGTTCAGGCAGGCTGGTGGCCGTGGAAACCACCCCGGACGAAACGGCCGGCCCGGCGCCCGCCGCCATTGACGCGCTGTGCGACCGGATCGACGCGCTGGACCCCGGCATCCATGCCTTCGTCGCCGGCGCGGAGTCGGCCGGCGCCCGGCGGGCCCGCCTCCACGACGAGCTCAGGGCGCTCCACGGCCGCCGGCCGCTCCCGCCGCTCCACGGGGTCCCGGTCGGTGTGAAGGACATCATCCGGGTGGCCGGCCTGCCCACCCGCGGCGGTTCCCGGCTGCCCCCTGAGGTGTTCGACGGTCCCCAGGCGACGGTGGTTGACCGGCTCCGCGCGGCCGGCGCGCTGATCGCGGGGAAGACGGTCACGGCGGAGTTCGCCATCCTCGCGCCCGGCCCGACCCGTAATCCGCACGCCCCGGACCACACGCCCGGCGGCTCCAGCAGCGGATCGGCGGCGGCCGTCGCCGCGGGCATGGTGCCACTGGCGATCGGCACCCAGACGGTCGGTTCGGTGATCAGGCCCGCGGCCTACTGCGGTGTGGTCGGCTTCAAGCCGACCCTCCACCGCATCCCGTTCGACGGGGTGATCCCCAACGCCCCCTCGTACGACACGCTCGGGATCTTCGCCAGGACCGTCGCCGAGGTGGCGGCCGCGGCGGCCGTCCTGTGCGACGACTGGCAGCCGGCGGAGGAGGCCGCGCGGGGACGTCCGGTGCTCGGCGTGCCCGACGGCCCCTATCTGGAGCGGGCCGGTACGCAGGCGCGGGCCGTCTTCGAGGGTCAGGTGGCGGCGCTGGCCGGCGCCGGGTTCGCGGTCCGCCGCGTCCCGCTCTTCGCGGACTTCGCCCGTGACGTGGCCGACCTGTTCACGGTGAACCGCTACGAGGCCGCCCGCAGCCACGCCGCGTGGTTCCCCCGGTACGGCGCGCTCTACCGCGAGCAGTCCGCCGCCACGGTCCGGCAGGGCCAGGCGATCACCCGGGAGGGTTACCAGCGGGGGCTGCGGGCCCGGGAAGCCTTCCGGGACCGCCTGACGCGTGCCACCGAGGAGGCGGGCGTCGATGTGTGGATCAGCCCGGCGGCCACCGGTCCCGCCCCGTACGGGCTCGACAGCACCGGCGACTCCATCATGTGCCTGCCCTGGAGCAACGCCGGCTGGCCCGCGCTGACGGTCCCGGCCGGCCGGGCCGCGAACGGGCTGCCGCTCGGCCTGCAGTGCGTCAGCCGGGCCGGGAGCGACGAGCGGCTGCCGGGATGGGCGGCGGCCGTCGCCGAAGGAGTCCGCACGGAGGGATGAACACCGCTCAGAACGCCGGGCGTTCGGGGTCGAGGGCGGGCAGGCCGTCGGCCGGGGTGGAGGGCAGGGCGTGATGGCGGCGGGGGATCCGGCCCGCGCGGTGCGCCAGCCGGCCCGCCTCGACGGCGTGCCGCATGGCGGCGGCCATCACCGCCGGGTGCCGGGCGCGGGTGACGGCGGAGGCCAGCATGACGGCGGCGCAGCCGAGCTCCATCGCCTGGGCGACGTCGGAGGCGGTGCCGGCGCCCGCGTCCAGGATCACCGGGACGGTGGCGCGTTCGGTGATCAGCTGGAAATTGTGCGGGTTGCGGATGCCGAGACCGGAGCCGATCGGCGAGCCCAGCGGCATGATCGCCGCGCAGCCCACGTCCTCCAGCTTGCGGGCCAGCACCGGGTCGTCACTGGTGTACGGCAGCACGGTGAAGCCGTCGTCCACCAAGGTCTCGGCAGCGTCGAGGAGTTCGACCGGGTCGGGCAGCAAGGTGTGCTCGTCCGCGATGACTTCCAGCTTCACCCAGTCGGTGCCCAGCGCCTCCCGCGCCAGCCGCGCGGTCAGCACCGCCTCACCCGCGGTGAAGCACCCCGCGGTGTTCGGCAGCACCCGGATCCCGTGCCGGGCCAGCACCGACAGCACCGAGCCCTTCGTCGTCGGGTCCAGGCGCCGCATCGCCACCGTCGTCAGCTCGGTGCCGGACGCCAGCAGCGCCTGTTCCAGCACGTCGAGACTGGGCGCCCCGCCGGTCCCCATGATCAGCCGGGAGCCGAAGACGGCGTCGCCGATGGCAAGGGAGTCGGAGATCTTCTCGCCGGTGGAGACGGACACGGTTCACCCCCCCTGTACCGCGGTCAGGATCTCGACGCGGTCGCCGTCCGCGAGGACGGTGTCGGGCCAGCGGGTCCGCGGCACCACCGTCTCGTTGAGCGCGGCGGCGACGCCCGAGTGGGCGGTGGTGAGGGTCGCCACGAGGGCGGCCAGGGCGCACGGTTCGGCCAGCTCACGGGGTTCACCGTTGAGCCGTACGGTGATCGTCATGCCGGCTGCTCCTGCCGTACGCACCGGGCCGCGGTGAACGGCCGCGCGTACTCCGGGAGTTCACCGCGGGCCAGCACCTCGGCCATGATGTCGCCGGTGACCGGGGTGAGCAGGACGCCGTTGCGGTGGTGCCCGGTGGCCAGCAGCAGCCCGTCCAGGGCGGTGGGGCCGAGCAGCGGAGCGTTGTCGGGGGAGCCGGGGCGCAGCCCGGCGAGCATCTCGGTGAGCGGGAGTTCGGTGATGCCCGGCACCAGCTCATGCGCGTCGCGGAGCAGTCCGTAGACGCCGCCGGCGGTGACCGTGGTGTCCCAGCCGAACTCCTCGCTGGTGGCGCCGAGTACCAGCTCGCCGTTCTCCCGCGGCACCAGATAGACATGGCTGCCGCGTACCACCGCCCGGACCGTACGGGAGAGGAAGGGCGCGTGCGTGGCCGGGATCCGCAGCCGCAGGATCTGGCCCTTCACCGGGCGGACCGGCGGCAGCGCCTCCTCCGGCAGCCCGGCGATCCGGCCGCTCTCGCTGCCCGCGGCCAGCACGGTGCGGCCGGCGGCCGGTTCGCTGCCGTCGGCCAGTACCGCACCGGTGACGCGGTCACCGGTACGGGCGATACGGGTCACCGCGGAGCGCAGGAACGTCACCCCGGCGAGTTCTGCGGCCCGCAGCAGGGCGGCGACCAGGCGCCGCGGGTCCACCTGGTGATCGCCGTCCACCCGCAGTCCGCCGCGCACTCCCGGGGCGAGCAGCGGTTCGAGGCGGCGGCAGTCCCGCCCGCTGAGCCACTGCGACTCCAGGCCGAGCGAGGTCTGGAAGGCGTGCAGGTCCCGCAGATCGGCGCGGTCGTCGGCGTCCAGGGCGACGGCGAGGGTGCCGCAGGGGCGGTAACCGGTGTCGAGGCCGGTGAGTTCGGTGAGTTCCGCGGTGAAGGCGGGGTAGCGGGCGGCCGAGGCGAGGTTCAGGTCGAGCAGGGTCTGCTCGCCGTACTGCAGCTCGGTGACCGCGGCGAGCATACCGGCCGCGGCATGCGCGGCTCCGCCGCCGGGGGCGGGGTCGGCAAGGGCGGTGGCCAGGCCCTGCTGGGCGGACCGCCAGGCGGTGACGAGGCCGATGAGGCCGCCGCCGACCACCAGGACGTCGTGGGCCCTGGGCCCGTTCACGGGTAGGGGCATCGTGCTCGGTCTCCCTTCGCCGGCATGACCCGGATCAGGTTCTTACGGTCGGCGGCCGGTCAGCCGCCCTCTCAGCCCAGTCCGTCCGGGCTCCCGCGCTTTCCCCGGCACCCTATCCCCGCCGGGCGGCCCACCGGTACGGGGCGGGGTCTTTCCCGCCCGCGCGGACCGCCGCCGGACGACGGGCCGCGTGGTGCGTTCAGGCCGCCGCCGGCGGCCTTCCGCCCGGGGGCGGTCCGGCCGGGCGCCGAAGGACCGTTCCGCCGGAGAACCACTCGCACGGATGGCGCGGGCGGGAGCCGGGGAGCGGGTGGGACGGCGGGAACAGCTCCGGGCGGCGGGGCACGGGTACCGGCAGCCGCCCGCGCGGGGCACCGCGGGCTACGGTAACCCCCGTGGAGCGGAACGTGGTGATCGTCGGGGCCGGGATGGCCGGAGTGCAGACCGCGGTGGAACTGAGGGGGCAGGGCTGGCGAGGCGGCATCACGCTGCTCGGCGACGAGCGGCACCCTCCGTACGACCGCCCGCCGCTGTCGAAGGCGGTCCTGCTGGGCGACGCGGAAGCCCCCGTCGACGTCCGCTTCGACGTCGACTTCGCCGCCCTGGACGTCGAACTGCGCCTCGGCGTAAGGGCCGAGGCGCTGCACGCCGAGACCAAGCAGGTCGTCACCGGCGCCGGCACCGTGCCGTACGACCACCTCGTGCTCGCCACCGGCGCCTACGCCGTCGGCCTGCCCGGCACGGCCGGCCTCCCCGGCGTCTTCCCGCTCCGTACGCTCGACGACGCCGCCGCCCTGCGCCCCGTCCTGCTGGCGCGGCAGCGCGTCGTCGTGGTGGGGGCCGGCTGGATCGGCGCCGAGTTCGCCACCGCGGCCCGCCAGGCCGGCTGCCCGGTGACCGTGGTGGAGGCCGCCGACCGCCCGCTGGCCGGCGTACTGCCCGCGTCCGTCACCGACCACATGCGCGGCTGGTACGACGAGGCCGGGGTGGAACTGCGCACCGGCACCGCGGTCGCCGCCGTCGAACCGGGCGCCGTGGTGCTCTCCGACGGCAGCCGGCTGTCCGCCGCGGCCGTCGTGGTCGGCATCGGCGCCCGCGCCGCCAACGGCTGGCTCGGCGACTCGGCCGTCGCCCTCGACCCCCACGGCGCGGTGCTCGCCGACGACCGGCTGCGTACCACCGCCGAGGACGTCTACGCGGTCGGGGACTGCGCGTCCTTCCCGTCCGCCCGCTACGGCCGGCGGCTGCTCATCCACCACTGGGACAACGCGGTGCAGGGCCCGCGGACCGCCGCCGCCAACCTGATGGGCGGGGACGCGCGGTACGACCCGGTGCCGTACTTCTGGTCCGAGCAGTTCGGCCGGTTCGTGCAGTACGCGGGCCACCACAGCGAGGCCGACACGATGCTGCCGCGCGGCGACCCGGCGGACCCGGCGTGGTCGGTGCTCTGGCTGCGGGACGGGCGGCTGGTGGCGCTGCTCGCGGTGGGCAGGCCGCGGGACATGGCGCAGGCCAGGAAGCTGATCGCGAAGTCCGCCGTGGTGGACCCGGAGCTCGCCGCCGACCCGGGGGTGCCGCTCAAGTCCGTGGTCAGATGAGCGCGGGGCGCGTAGCCCGGTCGGCGGCGTGCCGCAGCGGTTGTCGGCGGCAGGTGGCACGCTTGTCCTGTGACTGTTTTCTCGTCGGTTGACGCACACATTGACGCTCTCGTCCCTTCCTGGCTCACGCTGCCGGAGGTCGCCGAGCGTCTCGGTCTCGAAGTGACCCGGATCCGGCCGCTGATCAAGGAGGGTCAGCTGATCGCGGTCCGGCGGGGTGAGAACAAGGTGCTGATGGTGCCCAGCGACTTCCTCGGTGAGGGGAAGATCATCAAGGGCCTGTCCGGCACCCTGACCGTCCTCAAGGACGACGGGTTCTCGGACGAAGAGGCCCTGGAGTGGCTCTTCACGCCCGACCCGACCCTGCCCGGCACCCCCGCACAGGCGCTGCGGGAGAATCGGGGGACCGAGGTGAAGCGCCGGGCCCAGGCGCTCGCCGTGTAGCCGCGAACCGCGCCCCGGGGGACCCTGAGCCCGCCGGGGCGCTCACGGGGGAGCCAGATGACCACCGCAGCCCACCGGCAGCTCGCCGACGCCCGCCTCTACCTCTGCACCGACGCCCGCACCGCGCGCGGCGACCTCGCGGAGTTCGCGGACGCCGCGCTCGGCGGCGGGGTGGACATCATCCAGCTCCGCGACAAGGGCATCGAGGCCCGCGAGGAGCTGGCCGCGCTCGCCGTGCTCGCGGCGGCCTGCCGCCGGCACGGCAAGCTCCTCGCGGTCAACGACCGCGCCGATGTGGCGCACGCGGCCGGGGCGGACGTACTCCACCTCGGACAGGGCGACCTCCCGGTCCCGGCGGCGCGTGCCCTGCTCGGCGACGACGTACTGATCGGGCGGTCCTGCCACGCGGAGGCGGAGGTGGCGGCGGCCTGCGGGGAGCCAGGCGCGGACTATTTCTGCACCGGGCCGGTCTGGCCCACCCCCACCAAGCCGGGGCGGCCGGCGCCCGGCCTCGGCCTCGTGCGGTACGCCGCGGGGCTCGGTACGGAGCGGCCGTGGTTCGCGATCGGCGGGATCGGTCTGTCCAACCTCCACGAGGTGCTGGACGCGGGGGCCCGGCGTGTGGTGGTCGTCCGTGCGATCACCCAGGCCCCGGACCCCGCGTCCGCCGCCGCTGCCTTCACCAAGACCCTCCGGGCCCTGTAACCCGTGCCCCGCCAGGGGCACCCAGTCCCTCCGGGCCCGCGGACCCGCGCCCCAAAGGGGCGCGGGGAACTGCGCGAGCAACCACCCACCGGCCGGTGGTCCGGACACGACAGCAACAGCCCCTTTGGGCCGGTGACGGGGTGCGGCCCCGTCGTGGCCGTTCGCGCAGTTCCTCCCCCAGACTTCGTCCGGGGGTACCCCCAGCGCCCCTGAAAAACGAGGTGCCGCCCGCCCGCAAGGGCACCCCGCGGGAGGCGGGGCGGAGGTACTTCCGAGGGGGCGGGTACTTCCGGGGGGAACGTAAAAACGTATGGAGGCGGGCATAACGTCCGGTGAGGTCACGCACGGTCGCCAGACCGGGCTAGCCTGCATGCATGGCCATGGGCACACCCTCCACCCGCACCAACCGAGCCCTCACGATCCGCGAGCTCCTCGCCCGCGGCGAGCGCTCGTACTCGTTCGAGTTCGCCGCGCCCAGGACCGCGAAGGGCGAGCGGACGCTGTGGAACGCGATCCGCCGGATCGAGGCGGTGGGCCCCACCTTCGTCTCGGTCACCTACGGAGCCGGCGGCTCCTCCCGCGACGGCACCATCCGCGCCACCGACCGGATCGTCTCGGACACCACGCTCACCCCCTGTGCCCACCTCACCGCGGTGAATCACTCCGTCGCCGAGCTGCGCAACATCATCGGGCAGTACGCCGACGCCGGGATCCGCAACATCCTCGCGGTGCGGGGCGACCCGCCCGGTGACCCGCTGGCCGAGTGGGTGGCGCATCCCCAGGGTCTCCACTACGCCGCCGACCTGGTCCGGCTGATCAAGGAGTCGGGCGATTTCTGTGTGGGCGTGGCCGCCTTCACCGAGATGCACCCGCGCTCCACCGACCCGGCCGAGGACACCCGCCACTTCATCGACAAGTGCCGGGCCGGCGCCGACTTCGCGATCACCCAGATGTTCTTCGACGCCGACGACTACCTGCGGCTGCGGGACCGGGTGGACGCGGCGGGCTGCACCGTCCCTATCATTCCCGAAGTGATGCCGGTCACCAACGTCCGGCAGATCGAACGTTTCGCCCAGCTCGGCAACGCTCCTTTCCCGCCCGACCTGGCCCGGCGCATCCTGGCGGTGCAGGACGACCCGGCCGCGGTCCGGGCGATCGGCATCGAGTTCACCACCGAGATGTGCCGGCGTCTGATGGCCGAGGACATTCCGGGGCTCCACTTCATTACTCTTAACCACTCCACCGCCTCGCTGGAGATCTACGAGAACCTCGGGCTGCACCAGCGGGCGGCGTGACACCCCCTAGGTGAGGAAGTGGGCACATGGGCTACTCGGTGCTCTACATCGCGTTTGGCATCGTCGCGCTGTGGCTGCTCGGCGAGGTCCTGCTGCAGTACAAGGCCCGGCTGCGCTGGCGGCTGCTCGCCTTCGCGGGGTTCATGGGTGTGGTGGCCGGCGTGGCGACGCGTCAGGTGGTCCTGATCGTGCTGGGCGCGCTCGCGTTCGGCGCCGGACAGGCCTTCGTCACGCTCTCCTACAAGCGGGGATTCTCCACCGGCTGGGCGCTGGGCGGCCGGCCCGGCTCCAGCCGCCGGCGCAGGGGCGCGGGACGGCCGGCCGAGCCGGTCCTCGAAGTCACCCCGGTCGAACCTGACGGGTACGAAGGCGCGGCGCCGGCCCGGGGCGCGGACGCCGATGTGCTCGCCGGCCAGGACGAGTTCGGCGACGACGGCGAGACCTCGGTCTTCCAGCCGGTGCCGATGCACGACGACAGCGGCGAATACCCGCTCTACGACGGCCAGTCCTCGTACACGCCGGACCCGTACACCAGCGGCGGCTACGAGGGCTACGGCGCTCAGGGCTACGAGAGCTGGAACGGTGAGCCGCACCCGGCGGCGGCCGGTTACGACGGCGCCTACGGCTACGACCCGCAGCAGACCGGCTGGGGCAGCGGCCAGGCCTACGGTTTCGAGCAGGCCGGCTACCAGGAGCAGCAGCCCGCGGCGGCCTCCTACAACGGGACCAACGGGGGCAATGGCGGCAACGGGACCAACGGGGGCGGCGGATACGACGCTTACGGCACCGGCGGCTACGCGGGGTACGACACCTACGGCGCCCAGGCCGCCGGAACCGGGGACTGGACGCCGCAGCAGCACCCGCAGCACGCGGAGGCGCCGTACCAGGGCCAGCAGCCGCCCGCCGACCCGTACGCCGGCCAGGGGCAGGGGTACGGCTACGACCCGCAGGCGCAGCCCTACATCCCGCACCAGCAGCAGCAGTCGCCGTACGACCAGCAGCACCAGCCGCAGTACACCGCCGAGCCGTCCGAGCCGTACGAGTACACCGACCCGTACGACCCGTACCGCTACTGACCCGCCGGCGCCCCCGTTCGCACCCGGTTCACCGGCCGGCCGCCAGCAGGGACGGCAGCCGGGCGGCGAAGGTGCCAAGGCCGCCCGGCGCGGTCCAGGGCGCCGGAGCGCCGGCCGGCCCGGGGGACACCGCCGCCGCCACGTGCGGGAAGTCGCGCAGCAGGGTCTGCTCCTTGTAGCGGTCGCAGCCCTCGTGCCAGGTGAGGATGCCCGAGAGCCAGTCGCGCAGTTCCCCCGCGTAGCCGGCGAGTACCGTACGGGCCGCCGGGTCCAGGTCGAACTCGTCGAAGAGCGCGGGCAGTTGGGTCTCGGTGATGTGCTGGAACTCCTGCATCCTGGCGGCCATCAGATCCCCGACCACGTCCATGGCCTCCTGCGGCCCGCAGTCCAGGAAGTTCTGGACCACCAGCACCGCGTTGTGGATCTCGCCCTCGAACTCGATCTCCTTCTGGTACGAGAACACGTCGTTGAGCAGGCAGGCGAAATCGGCGGCGGCGGCCTCCATCGCCTGGACCGGGCGGGAGCGGTAGATCTCCTCGGGCAGTGCGCTGCCGTGGCCGATCCGGGACAGACTCATCGTCAGGTCGGACCCGAAGGTCATCCGGCGCATCTCGATGTAGTCCACCGGGTCGGGCACCCGGTTCTGCCTCTGGTTGGCCACCTCCCACAGCCAGCTCTCGCACATGTCCTCGATCGACGTGCGGAACCTGCGCCGTGCCCCGGGGGTCATCGGGCCCGCGGTGCGGCGCCACAGGTCGCCCAGCGAGCGCTCCAGTACGGTCAGCGGCGGCGGCATCGAACCGGCGTCCGCGTCCAGCGGCATGAAGAGCTTGAAGCGTTCGGTGGCGATCCGGCCCGCCGACGCGTCGGCGCCGCGGCCGAAGACGACCGGGTAGTAGTCGTCACCATAAGTGCCCCAGGTCAGCCAGTCCGTGGTCAGGTCGAGGCCGTCCGGTTCCGCGTCCGGGTGGATGCCGGCCGCGCAGAGCGCGAAGTCGTAGCCGGTGAGCTTCTGCTCGTTCCACAGCCCGCCGGGCACCGGGAAACCGGGCTCGGGATCGAGCATGCCCATCCGTCGCGCCCACTCCAGGTTGTGCTTGCGGGAAGCGTCCAGATGCGGGCTGAGGGTGGTCGGGAACGGCATCGGGATCTCGGGCCGCCGTACCCAGCCGACCCGCTGGTGCGGGAGATGGGTGAAGGAGCGCACCCGCTGCGGCATCGTGGCGGCCAGCGAGGAGAGGATCTGCGCGGCGGAGGTGCCGAGCCCGGTGGGACCGGCGAGCACCGCGGGAGCGCCCTTGTCGTGCGCGCCGTTCATGTACCGGCTGGAGCGCAGGTGCCACTCGTGGCCGCCGGACTGCCAGTCCTGGAGCCCCTTGACGTAGGCGAAGACGTCCGCCCGCTCCTGCGGCCCGAGCCCGTACTGGTCGAAGAGCGGCTCCACTTCGCTGAACGCGGTGTGCTCGAACTGCTGGAGCCGTGAGGTGAGCAGGTCGTTGACCCGCTCGGCGGCCTCCTGGGGGCTCAGGCCGAGGAAGCGCTCCAGCACCAGTACGGCGTTGGCGAGTTCGCCCTCCTCCTCGGTTTCCCGCTGGTACGAGAACAGGTCGTTGCGCAGGTGCACGCCGTCGGAGAAGGTGTCGCGCAGCACCCGCATCGGCCGGCTGGCCGCGATCACGTCGGGGACCTCGGCGCCCGCCGCGTGCTCGATCAGATTGGCGGACCAGGGCGCGCCGCCCACCTTGCGGCGCATCTCGATGTACTCGATGGGGTTGGAGACCCGGCCGGCGCTGATGTTGTCCAGCTCCCAGAGGGACTCCTCCAGCAGGTGGTGGGTGCTCTCGTGGAAGCGGCGCCGCCAGCCCTCCGACATGGCCGGCACGGTACGCGCCCACAGGTCGGCCAGGCCCGCCTCCACCTGATTTGTCGGTTCGGGTACGGGGCGGCCTGGATCCACCGGCATGAAGGCGGTCAGCCGGTCCAGATACGCCTTGGCACCCGTCATGTCCTGAGTGCGCTTGAAGATGTCGAGGAAGTGGTCGTCGAAGAAGAAGACCCAGACATACCAGTCGGTGACCAGGTCGAGTTCCGGACCTGAGGCGTCCGGGTGGGTGTAGGCGCACAGCAGCGCGTAGTCGTGCGAGTCGAAGTCCGACTCGTCCCAGATACCGGAACCCTCGATCATCGTCATGGCGCGGGCCCAGGCTTTGGTGTGCTCGCGGGCCCCTTCCAGGTGGGGGTTGAGCCGTGCCGGGTACGGCACGTAGAACCGGGGCAGTTCAAAGGGCTGCGGCATGTGCGAGGGCCTTCCGCTCGGCGATCATCAGCCGACGAACACGCTAGGTCGCGGCCCGGGGAACGTGTCAGGGCGCAAAGGGCTTTTCCGCCCGATCGGTTGAATCCGGGCAGGCGGTCGATTAACGATCTTCGCAGCGGGTTCCGCGGTGGGTTCCGTGCTGGGTTCCGCGGCGGGCCCGGAGTTGCGTTCGGCGGCGGACCGAGCCGGCGCGGCGCCACCGGCTCAGCGGCTGCCGCCAGGACCGCCCGCGATCAGGTCGGCCACGATCGCCCCGGACATGCCCGCGTGCGGCAGGCCGCCGCCCGGATGGGCCCAGCCGCCGACGAAGTACAGGCCGGGGACGGCCGAGCGGTTGGCGGGCCTCAGCAGCGCGCCCCCGGCCCCGGCCAGCGCGGGCGCAGGGACCGAGCCGCCCGGCGCGCCCGTCTCCCGCCCGGTGTCGGCCGGCGTGCGGACCCTGCGCCACAACTCCCGCTCCCGCAGACCCGGTACGGCCGCCCCGGCGGCCGTGACCAGCCGCCCGGCGAAGTCCTCCGCGGTCCCGGTGGCGGTCCAGTCCACCGCTCCCTGCCGGGGCACGGTCGCCGTCAGCGTGACGGCCTCGTGCTCCTCGTCCGGCCGCAGCTCCGGGTCGTCGGGCCGCAGCACGGTCACGGTGACCGCAGCGGGAGCCGGCAGCGGGCCGGCCTGGCCGCCCCGGCCGCCGAAGACCCACCCCAGTTCCGCGTCCCGGTCAGCCGGGTGGACGACCGTACGGTGCGCGGTGCCGGCCGGGCGGGCGCCGCGCAGCGCCAAGTGGACGCTGAACCGGCCGGGTTCGCCGGCCGGCCCGAGATCCTGCCCGGCCGCGCCCGGCGGCAGCACCCGCTCGCCGTCCAGCGCGGGCAGCGGCGCCCCCGCGACCACCAGATCCGCCTCCGAGCGGCTGCCGTCGGCCAGTTCGACCCCCGCCGCCCGGCCGTCCTTCTCCAGCAGCCCGGTCACCGCCGCGCCGAACCGGAACTCCACCTTCCGGGCGAGGCACCGCCGGTACACCGCGTCGGCCAGCGCCCGCATCCCGCCGCGGACGTACCAGACCCCGAACGTCGCCTCCAGATACGGCAGTACGGCGGTGGCCCCCGGTGCCGTACGCGGATCGAGGCCGTGAGCCAGAGCGTGGCTCTCCAGCAGCGCGGCCAGCCGCGGGTCGCCCAGTTCGGCGGCGGCCACCCGGGCCAGTGCCGGGGCGCCGCGCCGGAACAGGCCGCGCCGGGCGAGCGCCGGATACGGGTCGCGGGCCAGCGCCGCCGGCTCGGTGAGCGCCTCCTCCAGCAGCGGGCGGCGGGTGACCTCCCACGCCTCCCGGGCCCTGACCAGCAGTTCGCTCCAGCGCTCGCCGCTGCCCCGGCCGAAGGCCGCGTCCAGGGCCTCGATCACCCCGGAACGGGAGGCGTTCGGCAGCGACACATCGGTGCCGTCGGCGAAGAGATGGCGGCTCGCCGGACGGACCTGCGTCAGAGCGACGGTGTCCTCCAGGCTCTCCCGGCCGGTCTTCACGAACAGATCCCGGTAGACGGCAGGCAGCAGCAGGAGCCCCGGGCCGGTGTCGAAGCCGAAGCCGCCCTCGCTCAGCCGCCCGACCCCGCCGCCGTACGTGGCCGCCCGCTCGTGCACCACCACCTGGTGGCCGCCGGTGGCCAGCCGGGCCGCCGCCGCCAGCGAACCCATACCCGCGCCGATCACCGCAATCCGTGCCATGGCACGGGACTCTAGCGGCGCGGGAGTCCTCAGGTGGGCGCCGGGGTGCCCTGTCCGCGCCCCGCCCGCCGTTCCCGGCGGCGGCGCAGGAACCGGCGGATCCGGGAGAACAGGAAGGCCACCGTCGTCAGCCCGCAGACCAGCAAAACACCCGCGACGATCGCGGCCGGCACCGGGTGGAAGAGCGCGAAGACCACGATCCCGGAGACACCCAGGTCCTCGGCGAGGCTGAGCACGATGTTGCTGAACGGCTCCGGCGAGGTGTTGACCGCCATCCGCGTCCCGGCCTTCACCAGATGACTGGCCAGCGCCGTCGAACCGCCCACCGCGCCCGCCGCCAGCTGCGGCAGCGAACCGCTCTGACCGGCCAGCAGCGCCGCCACCACGCCGCCGGACACCGGCCGGATCACCGTGTGCACGGTGTCCCACGCGGTGTCGACGTAGGGGATCTTGTCGGCGACCGTGTCGCACAGGAACAGCAGCGCCGCGACCGCCAGCACATCGGGGCGCTGCAGCGACTGCGGCACCTCCCCGGTCACCCCGGTGGCGCCCATGATCCCGAGCAGCAGGACCACGGCATAGGAGTTGATGCCGCTGGCCCAGCCGCTGGTGAAGACGAGTGGCAGTACCGGCATGGCCGGGACTTTAGCCGCCGGTGAGCGGGCGGCGGCGGCCTGTTACGGACCTGGTGCTGAGTACGTACATCTGAGTACCCGTCTGAGTACCGGCACGGATGGTCCGGTGCCGCCGGAACGGAACCATGGGGGCCACGCGAACGGGCCCGGCGCAGCACCGCCGACACGGGGCGGCGGTGCCGCCGGGACCGGACGTGACGGGGGCCGTCCGGGGCGGCGGAAGGCGCTCAGGGGCAGGTCGCGGCCCCGGCTCCGGCCGCTCCTGTCCTGCCCTGGACCAACCGGGAGAGCGCCGCGTGCACCTCGTCGATGCTCCGCTCCGGCTGGAACGCCTGCCAGTCGAGCGCGGCCACCAGCACCATCCCGAAGAGCGCGGACGCGGTCAGCGGCACGTCCGTCTCCCGGCTCAGCTCGCCCGCCGCGACCGCCTCGCCCAGCACCTTCTCCACCACCGCCACGGCCTCCTGGCGCACTCCCATCAAGGTGTCCTGCCAGGTGCGGTTGGTCCGCCACAGCTCGGCGACGTAGAGCTGGGTGAAGGACGGGTAGCGGACGATGAAGACCAGCCCGGCCCGGATCATCGCGTCCAGCGCCTCCACCCGGGAGCCGCCGTGCCCGGTCACGTCGTCCGCGGCCCGGCTCAGCGACGTGGTGAGCAGCCCCACGCCGTGTCTCAGCAACTCCTCGAACAGGTCGTTCTTGCTGGCGAAGTTGTAGTAGACGGTCCCCTTGGCGACCCCGGCCCGTTCGGCGATCTCGTCGACCGTGGTGGCGGAGAAGCCCTTCTCGGCGATGAGCGTGACGGCGGCGTCGTACAGCCTCTGCCGGGTGGCCTGACGTCGTGCGGTGGTCATGGCCCTGATTCTGCCTGCCCGGGCGGCACGTTCCCGGGGCAAGTTGCCCCAACGCCACGGCAGTCGGGCGGGCGAAGGGGCAGCCGGCGGGCATTTACGCAGGTCAGGGGTGATTGTCAGTGCCGACCGGCACTATTGGGGCAGAACGGAGACAAGGAGGTTCGTCATGGCAGCCCCGCTCAGCGACATCCATCCCGTACTGCGCCGCGTCGCCGCGTCGCCCGCCGCTCTCGACCTGCTCACCCAGGCGCACACCGGCCTCCAGGAGGCCGTCGTCCTGGAGCCTCCGCACGAGCGCTACGCCACCGCCCACCTCGCCGCGCTGCGCACCGCCGCCGCGGTGCTCGCGGTCCGCGGCCGGCCGGAGGAGACCCCGCGCAAACGCCGCCGGATCCGCAGCGCCTGGGAGGTGCTGCCCGAGATCGCCCCCGAACTCGCCGAGTGGGCCGCCCTGTTCGCGGCCGGCGCGGCCCGCAGGGCCCGGGCCGAGGCGGGCATAGCCGGCGCCGCCACCGCCCGGGACGCCGACGATCTGGTCCGCGACGCGTCGATGTTCCTGCGCCTGGTCGAGCGGATGCTGCTGCTCCGGCCGCCGCCCCAGGCCGGTTCGCCCCATTAGAGTTGGCACGTCCGACGCATCAGATGTGACCAGCCGTCCGCGAGGAGAACCGCCCGCCATGTCCCGTCGAGGAGGGGTGGACCCCTTGGGCCCCCGTGCCAGCCTGCGTACCGCCGTGGTGTGGGAAGTCCTGCGGGAGGTGCTCCAGCGGCGGGCCAAGGCCGCCGACCGGGAGGTGCTGGACGTCCTGGACACCGGCGGCGGCACCGGCAACTTCGCGGTGCCCGTCGCCCGGCTCGGCCACCGGGTCACCGTCGTGGACCCCAGCCCCGACGCGCTCTTCGGCCTGGAGCGCCGGGCCGCCGAGGCCGGCGTCACCGACCGGGTGCGGGGCGTGCAGGGCGACACCCACGGCCTGCTGGAGGTCGTCGAGCCCGGCAGCTACGACATGGTGCTCTGCCACGGCGTCCTGGAGTACGTGGACGACCCGGTCGAAGCGCTGCGGAACGTGGCCGGCGCGCTCCGCGAGGCCGGCGCCCTCAGCCTGCTCGCTGCGGGCCGCGGCGGCGCCGTACTGGCCCGCGCCCTGGCCGGGCACTTCGCGGAGGCCCAGCACGCCCTGGGCGACCAGGACGGCCGATGGGGCGAGGGCGACCCGCTGCCCCGCCGCTTCTCCGCGGACGAGCTGACCCGGCTGGTCGGCGAGGCGGCGCTGCGCACGGTCTCCGTCCACGGCGTACGGGTCTTCGCCGATCTGGTGCCCGGGGTGCTGGTGGACACCGAGCCGGGCGCGCTGGACGCGCTGCTCCGGCTGGAGCTGGCGGCGGCCGAGGAGCCGGGATTCCACTCGGTGGCGACCCAGCTCCACGTGCTGGCCGAGCGCGGCTGACGCCACGGTCCGCCCCGGCGCCGGCAGGGGAGTCCGTCACACGCCGCCCACGGCCCGTATTCCTGACCGTATGCTGGCATGACGTACCGGCGGACGGGGAATGAGTGCCCCGTCGGATTGGCGCGGTGGGCGGGTTTCACGGGGGCGATTCCCTGCCTATCCTGAAAGGGTCGGAACGGTCGTTCCCCGCGACCGACGAGTAGGAGGTCTCCGTGCCGCTCTCGGAGCACGAGCAGCGCATGCTCGAGCAGATGGAGCGAGCGCTGTACGCCGAAGATCCCAAGTTCGCGTCGGCGCTCGAGGGAAACGGGCTGCGCACGTACACCCGGCGTCGGGTCTATCTGGCGGTGGCGGGCTTCCTGACCGGGATCGGGCTGCTCATGGGCGGCATGATCGCGAAACAGCCGTGGATCAGTGTGGTCGGCTTCCTGGTGATGCTGATCTGTGCGGTGCTCGCGGTGACCGGGTGGCGTCGTGCGACCCGGCCCGGTGAGCAGCCGCCCGCCACGCCGCAGCCGGGCCGCAGGCTCGGCCGCCGCCAGCAGCATCCGCCGCGCCGCGGCAAGGTCATGGACCGCATCGAGGAGCGGTGGCAGCGCCGCCGCGACGAGCAGGGACAGTAGCCCCGCGACCGCCTCTTCTTTCCCGAAGGACCCGCACCCCACCCCAGGGGCCGGGTCCTTCGTCTTTCCCACGGGGGTGCCCCCGTGGGCAGCGGTGGGGCACCGCCGCCCGCGAGGGCACCCGCGCCAGGTCAGCCCCGGGACGGCAGGCCACGGCGCAGCGGCGCCGTGGCCCGCTGCCCCGCGAGCGTGAGACGGTCCGTGGCGGCCGTCCACCGCGCCGACAGCGACCAGACGAGGCGGGCCGACGAGCGGGGCAGCAGCAGCGCCCGCAGCCGCGTCGCACGGCTCGCCGATTCCCGCAACCCCGCCCGTACCCGGTGCACCTCCGCCGCCAGCCCCGGCACCGGCCGCGGCTCGGGGGCGTACAGCGTCTGCTCGACCGCGGTCGCCACCGCACTCGTCGCCCGCGCCGCCTCCTCGTTCAGCCCGCCCTCCTTGATCAGCCGGGCCGCCGCCTTCCGCGGTGTCTCCGACTCGTCCGGCAGGATGCCGTAGTCCCACGCGCTGTCGACCACCTCGCGCCACGCCGACAGCGCCAGGCCCTCGGCCCGTGGCCGCCCGCCCGGTGGCCGCGCAGCCGCTCCCGGGCCGCCGCCGGACTCCTCCACCGCGGAGCGCCACGCCTTCAGCGCGGCCCCGTCCGCCATGGTCTGCCGGCCGCCGAGCCGGCTCGCCCGCATCCGCGTCCGCCAGAACAGCGGCTCCGCAAGCAGCAGCAGGAAGACGAGCGCCCCGCCTCCGATCAGCGAGTTCCGCAGCAGATGGCTGCCGCCGTCGTGCGGGCCGCCGCCACCGCCGGCCGCCACCCCGGCGCAGGCACCGGTCGGCGCCCGGTTCTCCGGGGCGCAGCTCGGGCCGGTGGTCGGCCCGGTGGTCGGGGTGCTCTCGGTGCCGTGCGGCGCCGTGTCCGGCGTGTCACTGCCGGGGGTGGTCGGGGCGTCCTGGGTGTACGACGGCGCCGAGCCGCGGTACGGCGTCGGCTCGAACCGGGTCCACCCGATGCCCTCGAAGTACAGCTCGGGCCACGCGTGCGCGTCCTTGAGCCCCACCGACATCTCACCCGACGCGTCCTGCGTGCCCGGGGTGAAACCGATCGCCACCCGCGCCGGGATGTTCAGCGTGCGGGCCATCGCCGCCATGGTGAAGGCGAAGTGGACACAGAAGCCCTCCTTCGTCTGCAGGAAGCGCGCTATGGCGTCGACCCCGGTACCGGCCTTCGCCTGGGTGTTGTAGACGAACTGCCCGGAGGTGAAGTACTGCTGGAGCAGCAGCGCCCGCTGGTAGTCGTTGACCGCCGACTTGGTGACCGACAGCGCGGTCTGCTTGACCACCGGCGGCAGCGAACCCGGCACCTTGGTGTACTGCGCGGCGATCCGCCCGGTGGCCGGCGGCGCGGCCGCCAACTGAGCCGCGGTCGGCTGCAGTTGCATGCTGGTGACGGTGTACTGCTCGCCGGACACGGTCTGTCCGCCGCGCCCTATCACCATCCGGCCCTCCGGCTGGAACTTCCAGTTGCCCGGTGCCTGCACGCTCAGCGCCGGGAAGGGCATCGGCAGCAGCTCCTGCCGGTAACTGTCGTCCGCCTTCACCGTCGTGGTCACCGGCTTGTACTTCACCTCCGCCGACTGACCCTGCGGCTGCGGCAGGACGTTGGGGATGGTCTCGGTGTCCTGGTCGGACGGCGACCACTCGGCGCCGTCGAACTTGTCCAGCGCCGCGATCCGCAGGTACATGCCGGTGACGTCGCTGGCGTTGGTGCGGTACGTCAGCACTTCGTGGTCGTCGGGCTGGTTGAGGTTGTCCTGGAGCGCGGCCACCAGGTTCACCGCGCTGCCGCCACGGCCCCCGCCGCCCCCGGTGCCCGAGCCGTGCCCGGTGGTGTCCAGCAGGCCGTCGCCCAGAGACGGCAGGACGGCGGGGGCGATCAGCGCGATGCCCAGCGCCATCGCCCCGATCCGGCGCCCGGTCCTGACCGGCGCCGACGGCGCCCGGCCGGCCGACGCGGGACCGCCGGCCCAGCCGCCCGGCGCCGGACTGGCGCCGAAGACGCGTCCCCAGCGCGAGAGCCGGTCGCGGCCCTCGGCGAGCAGCAGCAGCAGATAACCGGCCGCCGCCACCAGGAAGTACAGCCACTGGGTGCCGCCGTCGGAGAGCCCGGCGGCCACCGAGTACAGGGCCAGCAGCGGGAGTCCGGCCGGGGCGGCGCTGTTGTAGGTGACGGCTGTCGCGTCGACCGCGAGGGCCACCACCAGCACCCCGCCGACCAGCAGGATCCGGATACCGGGAGTGACCGGCGCCGGGATGGCGAAGTTGCTGACGTCGTTCATCCCGTCGGTCACCAGGGTGCCGAGCTGCCGCAGCGCCGCCGGGCCGGGGACGATGCCGCCCAGCGCCTGGTGGGTGGCGAACATCACGGTCAGCACCAGCAGCGAGACCAGCGCCTGCGCCAGCACGGTCAGCGGCCGGGCCAGCGGCACCCGGCGGCCGGCCGCGCCGACCGCGGCCTGCAGGCACACGCACAGCAGTGCGCGGAAGATCCAGCCCACCGGGCTGGCCAGCGGCAGCAGCGAACAGGCGGCCATCATCGAGGCCGCCGTCGCGCACAGAGTCAGCCGTGCCTGCCCGCTCATGACCGTGCCCCCGCCTCGCGCCGTTCCTGCTGCTGGGATTCCTCCCGGGACCGGTACCGGTCCGCCTGCTGCCACAGCTCCGGCAGCGACTCGCCGGCGTCCACCGCGACGACCGTCCAGCCGGTCTCGCGCAGCAGCCTGATCGCCGCCTGGGTGCCGTCCTGCTCCTCCGGCGCGGCCGGCGGCGGTGGCGACCCGGTGACCGGAGCCGTCGCCTGCGCCGCCACCGGGGCGGCCGGCCCGGCGGTCCGTACCCCGGGCTCCCTGGCCAGCCAGGCGTCGCTGTCCAGGACGAAGGCGATCGCCCCGCCCGCCCGCTGCCGCATCCGCCCGACGCCGGCCGCGTCTTTGAGGTCCATGTCGCCGAGGAACGCCACCAGCAGTCCCTCGCTGCCCGACCGGAGCACCTCGTACGCCGCCGCCAGGTCCTCGCCGTCGGAGTGCTCGACCACCGCGAGGGTGTCGAGCAGCACGCCGGCCATGTCGCTGGAGTCACCGGTGAAGCCGGCCGCCCCGTCCGGGCCCGGTACGCAGCTGCCGGTGTCGGTGAGCAGCCGGACCGCGTAGCCGCGCTCCAGCATGTGGGTGGCGACCGAGGCGGCCCCGGCGACCGCCCACTCGAACGCCGAGTCCGGTCCCGAGCCGTAGTAGGCGACCGCCCGGGTGTCCAGCAGTACGGTGCAGCGGGCCCGGTTCGGCTGCTCCTCGCGGCGCACCATCAGCTCGCCGTACTTGGCGGTGGAGCGCCAGTGCACCCGGCGCAGGTCGTCGCCGTGCCGGTAACCGCGCGGGATGGCGTCGTCGTCACCGGCCAGCGCCAGCGCCCGGTTGCGGCTCTCGCCGTACCCCGACGACTCGCCGGCGAGCCGGACGGCCGGCAGCGGTTCCACCTTGGGCACCACGGTCAGGGTGTCGAACTGGCTGAACGAGCGCGTCAGTTCGCACATCCCGAACGGGTCGGAGAGCCGCAGCTGGAGCGGGCCGAGCGGGTAGCGGCCGCGCAGGTCGGAGCGGACCCGGTAGGACACCTCGCGGTGGCCGCCCGGCTCCACCCGGTCCAGGACGAACCGGGGCCGCGGGCCGAGCACGTACGGCACCCGGTCCTGGAGCATCAGCAGTCCGGTGGGGATGCGGGAGACATTGTCCACCCGCAGGTGCACCCGGGCCTCGGACATCGCGGGCACCCGGGACGGCGCCAGCCGGCGGCTGCCCGCGACCCGGTAGCGGGTCCGGTAGAGCACGGCCACGCAGACCAGCGGGAGCGCGGCCAGCAGCAGTCCGACCCGCAGCAGGTCGGACTGGCCGAGTACGTAACTGCATATCGCTGCGGCCACCCCCGCGGCCACGAACGACCGGCCGCGGGTGGTGAGGCCGGCCAGCGCGGCACGGAAACCGCCGCCCCGCCCCGGGGCGGCCGGCGAAGCGGGAGGCTGCGGCGCGGTCATCACAGACCCCGGCTGCCCGGTGCCTGCGGCGGACGGCCCGGCTGCTGTGGCCAGTTGCCGGACGACGGGTCGGGCACCGCCACCCGCTGCACGATCTCGGCCACCACCTGCTCCGGCGTACGCCGGTTCAACTGCGCCTGCGCGGTGGGCAGCAGCCGGTGCGCGAGCACCGAGGAGGCCAGGCCCTGCACGTCGTCGGGCAGGACGTAGTCCCGGCCGTCGAGCGCGGCGGACGCCCGGGCCGCCCGGATCAGGTGCAAGGTCGCGCGCGGTGAGGCGCCGAGCCGCAGATCCGCGTGGCTGCGGGTGGCGCCGACCAGGGTCACCGCGTACCGGCGGACCGGGTCGGAGACGTACACCTGCCGTACCGCCTCGATGAGTTTGACGATCTCGTGCGCGTGCGCGACCGGCTGCAGGTCGTCCAGCGGGGAGACCCCGCCGTGCATCTCCAGCATCTTCAACTCGGCCTCCGGGCTCGGATAGCCGATCGAGACCCGGGCAGTGAAGCGGTCCCGCTGGGCTTCGGGCAGCGGGTAGGTGCCCTCCATCTCCACCGGGTTCTGCGTGGCGATCACCATGAAGGGGCTGGGCAGTTCATAGGTGGTGCCGTCGACCGTGACCTGGCGCTCCTCCATGGACTCCAGGAGCGCGGACTGGGTCTTGGGGGAGGCACGGTTGATCTCGTCGCCCACCACGATCTGCGCGAAGATCGCGCCCGGCTTGAACTCGAAGTCGCGCTGCTGCTGGTCGAAGACGCTCACGCCGGTGATGTCCGAGGGCAGCAGGTCCGGCGTGAACTGGATACGCCGGACCGAGCAGTCGATGGAGCGTGCCAGCGCCTTGGAGAGCATGGTCTTGCCGACGCCCGGCACGTCCTCGATCAGCAGATGTCCCTCGGCGAGCAGGACGGTCAGCGCGATGCGTACGACCTCCGGCTTGCCCTCGATCACGTTCTCCACGCTGCGGCGCACCCGATCCGCAGTCGTGGTGAGATCGCTGAGGCTTGCTCGTGGGTCAATGGTCGTCACCCGGTACTCCTCGGCCTGTTCCTCGGGACACGGTCATCCCTGGACCGGCCCTCCCCGCATTGGGCAACGTCCGCTAAGGGCGAGACGTGCCGCACGATGCATTCTTCCCTTACACAGCGGTTCACGTCACTCGGCGGCTGTTACTTGTTCGTGATTTCCCGCAGCAGACCGGTGTGCACGTCGAAGACAAATCCGCGCACGTCGTCCGTGTGGGCGAGGAACGGTGAGGTCCTGACCCGGGCCATCGACTGCCGGACGTCCTGGTCGACGTCGGAGAAGGCCTCCACCGCCCAGGTCGGCCGCTGTCCCACTTCGCGCTCCAGTTCCGTACGGAAATCCTCCGTGATGTTCTGCAGGCCGCAGCCGGTGTGATGGATCAGTACCACCGACCGGGTGCCCAGGGCACGCTGGCTGATGGTGAGTGAACGGATGGTGTCGTCGGTGACCACACCGCCGGCGTTGCGGATGGTGTGGCAGTCACCCAATTCGAGACCGAGCGCCCGGTGCAGGTCGATACGGGCGTCCATACAGGCGACGACCGCGACTTTCAGGACCGGCTGGGCGTCCATGCCCGGGTCCTGGAACGCGGCGGCGTACTCCTGATTGGCGTTGACCAGCCTGTCGGTGACGGACGGGGCCACGGCGGCTCCGGCATACGTCGGTATGGGCTCGGTGGGGCCGGTACGGCCGCTGGCAGATATCGACATGTCAATGACGGTAGCGCCTGCCCGGCCGCCGTGGTGGCGCGCCCGCCTGGGATTTCGTTGACCGTGGGGCAGGGTGGAGTAAAGTGGCGCGAAGTGGTGCTGTCTGCGGGAGGAGGGCCGGGTCCTCATGTTCCTCGGGACCTACACCCCGCGGCTGGACGACAAGAACCGGCTCGTGCTGCCCGCCCGCTTCCGGGAGCCGTTCGCCGACGGCCTGGTGATCACCCGCGGACAGGAGCGCTGCCTGTGCGTGTGGTCGGTCGAGGGCTTCAAGGCGGCCACCGAACAGCTCTCGGCGGCCCCGCTGACCTCCAAGTCCGCCCGTGACTACCTGCGGGTGCTCTTCGCCGGGGCGCACGACGAGGTGCCCGACAAGCAGGGGCGGGTGACGGTGCCGCAGCCTTTGCGGGAGTATGCCGGGCTGGTCCGGGACTGCGCGGTCATCGGCGCCAACACGCGGGTGGAGATCTGGTCGGCAGAGGCCTGGGACCGCTATCTCGCGGCGCAGGAAGACACCTTTTCGGCCCTGTCAGAGGAGGTTCCGCCCGGATTACTGTGAGTGCGGCCCCGCACCCCCGCGTGCGCCGGCGCACCTCCCCCCGGGACGTACGGCTCGGCCTCCTCCCGCTCTCCGGTTCGCTTCCGCCGGCACCACTTCCCCGGTGTCGGGGGAACGTTTCTTCCGAGCGGGCGGGGACCAGGTTCTACGTCCACCGCCCGGCCGCACCACGTCAGAAAAGGCCCTCATGAGCGACCCCTCCCCGCCCGCCCAGCCACGGCACGTCCCGGTGATGCTGCGGCGCTGCCTCGACATGCTGGCGCCCGCGCTGGCCGAGCCGGGTGCGGTGGTGGTGGACGCCACGCTGGGCCTCGGCGGCCACAGCGAGGCGCTGCTCGGCACCTTCCCCTCGGCCCGGCTGATCGCCATCGACCGCGACCCGGAGGCGCTCAAACTCTCCGCCGAGCGGCTCGCCCCTTTCGGTGAACGCGCCACCTTGGTCCACGCGGTCTACGACGAGCTGCCGGAGGTCCTCCAGAGCCTGGAGGTGCCGCGGGTGCAGGGCGTGCTCTTCGACCTCGGCGTCTCTTCCATGCAGCTCGACGAGGCCGGCCGCGGCTTCGCCTACGCGCAGGACGCGCCGCTCGACATGCGGATGGACCAGTCGACCGGGATCAGCGCGGCCGAGGTGCTCAACACCTACCCGCCCGGGGAGCTGGTGCGGATCCTGCGGGCGTACGGCGAGGAGAAGTTCGCCCGGAAGATCGTGGACGCGGTGGTACGGGAACGGGACCGGGAGCCCTTCACCACCAGCGCGCGGCTGGTCGAACTGATCCGGGACGCGCTGCCGCAGGCGGCCAAGCGGACCGGGGGCAATCCCGCGAAGCGGACCTTCCAGGCGCTGCGGATCGAGGTCAACGGCGAGCTCTCGGTGCTGGAGCGGGCGATCCCGGCGGCGGTCGGCGCGCTGGCGGTCGGCGGCCGGATCGCGGTCCTGTCCTACCAGTCGCTGGAGGACCGCCTGGTCAAGCAGGTCCTGGCGGCCGGCGCGGCCACCACCGCCCCACCCGGCCTCCCGGTCGTCCCCGAGCAGTACCAGCCCCGCCTCAGACTCCTCACCCGCGGTGCGGAACTCCCCACGGAGGACGAGATCTCCGAGAACCGCCGGGCGGCTCCGGCCCGGCTCCGCGGCGCGGAGCGCATCCGCGAGGACACCCGATGAGCGGGCCCGGCCGGCCCGGCCCGCCGCCGGACGACCGCCCGCGCGGCGGCGGCTCCCGCCGGGGCCCTGACCCCGAGTCCGCGGGGCGCCGGGAGGGCCGGTCCGGGCGGCCAGGGTCCGGTACCGGCCGGCGGTCCGACGACGGCAGTGGTGAAGCGCGCCGGGGCCCCGGCCCGGACTCCGCGGGGCGCCGGGAGAGCCGGTCCGGGCGGCCAGGGTCCGGTACCGGCCGGCAGTCCGACGACCCGGGGCGCGGCGGCCGGCCCGGGCGGGCGAGTGGTTCCGAGCCGCCCGGCGGCGGCCAGGCGCGGGTGCCCGGGGCCGCGCGGCGCGGCGCCGGGGCCGATCCGGCCCGTGCCGCGGTGCCCGCCCCGGCGGGCGGCTCTCCGGCCCGCCGGGAACGCGGCGCCGCCGCCGGCCCCGGACGGTGGGCGACCATCGGGGGGCGGCTCACCGCGGGCCGGGTGGGCACCAGCGCAACCGCGGCCCGTACCCCGTTCGTCGTACTGGTCGTGTCGCTGCTCGCCGGTGGCCTGATCACGCTGCTGCTGCTCAACTCCGCGGTCAACCGGGACTCCTTCCAGCTGAACAAGCTGGAGAAGGACACCACGGGGTACACGGACGAACAGCAGCAGCTCCAGCAGGAGGTGGACGGCTACTCCGCGCCGGGGGAGCTCCAGCGCCGTGCTCAGGAGCTCGGCATGGTCCCCGGCGGCAACCCGGCCTTCCTCAACCCCGACGGGAGCGTCCGCGGCACCCCGGACGCGGCCACCGCCCCGCCCGGCACCCCGGCAGCGCCTCCCACCGACCCGACGGCCCCGACCCCCTGACAGGTGACCGACGTGAACCGCCAGCTCCCGCAGGCCCGCGCCCGGAGGACCGCACTGTGACAGAACCGCCCCGCCGCCCCGGCCCGCCGCGCGGCGGCGCCCCCCGCCCCGCCGCCGGACGGCCGGTGCGGCGGCCGAGCGGGGCGCCGGGGGCGCCACGGCGGGGCCCGGCCGGCCCCAAGGTGGTACGGCTCGGACGGCCGCGGCCCCGGCTGCGCATGGTGGGCGTCGCACTCACCCTGGTGCTGGCCGCCTTCGTCGTACGGCTGCTGCAGGTGCAGGCGGTCGACGCGTCCTCGTACGCCTCCAAGGCCGCGGTCAACCGGTGGGTCACCCACGAGGTCATCGCCGACCGCGGCACCATCACCGACCGGTCAGGCGTCGACCTCGCCACCACCGTCGACGCCTTCGACATCACCGCCGACCCGTATCTCTTCACCCGCGCCCAGACCAAGGTCGCCGACGCACCCCAGCAGGCGGCCCAGCTGCTCGCGCCCATCGTCGGCGGCGACGCCACCAAGATCGCCCAGCAGCTCGCCACCCCGGGCTCCCGCTACCAGGTGATCGCCCGCGCCCAGTCCCCGCAGGTCTGGAACCAGATCAAGGACCTCAAGTCCGCGTTCGCCGACAAGGCCGCCGACGGCGAGGGCGCCGACGTGATGGCCGGCATCTTCGACGAGCCGCACACCAAGCGGGTCTATCCGGCCGGCGACCTCGCGGCCGGCGTCATCGGCTTCGTCAACGCCGAGGGCCAGGGCGCCGGCGGCCTGGAGTCGATGTTCAACAAGCAGCTCTCCGGCACCAACGGCAAGATCCGGTACGCCCAGTCCAACGGCCGCCAGGTCCCCACCGCCGGCAGCCAGGAGCAGCCCGCGGTCCCCGGCTCCGACGTCGAACTCACCCTGGACCGGGACATCCAGTGGGAGGCCCAGCAGGCCATCACCGCCCAGGTGCGCAAGTCCAGGGCCGACCGCGGCTACGTCATCGTGCAGGACTCCCGCACCGGCCAGGTGCTGGCGATGGCCGACGCCCCCGGCTTCGACCCCGGCGACCTCTCCCACGCCGCCCCCGGCACCCTCGGCAACGCGGCGATGCAGGACGCCTACGAACCCGGCAGTGTCAGCAAGCTGATGTCCATGGCCGCGATCCTGGACACCGGCACCGCCACGCCCACCACCCATGTCACCGTCCCCGGCACCCTGCCCCGCGCCGACCGGGTCTTCCACGACGACGTGGACCACGGCACCTGGTACCTGACCCTCAACGGTGTGCTCGCCAAGTCCAGCAACATCGGCACCATCCTGGCCAGCGGCCAGCTCGGCGCCACCCAGCCGCAGGCCAACCAGGTCCTCTACTCGTATCTGAAGAAGTTCGGCATCGGCTCCCCGACCGGCATCGGCTTCCCCGGCGAGACCCCCGGCATCCTCGCCAGACCGCAGGACTGGAACGCCTCCCAGCAGTACACGATCCCCTTCGGCCAGGGTCTGTCGGTCAACGCCCTGCAGGCCACCTCGGTCTACTCGACCATCGCCAACGGCGGGGTCCGGGTCGAGCCGTCGCTGATCCGCGGCATCACAGGACCGGACGGCCGCTTCGTGCCCGCGGACCCGCCGAAGAAGACCCGGGTGGTCAGCACCCAAACCGCCAAGACTCTCTCCACCATGCTGGAGTCGGTGGTCGGCAGCGAGGAGGGCACCGGTATGAACGCCCGTATCGACGGCTACCGGGTGGCGGGCAAGACCGGTACAGCCAACCGGGTGGACCCCGAGACCGGCCGCTACAAGGGCTACACCTCGTCCTTCCTGGGCTTCGCGCCCGCCGACAACCCGCGGGTCACCGTCTCCTGCGTGATCCAGAACCCGACGAAGGGCAGTTACTTCGGCGGCGACATCTGCGGCCCGGTCTTCCAGAAGGTGATGACCTTCGCCCTCAAGAGCCTCGACGTGCCGCCCTCCGGCATCCCGGCCCCGAAGCTGCCGATCGAGTTCAATCCCGGTCAGCCGCCCGCCGCCACCAGCCCCAAGGGACACTGATCATGCGCCACCACGACCCTGACCAGCACGGAGCCACCGCGACCGGCGACCGCGACCCGCGCCCGCGCCCCCCGGGCCGTTTTGGCCCGGAGCCCGGAAGGCCCGGTAACCTCACCGCCGTGCCCACAGCTGACCAGCCCACCCTCACCCAGCCGCCGGGCGCGCCGCGCCCGGCGCGCGTGCGCCCCAAACCGCTCGCGGACCTCGCCGGACGGCTCGGAACACCGGCGCCGGACGGTCCGGAAAGCGCCGCCATGATCACCGGCATCACCCACGACTCGCGTGCGGTCCGCCCCGGCGACCTGTACGCGGCGCTGCCCGGTGCCCGCTTCCATGGCGCCGACTTCGCCGGCCAGGCCGCCACCGCCGGCGCCGCCGCCGTACTGACCGATCCGGCCGGCGCCGAGCGCGCCGCCGCCACCGGGCTGCCGGTGCTCACCGTCGCCGACCCCCGGGCGGTGATGGGCGAACTGGCGGCCGCGGTCTACGACGAGCCCGGTGAGGGCATGCTGCGGATCGGCATCACCGGCACCTCCGGCAAGACCACCACCTCGTACCTCGTGGAGGGCGGCCTGCGGGCCACCCGGCACGGCGCCACCGGCCTGATCGGCACGGTGGAGACCCGGATCGGCGACGAGCGGCTCAAGAGCGAGCGCACCACCCCGGAGGCCACCGACCTGCAGGCGCTCTTCGCGGTGATGCGCGAACGCGGCGTCGAGTCGGTGGTGATGGAGGTCTCCAGCCACGCGCTGGTCCTCGGCCGGGTGGACGGTGCCGTCTTCGACGTGGCCGTCTTCAACAACCTCAGCCCGGAGCACATGGAGTTCCACTCCGGCATGGAGGACTACTTCCAGGCCAAGGCGCAGCTCTTCACCCCGCGCCGCAGCCGGCTCGGCGTGGTCAACCTGGACGACGAGTACGGCCGCCGGCTGGTCGCCGAGGCCACCGTCCCCCTGGTGACGTTCTCCGCCGAGGGCCGCCTGGACGCCGACTGGCGGGCCGAGGAGATCACCGCGGGCCTGCTGGACAGCCGCTTCACCGTGCTCGGCCCCAAGGGCGAGCGGGTGCACGCCGTGGCGCCGCTGCCCGGCCCCTTCAACGTGGCCAACACCCTGGCCGCGATCACCGCGCTGGCCGCGGCCGGGCTCGACCCGCAGACCGCCGCCGACGGCGTCGCAGCCGTGCCGGGGGTCCCCGGCCGCCTGGAGCGGGTCGACGCCGGCCAGCCCTACCTCGCGGTGGTCGACTACGCGCACAAGACCGACGCCGTGGAGTCGGTGCTGCGGGCGCTGCGCGCCACCACCGACGGCCGGATCCACGCCGTGCTCGGCTGCGGCGGCGACCGTGACCGGACCAAGCGCGGGCCGATGGGCGCGGCTGTCGCCCGGCTCGCCGACACCGCCGTACTGACCTCGGACAACCCGCGCTCGGAGGACCCGCTGGCGATCCTCGCCGCGATGCTGAACGGAGCCGTCGAAGTCCCCGCCGACCAGCGCGGACACGTCATCGTCGAGCCCGACCGGGCCGCCGCCGTCGCCACCGCCGTCGCCCAGGCGCGGCCAGGTGACATCGTGGTGGTCGCCGGCAAGGGCCATGAGCAGGGCCAGGACATCGCCGGAGAGGTACGCCCCTTCGACGACCGTGAGGTGCTGCGCGCCGCGATCCAGAAGGACCAGAAACAACCGTGATCCCCCTTTCCCTCGCCGAGGTCGCACGCGCGGTCGGCGGGAGTACGCACGACATACCGGACAGCGATGTCCAGGTCACCGGGCCCGTGGTCCGCGATTCCCGCGAGGTGGTGCCCGGCTCGCTCTTCGTGGCCTTCGCCGGGGAGCGGGTGGACGGCCACGACTTCGCCGCCAAGGCCGTCGCCGACGGCGCGGTCGCGGTGCTGGCCGCCCGCCCGGTCGGCGCACCCGCGATCGTGGTGGACGACGTCCAGACGGCGCTCGGCGCGCTCGCCCAGCACGTCATCGAGCGCCTCGGCGTCACCGTGGTGGCCCTCACCGGCTCGGCCGGCAAGACCAGCACCAAGGACCTCATCGCCCAACTGCTGCAGCAGGCCGCGCCCACCGTGTGGACCCCCGGGTCGCTCAACAACGAGATCGGGCTGCCGCTCACCGCGCTCACCGCCGACCAGGACACCAGGCACCTGGTGCTGGAGATGGGCGCCCGTGGCATCGGCCACATCCGCTACCTGACCGGGCTGACCCCGCCGCGGATCGGCCTGGTGCTCAATGTGGGCTCCGCGCACATCGGCGAATTCGGCGGCAAGGAGCAGATCGCCCAGGCCAAGGGCGAACTCGTCGAAGCGCTGCCGGCCGCCGCGGACGGCGGCATCGCGGTGCTCAACGCCGACGACCCGCTGGTGATCGCGATGCGCGAGCGCACCCGGGCCCGGGTGGTGACCTTCGGAGAGAGCGCAGAAGCCGACTATCAGGGACAGAATGTCCGGCTCAGCGACCGGGGACAGGCGATCTTCAGCCTGCGAACACCCACCGGGTGCGCCGACGTGACCTTGCGCCTGTACGGTGAGCATCACGTGTCGAACGCGCTCGCCGCGGCCGCCGTTGCCGGTGAACTAGGCATGCCTGTCGGGGAGATCGCCTCCGCGCTCTCCCGGGCCGGCTCGCTCTCGCACTGGCGGATGGAGGTCACCGAGCGGCCCGACGGCGTGACGGTCGTCAACGACGCCTACAACGCGAACCCCGAATCCATGAGGGCTGCTCTGCGCGCACTGGCCGCGATGGGCCGGCCCGCCCAGGCTCGGGGGGGCCGTACGTGGGCGGTGCTGGGCAAGATGGCCGAACTCGGCGAGCAAGCGCTCACCGAGCACGACGCGGTGGGGCGGCTGGCCGTCCGGCTCAACGTCAGCAAGCTCGTGGCCGTGGGCGGTACTGAAGCCGCCTGGCTGCAAATGGGCGCCTATAACGAGGGTTCGTGGGGTGAGGAGTCGGTGCACGTGTCCGACGCGGAGGCGGCGATCGACCTGTTGCGCAGCGAGGTGCGCCCGGGCGATGTCGTTCTGGTCAAGGCATCGAGGTCGGTCGGGCTGGAGTCCGTCGCCTTGGCGCTGATCGAGGCGGCCCCCGGTGGCGACCTCGGCGGAACGGGCCGCGAGGGTGCCGTCCGATGAAGCAGATCCTCGTCTCCGGCGTCCTGGGACTCTTCCTCTCCTTGATCGGCACACCGCTGCTGATCCGCCTGCTGGCCCGCAAGGGCTACGGGCAGATGATCCGGGACGACGGCCCGAAGGCCCACCACAGCAAGCGCGGCACCCCCACCATGGGCGGGATCGCGTTCATCCTGGCCACCCTGATCGCCTACGCGGCGACCAAGCTGATCACCGGCGACAAGCCGACGATGTCCGGGGTGCTGGTGCTGTTCCTCACCGCCGGCCTCGGCCTGGTGGGCTTCCTGGACGACTACATCAAGATCGTGAAGCAGCGCAGCCTCGGCCTGCGGGCCAAGGCGAAGATGGCAGGCCAGCTGATCGTCGGCATCACCTTCGCGATCCTGGCGCTGAACTTCCACGACTCCCGCGGCCAGACCCCGGCGTCGACGAAGCTCTCCTTCACCACGGACTTCGGCTGGTCGATCGGCCCGGTGATCTTCGTGATCTGGGCGCTGTTCATGATCCTGGCCATGTCCAACGGCGTGAACCTCACCGACGGCCTGGACGGCCTGGCCACCGGCGCCTCGGTGATGGTCTTCGCCGCGTACACGGTCATCGGCGTGTGGCAGTACGGCCAGTGGTGCGGCGCCCCGGTCAGCGCCAACGGCGCCTGTTACGAGGTACGCAACCCGCTCGACCTGGCGGTGGTCGCCGCGGCACTGATGGGTGCCTGCTTCGGCTTCCTGTGGTGGAACACCTCACCGGCCAAGATCTTCATGGGCGACACCGGGTCGCTGGCGCTGGGCGGCGCGCTCGCCGGCCTGGCGATCTGCTCCCGCACCGAGATGCTGCTGGCCATCCTCGGCGGCCTCTTCGTCCTGATCACCATGTCCGTGATCATCCAGGTCGGCTCCTTCCGGCTCACCGGCAAGCGGGTCTTCCGGATGGCGCCACTCCAGCACCACTTCGAACTCAAGGGGTGGAGCGAGGTCCTGGTGGTGGTCCGCTTCTGGATCGTCCAGGGCATGTGCATGGCCGTGGGCCTGGGCATCTTCTACGCCGGGTGGGTGGCCGCCTCATGACGGCGGCGCAGCGACTGAAGGGCACCGCGGTCACCGTCGCCGGCCTCGGCGTCTCCGGGGTGCCCGCGGCGAAGGCGCTGCACGCCCTGGGTGCCCACGTCACGGTGGTCAACGGCACCGCGGGGGAGAAGCAGCAGGCCGAGGCGGCGCAACTGGAAGCCCTCGGCATCGCCGTACGCCTCGGTGACGGCGACTCCTGGCCGGACGGTACGGAGCTGGTCGTCACCAGCCCCGGCTGGCGGCCGGACAGCCCGCTGTTCACCGCCGCCGCCGAGCGGGGCGTCGAGATCTGGGGCGACGTCGAACTGGCCTGGCGGCTGCGCGGCCCGGCCGCGGCGCCGTGGCTCGCGGTCACCGGCACCAACGGCAAGACCACCACCACCCGGATGCTCGCCGCCATCCTGACCGCCGCCGGGCTGCGGACCGCCGCGGTCGGCAACATCGGCGTCTCGCTGCTCGACGCGGTGCTCGGCGAGCAGGAGTACGACGTGCTCGCCGTCGAGCTCTCCAGCTACCAGCTGCACTGGGCGCCCAGCATCCGCCCGCACTCCGCGGCGGTGCTCAACCTCGCGCCCGACCACCTGGACTGGCACGGCTCGATGGCGGCGTACGCGGCCGACAAGGGCCGGATCTACCACGGCAACCAAGTCGCCTGCGTCTACAACACCGCGGACCCGGAGACCGAGCGGCTGGTCCGCGAAGCCGACGTGGAAGAGGGCTGCCGGGCGATCGGCTTCACCCTCGAAGCGCCCCGGGTCTCCGAACTCGGCGTGGTGGACGGCCTGCTGGTGGACCGGGCGTTCGTCCCGGACCGGCAGGGCACCGCCCAGGAGCTGGCCGGGACCGGCGACGTCCAGCCGCCGGCACCGCACAACATCGCCAACGCGCTGGCCGCGGCGGCCCTCGCCCGCGCCTACGGGGTCGAACCGGCCGCCGTGCGCGAGGGACTGCGGGCCTTCCGCCCCGACGCGCACCGCATCGCCGAGGTCGCGGTGGTGGACGGGGTGACCTACGTGGACGACTCCAAGGCCACCAACACCCATGCCGCTCAGGCGTCACTGGCCGCGTACGACTCCGTCGTCTGGCTGGCCGGCGGCCTCGCCAAGGGCGCCGAGTTCGACGAACTCGCCGCCCGGGCCGCGGACCGGCTGCGCGGGGTGGTCCTCTTCGGTGCGGACCGGGCACTGATCCGGGAAGCCCTGGCGCGACACGCCCCGCAGGTGCCGGTCGTCGAGCTGGAACGGACCGACACTGGGGCGATGTCCGCCGCCGTCACCGCGGCCCGGGAGCTGGCCCGGCCGGGCGACACCGTACTGCTCGCCCCGGCCTGTGCGTCGATGGACATGTTCACCAACTACAACCAGCGCGGGGATCTTTTCGCGGCGGCGGTCCAGACCCTCTCGGTCCCGACCGACCAGCCCCGCTAGCCGGGCCTCCGCGCGGGCGCCGGCACAGCGCACCGATGGAGGGGATCATGACGGCACACCGCCCCGCCGCCCGCCCGGCGGCACCGGCACCACCACCCCCGGCGCCCGGCCCCACGAGGCCGCATACGCCCCAGCCGGGCGCATACGGCCGGGCGCGGTGCTCGCGCACCCAGCCGGGTGCATGTGGCCGGGCGTGGTGTTCCCGCACCCAGCCGGATGCATGCGGCCGAGCCTGGTGTTCCCGCACCCAGCCGGGCGCGTACGACCCAGCGCGGTGCTCACGGCCGGGCGGTGGACGGGCGGCGGGTCCGCTTGCCCAGGTCTTCCTGCCGGCGGCGGTCTTGCCGGGCGGACGCCGGGTGCGGAGCGGCTCACCCGGACCGGTGGGGGCACCGTGGGGCGGGGGGAGAGGCGTATGAGCGCGGACCGGCCCGCGGCGGGCGGGCGGCCGGGAGCCGCGTCCGGCAGCCCGGCCCGGCGCCGCCCGGCGGACGTGCAGGCCGCCGGACGGGCCGCGCCCGGGGTGGCGCGCCCGCCCGCGGACAGGGCACCGGCGGGCCGCGCCGGGGCGCGGGCCGTGCCCGGGCTGTCGCTGCCCGGCCGGAAAGCCGCCCCGCGGGGCAGCGCGCGGCGCGGCGCCGCCCGCCTTCCGCAGCGGCTGCGCGAGGCATGGGACCGGCCGCTGACCGCCTACTACGTGATCCTCGGCGCCGGACTGCTGATCACCGTGCTGGGCCTGGTGATGGTCTACTCCGCCTCCCAGATCGTCGCACTGCAGAACGGACTGCCCTCCACGTTCTACTTCCGCAAGCAACTCCTCGCGGTGGCCATCGGCGCCGTACTGCTCTGGGCCGCCGCCCGGCTGCCGGTCAAGCTGCACCGCGCGCTGGCCTACCCACTGCTGCTCGGCGCGGTGTTCTTGATGGTGCTCGTACAGGTGCCGGGAATCGGGCAGACGGTCAACGGCAACACCAACTGGATCTCCATCGGCGGCCCCTTCCAGCTCCAGCCGAGCGAGTTCGGCAAACTCGCCCTCGCCATGTGGGGCGCCGACCTGCTGGCCCGCAAGGGCGACAAGAACCTGCTGGTCCAGTGGAAGCACCTGCTCGTCCCGCTGGTCCCGGTCGCCGTCCTGCTGCTCGGCCTGATCATGCTCGGCGGCGACATGGGCACCGCCATGATCCTCACCGCCGTCCTGTTCGGCATGCTCTGGCTGGCCGGCGCCCCCACCCGGCTCTTCTCCGGCGTACTGGCCGGCGCCGCCGCGCTGGGCGCCCTGGCCATCGGCACCAACTCCAACCGGATGAGCCGGCTGCACTGCATCGCCGCCACCGACCCCGACCACGGCTGCTGGCAGGCCGTGCACGGCATCTACGCCCTCGCGTCCGGCGGCTGGTTCGGCTCCGGCCTCGGGGCCAGTGTGGAGAAATGGGGTGAACTCCCGGAACCGCACACCGACTTCATCTTCGCCGTGACCGGGGAGGAACTGGGCCTTGCGGGGACACTGTCGGTCCTGGCCCTCTTCGCGGCACTAGGCTACGCGGGTATCCGCGTGGCCGGTCGTACGGAGGACCCCTTCGTCAGGTTCGCAGCGGGTGGCGTGACCACCTGGATCACGGTGCAGGCCGTGATCAACATCGGTGCGGTGCTCGGCCTGCTGCCGATCGCCGGAGTCCCGCTCCCGCTGTTCTCCTACGGAGGCTCCGCCATCCTGCCGACCATGTTCGCGATCGGGCTGCTGATCTCCTTCGCCAGGAGCGAGCCCGCGGCGCGAGCGGCACTCGCCGTGCGGGGGCGGAAGAGGCGGACCAACCCCCTGACCGGGGCTGTGAGAAGGACGATGCGACGGCACGCCGGAAGGCGGCCGTCCGGAGAGCGGTGAATTTCGGTGCATGTCGTACTCGCCGGTGGGGGGACCGCCGGCCACATCGAGCCGGCGCTCGCGCTCGCCGATGCCCTGCGCAGGCAGGACCCGACGGTGGGAATCACCGCACTGGGCACCGAACGCGGCCTGGAGACCAGGCTGGTGCCCGAACGCGGCTATGAACTCGCCCTGATCCCCGCCGTTCCGCTGCCACGCCGGCCGACCCCCGAACTGATCACCGTGCCGGGCCGGTTGCGCGGCACCATCAAGGCCGCCGAGCAGATCCTGGAACGCACCAAGGCCGACTGCCTGGTCGGCTTCGGCGGTTACGTGGCGCTGCCCGGCTATCTGGCGGCCAAGCGGCTCGGCGTGCCGATCGTGGTGCACGAGGCGAACGCCCGCCCCGGCCTGGCCAACAAGATCGGCTCCCGGTACGCGCACGCGGTGGCCGTCTCCACCCCGGACAGCAAGCTGCGCGACGCCCGCTACATCGGCATCCCGCTGCGGCGCACCATCGCCACCCTGGACCGGGCCGCGGCCCGCCCGGAGGCCCGGCATGTCCTCGGACTCGACCAGAACCTGCCCACCCTGCTGGTCTCCGGGGGCTCCCAGGGCGCCCGCCGGCTCAACGAGGTGGTCACCACGGTCGCCCCGCGGCTCCAGCAGTCCGGCGTCCAGATCCTGCACGCGGTCGGCCCGAAGAACGAACTGCCGCAGTCCGACAACATGCCCGGTATGCCGCCGTACCGCCCGGTGCCGTACCTGGACCGGATGGATCTCGCGTACGCCGCCGCCGACATGATGCTCTGCCGGGCCGGCGCCATGACCGTCGCCGAACTCTCCGCGGTCGGCCTGCCCGCCGCGTACGTGCCGCTGCCGATCGGCAACGGCGAACAGCGGCTCAACGCGCAGCCGGTGGTCAAGGCCGGCGGCGGTCTGCTGGTGGACGACGCGGAGCTGACCCCCGACTGGGTGCTCGGCAATGTGCTGCCGGTGCTCACCGACCCGCACCGCCTGTACGACATGTCGCGCGCCGCCGCTGAGTTCGGCCGCCGTGACGCCGACGAGCTGCTGCTCGGCATGGTGTACGAGGCGGTCGCGGCCAACCGGGCACGATAGGGGACGACCGGACTCGACCGGAGCCGACGGCAACAGCCCCCCCGGGGCGTCAACACACGGGAGGCCGACGTGCCCCGACCAGCGACCGCAGCCCCCTCCGCCCGGTCCACCGCCCCGGCAGGGGCGGCCGGGACCGGGCGGCGGGGCGGGACACCGCGCGGACGGCTGGTGCTGGCCGGGCTCGTCGTGCTCAGCGTGCTGGTGGGCGGCGGCACCTGGGCGGTGTACGGCTCCTCGCTCTTCGCGGCCACCACCGTCTCGGTCAGCGGCAACCGCGAACTGACCACCGATCAGATCAAGCGGGCCGCCGCCGTACCGCTCGGCGGCCCGCTCTTCTCCGTCGACAACGGCGCGGTGCGCGAACGGCTGCTCAAGGCCCTGCCCCGGATCGGCGCCGTCCAGGTCGGGCACTCCTGGCCGCACACCGTGACGGTGAAAGTGACCGAGCGAACGCCTTCCGCGGTACTCCGAAGCGGCTCCGAGTTCACCGAAGTCGACCGTGCCGGAGTGCGATTCGCCACCGTCGGCCGGGCACCTGCCGGAGTACCGCTGGTGCAATTGACTCCGGTGCAGTCCGCGAGCCTTCTCCATTTCGGAACAACGCGCCTGCTGCAGTCGGCGATTGCGGTCGCCGGCGATCTTCCCGATTCGGTACGGGGCCAGGCGACGGCCATCCGGGTACGTTCCTACGACGGGATCACCGTCGAACTGAACCGCGGGCGCGAGGTGGTGTGGGGGAGCGCGCAGGAGGGATCGCGGAAGGCCGCCGTGCTCACAGCGCTGATGAAGGCCGAGCCGCACGCCGGCCACTACGACGTCAGTGCCCCCACCGCCCCTGCCGCGTCAGGGAGTTGACGCGTGGTCCGACGGGGTCCGCGAGGTGTGCGACCCTGGCTCGTCGGTCGATGGCGTGATCACATAGGGTGAAAAGAAAAACGGTAGGTTCGGCGTGTTCGTTGAACCGCTACCGCTTGTCGACTTAGTGTCCTGTCCCAAGAGAACACGTGGGACAGGCATACTGGTAACCCTAAACCTCACGGTTAGGGTTCAGAACGGCAACCGGCGGGCCATCGACCGTCCCACACGATTCGTAATCGAGGCGAGAGGGCTTCGACGTGGCAGCACCCCAGAACTACCTCGCAGTCATCAAGGTCGTCGGCATCGGCGGCGGTGGTGTCAACGCCATCAACCGGATGATCGAGGTCGGTCTCAAGGGCGTCGAGTTCATCGCGATCAATACCGATGCACAGGCCCTCCTGATGAGCGACGCCGACGTCAAGCTCGACGTCGGCCGTGAACTGACCCGTGGCCTCGGCGCGGGCGCCAACCCCGATGTCGGCCGCAAGGCCGCCGAAGACCACCGTGAGGAGATCGAAGAGGTGCTCAAGGGCGCCGACATGGTCTTCGTCACCGCGGGCGAAGGCGGCGGCACCGGCACCGGCGGCGCCCCGGTGGTCGCCAACATCGCCCGCTCACTGGGTGCGCTGACCATCGGTGTGGTCACCCGCCCCTTCACCTTCGAGGGCCGTCGCCGTGCCAACCAGGCCGAGGACGGTATCGCCGGACTGCGGGAGAATGTCGACACTCTGATCGTCATCCCCAACGACCGTCTGCTCTCCATCTCGGACCGCCAGGTCAGCGTGCTGGACGCGTTCCGCTCCGCCGACCAGGTGCTGCTCTCCGGTGTGCAGGGCATCACCGATCTGATCACCACCCCCGGTCTGATCAACCTGGACTTCGCCGACGTCAAGTCGGTGATGTCCGAGGCCGGTTCCGCGCTCATGGGCATCGGTTCGGCCCGCGGCGACGACCGGGCGGTGGCGGCCGCCGAGATGGCGATCTCCTCGCCGCTGCTCGAAGCGTCGATCGACGGCGCCCGCGGTGTCCTGCTCTCCATCTCCGGCGGCTCCGACCTCGGCCTGTTCGAGATCAACGAAGCCGCCCAACTGGTCAGCGAGGCCGCGCACCCCGAGGCCAACATCATCTTCGGCGCGGTCATCGACGACGCGCTCGGCGACGAGGTCCGGGTCACCGTCATCGCGGCCGGCTTCGACGGCGGGCAGCCGCCGCCGAAGGGCTCCCGGGACCGGGTGCTCAACCCGTACCCGGCCCGCGACGAGGCCGCCCCGGCCGGCGACGTACGGAACGACAGCCCGCGGCCGGCGCCCTCCTACCCGCGCATCGGCGACCTGCCGCTTGCCCCGGCCGAGCCGGAGCGGGAGACCGAGCCGGTCGCCGAGACCCCCACTCCGACGCACCAGCCCGTGGTGCCGCCGGCCCGCCCCTACCAGGACTCGGCCGCCGAGGAACTCGACGTCCCGGACTTCCTGAAGTGACCGCCCGGCAGTGATAGGGCACCGCACAGCAGTGGACGGCGCGCACTTCGCCTTCACCGACAGGTGGGGCGGGGTGAGCGCCGTTCCTCATGACAGCCTCAACCTCGGCGGCGCGGTCGGCGACGACCCGGCCGCCGTGCACGCCAACCGGGACCTCGCCGCCGGCGCGCTCGGCCGCGACCCCGCCCGGGTGGTGTGGATGAACCAGGTGCACGGCCGGGACGTCGCGGTGGTCGACGCCCCCTGGGGCACGGACCCGGTCCCCGCGGTGGACGCGCTCGTCACCCGCAGAACCGATCTCACCCTCGCGGTGCTCACCGCCGACTGCGTACCGGTGCTGCTCGCCGACCCGTCGGCCGGGGTGGCGGCCGCGGCGCACGCGGGGCGGCCGGGACTGGTCGCCGGGGTGGTACCCGCCGCCGTTGGGACGATGGTGGCGCAGGGCGCAGACCCGGCCCGGATCACCGCCGTGCTCGGCCCCGCGGTCTGCGGCAAGTGCTACGAAGTGCCCGCCGCGATGCGTGACGACGTGGCCGCCGTCGTACCCGAGGCGTACGCCGAGACGAGCCGGGGTACGCCCGCGGTCGACGTGAGCGCCGGCGTACGCGCTCAACTCGCGCGCTGCGGCGTGCGGGTGACACAGGCTCCGGCGGTCTGCACGCTGGAGTCCGCCGATCATTTCTCGTACCGCCGGGACCGTGCCACCGGCCGGCTCGCCGGCTATGTCTGGCTGGACGGACTCCGGTGAACGACCCCCGCGCTGCCCGGGCAGCGGAACTCGCCGCGCACCTGGCCCGGGTGGAGGAGCGGATCGCCACCGCCTGCGAAGCCGGCGGCCGGGACCGCAAGGACGTCACGCTGATCGTGGTCACCAAGACCTACCCGGCGAGCGACGTCCGGCTGCTGGCCGGCCTCGGCGTGCGCGAAGTGGCGGAGAACCGCGACCAGGAGGCCGCCCCCAAGGCGGCCGAGTGCGCCGATCTCCCGCTGGGCTGGCACTTCGTGGGCCAGTTGCAGACCAACAAGGCCCGTAGCGTGGTCGGATACGCTGATCATGTGCATTCCGTCGACCGGCTCCGGCTGGTCGGCGCCCTCTCCACCGCGGCCACCGCCGCGGGACGGGAGGTCGGCTGCCTGGTCCAGGTCGCCCTCGACGCCGGATCCGGCGAGCGGGGCGAACGCGGCGGGGTGGCACCCGACGCGGTCGGCGAACTCGCCGACGCCATCGCGGCCGCGGCCGGACTGCGCATCGACGGGGTGATGACGGTAGCACCGCTGGCCGGCGAGTACGCCGGGCAACCCCGAGCGGCATTCGATCGGTTGATGGATATCTCATCCCGGCTGCGGGAGACTCATCCGGCTGCGAACATGGTCTCGGCGGGGATGAGCCAGGACCTCGAGCACGCGGTGGCGGCCGGAGCGACACATGTACGCGTCGGTACGGCGGTGCTCGGAGTCCGTCCGCGGCTCCGGTAACGTCACCGAACAAGTCGGACCACAGCATAAATATGGTGTGGCGGCCGTCCCAACGGCGGCCCAGGACCGCAACCCCGCTGAGAGGACGCAGAGCATGGCCGGCGCGATGCGCAAAATGGCGGTCTACCTCGGCCTCGTGGAGGACGACGGATACGACGGACCGGGTTTCGACCCCGATGACGAGTTCGAACCGGAGATGGCGGCGCCGCCCAGCGGCCGAACCGTCCCCGAGCCCGAGCGCGTTCCTCGGCGTCAGCACGTCCCGGCGCCGGTCCAGCACCAGCCGCCGCAGGACGAGCCGCCCCGGCTCATTCACGCCCCGGCCCCCCGCGAACCGCGGATTGCCCCAGTGGCATCCATCACACCCGAACGTCACACCCTGGAGAAGAACGCACCGGTGATCATGCCCAAGGTCGTCTCAGAGCGAGAGCCCTACCGGATCACGACTCTCCACCCCCGGACCTACAACGAAGCCCGTACCATCGGGGAACACTTCCGTGAAGGTACGCCGGTGATCATGAACTTGACGGAGATGGACGATACGGACGCAAAGCGACTTGTCGACTTCGCGGCGGGTCTGGTCTTCGGTCTTCATGGGAGCATCGAGCGGGTGACGCAGAAGGTCTTTCTGCTCTCGCCTGCTAACGTCGATGTCACGGCGGAGGACAAAGCCCGGATCGCCGAGGGTGGGTTCTTCAACCAGAGCTGAACAGCACGCGACCGCAGGACCAGTCGGGAACGGCAACGATCAGGGGAGAGGGAAGCGCGATGGACATCGCACTCCAAGTGCTGTGGATCGCACTTGCGTGCTTCTTCGCTGTCCTGCTTTTCCGATTGGTGATGGATTACGTCTTCCAGTTCGCCCGTTCATGGCACCCTGGGAAGGCGATGGTCGTCGTCCTGGAGGGCACCTACACTGTCACGGACCCGCCACTCAAGCTTCTGCGGCGGTTCATCCCGCCGTTGCGTCTCGGGGGCGTGGCGCTCGATCTGTCCTTCTTTGTACTGATGATCATCGTGCTCATCCTGCTTCAAGTACTGGGGGGCTTGCGAGGATGACTGGTGCGGGCTACTGATATGTCGACGATCACGTTGAGGTGAAGAGATGCCGCTGACCCCCGAGGACGTTCGGAACAAGCAGTTCACGACCGTCCGCCTCCGAGAGGGCTATGACGAGGACGAGGTCGACGCCTTCCTCGACGAGGTGGAGGCGGAGCTGACCCGACTGCTCCGCGAGAACGAGGACCTGCGGGCCAAGCTGGCCGCCGCGACGCGAGCCGCCGCGCAGAACCAGCAGCAGGGCATGCGCAAGCCGGAACAACAGGACCGGCCGGTGCCCGCCGCCATATCCGGACCGCAGCCGGTGCAGCAGCAGATGCCGCAGCAGATGGGGCCGCCCCAGCTGCCCGGTGGTGCACCGCAGTTGCCGCCGGGGCCGAGCGGCCAGCAGGGTCCCGGTCCGATGGGCCAGCACCCGATGCAGCAGCAGGGTCACCCGATGCAGCAGGGCGGCATGGGCCCCGGTATGCAGCAGCAGGGGCCGATGGGCCAGCACCCGATGCAGCAGCAGGGTCATCCCATGCAGGGACCGCCCGGTATGCAGGGTCCCGGTCCGATGGGCCAGCACCCGATGCAGCAGCAGGGTCCCGGCCCCATGGGCCAGCACCCCATGCAGCAGCAGGGCCCCGGTGGCGACAGCGCCGCCCGCGTCCTGTCGCTCGCCCAGCAGACCGCGGACCAGGCCATCGCCGAGGCGCGGTCCGAGGCCAACAAGATCGTCGGTGAGGCGCGCAGCCGCGCGGAGGGCCTGGAGCGGGACGCCCGCGCCAAGGCGGACGCACTGGAGCGGGACGCGCAGGAGAAGCACCGCGTCGCGATGGGCTCGCTGGAGTCCGCTCGCGCGACCCTGGAGCGCAAGGTCGAGGATCTGCGCGGGTTCGAGCGGGAGTACCGGACGAGGCTGAAGTCCTACCTGGAGTCCCAGCTGCGCCAGCTGGAGAACCAGGCGGACGATTCGCTCGCCCCGCCGCGGACGACGCCGCCGCCGGCGCCGTCGCTGCCCTCCGCTTCTTCGATGACCGGTTCCATGGGGGGCAACTCCATGAGCGGGATGGCTCCCGCGGGTGCCGGGGCGATGGGGCACAACGGGTCGGGTCCGTCGTACGGCGGCGGTCAGGGCATGGGGCACGGCCCCGGGCCCACATACGGAGGGCAGCAGCAGATGTCCCCGGCGATGACGCAGCCGATGGCGCCGGTACGGCCGCAGGGGCCCGCGCCGCTGCAGCAGGCGCCGACCCCGATGCGGGGATTTCTGATCGACGAGGACGACAACTGACCGTTCGACCACGGTGCCGCCCGCACCACCCCAGCTGGGCCCCCCGGTTTCTCCCCGGGGGGCCCAGCTGCGTTCGGTGGATCAGGACTTGCGGAGGTGGAAGGTGAGGCCCAGCGGCTCGTCGGTGAAGGCGGGCCCGAAGTCCGGGGCGGGGGCGCCCTCGGCGAAGTCGGTGGCGAGGACCTCCTCGGCGATCAGGCCCGCGTGGGCCGACAGGGCCGACGCCAGCTCCGGGCTCGCCGCGCCGTAGCGCACCGCGATCCGGTCGGCTACGTCCAGCCCCGAGTTTTTCCGGGCCTCCTGGATCAGCCGGATCGCGTCGCGGGCCAGGCCCGCCAGGCGGAGGGCCGGGGTGATGTCCAGGTCGAGGGCGACCGTCGCGCCGGAGTCGGAGGCGACCGACCAGCCCTCGCGCGGGGTTTCGGTGATGATCACCTCGTCCGGTGTGAGAGTCACCACGTCCCCGTCGACGGTGACCGTCGCCTTGCCGTGTTCGCGCAGGTCCGCCGACAACGCCGCCGCGTCCGCCGCGGCCACCGCCGCGGCGACCGCCTGGACCCCCTTGCCGAACCGCTTCCCCAGCGCCCGGAAGTTCGCCTTCGCCGAGGTGTCGACGAGCGAACCGCCCACCTCGGAGAGCGAGGCCAGCGTGGAGACGTTCAGCTCCTCGGCGACCTGCGCCCGCAACTCCTCCGAGAGCTCCCCGAAGCCCGCCGCGGCGACCAGCGCCCGCGACAGCGGCTGCCGGGTCTTGACCCCGGACTCCGCCCGGGTCGCGCGGCCCAGTTCCACCAGCCGCCGCACCAAATGCATCCGTTCGGACAGCGCCGGGTCGATCCGGTCCGCCGCCACCTCGGGCCAGGAGGCCAGATGCACGGAGTCGGGCGCGTCCGGCACGACCGGGACCACCAGGTCCTGCCAGACCCGCTCGGTGATGAACGGCACCAGCGGCGCCATCAGCCGGGTCACCGTCTCGACCACGTCGTGCAGGGTCCGCAGCGCCGCCGCGTCCCCCTGCCAGAACCGCCGCCGGGACCTGCGCACGTACCAGTTGGAGAGGTCGTCCACGAAGGCGGAGAGCAGCTTGCCGGCGCGCTGGGTGTCGAAGGACTCCAGCGCCTGCGTGACGTCCCGCACCAGCACGTTGAGCTCACCGGCCAGCCAGCGGTCGAGCAGCGGGCGCTCCCCGAGCGCCGGGTCGGCCGCGCTCGGCGCCCAGCCCGCGGTGCGGGCGTACAGCGCCTGGAAGGCGACCGTGTTCCAGTAGGTGAGCAGGGTCTTGCGGACCACTTCCTGGATGGTGTTGTGGCCGACCCGGCGGGCCGCCCACGGGGAGCCGCCGGCCGCCATGAACCAGCGGACCGCGTCGGCCCCGTGCTGGTCCATCAGCGGGATCGGCTGCAGGATGTTGCCCAGGTGCTTGGACATCTTGCGGCCGTCCTCGGCGAGGATGTGGCCGAGGCAGACCACGTTCTCGTACGACGACCGGTCGAAGACCACCGTGCCAATCGCCATCAGCGTGTAGAACCAGCCGCGGGTCTGGTCGATCGCCTCGGAGATGAACTGCGCCGGGTACGTCCGCTCGAAGACGTCCTTGTTGCGGTACGGGTAGCCCCACTGCGCGAACGGCATCGAGCCCGAGTCGTACCAGGCGTCGATCACTTCGGGTACCCGGGTCGCGGTGGCCGAGCAGGTCGGGCAGGGGAAGGTGACCGCGTCGATGAAGGGGCGGTGCGGGTCGAGCCCGGACTGGTCGGCGCCGGTCAGCTCGGAGAGTTCGGTGAGCGAGCCGACGCAGGTCAGGTGGCCGTCGGCACAGCGCCAGATGGGCAGCGGGGTGCCCCAGTAGCGGTTGCGGGACAGCGCCCAGTCGACGTTGTTGTCGAGCCAGTCGCCGTAGCGGCCGTGCTTGACGTTCTCCGGGTACCAGTTGGTCCGCTCGTTCTCCCGCAGCAGCGCGTCCTTGACCGCGGTGGTCCTGATGTACCAGGACGGCTGGGCGTAGTAGAGCAGCGCGGTGTGGCAGCGCCAGCAGTGCGGGTAGCTGTGCTCGTAGGGCACGTGCCGGAAGAGCCGTCCGGTGGCCGCCAGCTCGGCGACCAGCGCCTCGTCGGCCTTCTTGAAGAAGACCCCGCCGACCAGCGGCACCTCGGGCTCGAAGGTGCCGTCCAGGCGCACCGGGTTGACCACCGGCAGGCCGTAGGCGCGGCAGGCTTTGAGGTCCTCCTCGCCGAAGGCGGGGGACTGGTGGACCAGACCGGTGCCGTCCTCGGTGGTGACGTACTCGGCGTTGAGCACATAGTGCGCGTCCGGGATGTCGACGAAGGCGAACGGCCGCTGGTATGTCCAGCGCTCCATCTCGCGCCCGGTGAAGGTCTGCCCGGTCGGCGTCCATCCTTCGCCCAGCGCCTTGCCGACCAGCTGCTCGGCGACGACCAGCTGCTCGGTGCCGTCGGTGGCGACGACGTAGGTGACGTCCGGGTGCGCGGCCACCGCGGTGTTGGAGACCAGCGTCCAGGGGGTGGTGGTCCACACCAGCAGTGCCGCTTGACCGGCCAGCGGGCCCGAGGTCAGCGGGAAGCGCACATAGACCGACGGGTCGACGATGTTCTCGTAGCCCTGCGCCAGCTCGTGGTCGGAGAGGCTGGTCTGGTCGCGGGGACACCAGGGGGCCACCCGGTAGTCCTGGACCAGCAGGCCCTTGCCGAAGATCTGCTGGAGCGACCACCACACGGACTCGATGTAGGAGGGGTCCATGGTCCGGTAGGCGTCCTCCAGGTCCACCCAGTAGCCCATGCGCTCGGTCAGCTCGGCGAAGGCGTCGGTGTGCCGGGTCACCGACTCGCGGCACTTCGCGTTGAACTCGGCGATGCCGTACGCCTCGATGTCCTGCTTGCCGGTGAAGCCCAGCTCCTTCTCCACGGCCAGCTCGACCGGCAGGCCGTGGCAGTCCCAGCCGGCCTTGCGGGTCACATGGTGTCCCTGCATCGTCTTGAAGCGCGGGAAGACGTCCTTGAAGACGCGGGCCTCGATGTGGTGGGCGCCGGGCATGCCGTTGGCGGTGGGCGGGCCCTCGTAGAAGACCCAGTCCGGCAGGCCCTCGGTCTGCTCGACCGAGCGGGCGAAGGTCTTGCGCTCGTTCCACAGCGCCAGCACCTCGTGTTCGAGGGCGGGCAGGTCGACCTGTGCGGGCACCTGGCGGTACTGCGGCTGGCTCGGGGTGTTCATCGGGACCTGATTCCTCCGGCGGACGCTTGTCGCTTGTCGCGTACTTCCGTCGGAGGGACGAGAGCGAGGTGCTCCCGCGGTACCACCCTCCTTGGCGGCGCTCGGTGTCCTCGCGGACGCGCGCCGCCCCCTCATTAGGGGCCGCGAAGCCGGTTCTACTCGCCCGGGGGCTTTCTTCCGGCGGCTCCGGGGTGATCTTCGCACCGCGCACACCCCCGGGCTTCCACCGTCCCCGGGTCGCTCTTGGCTGCGTGCGGCACTACTCGTCCCATCCATGCCTTTCGCTACGGGTCAGTGTACGGCGCCGGACGCGTCGCGGCCGACCGCTTGTCCGGCCGCCCGGGGTGGCCCGCAGACCCGAATGGCGGCTTTCCGGCATGGTCCGGGCGGCGGGCCGGAATACCTCACGGTGAGCTGGGCACAACGGATGGAGACCTGTCTGCCCCTGGGCGGCCGGGTCGGCCAGGCAGCGTGCCCCCGTTGCCGCGGGTCCACGGCCGATTTACCGTTCCGGCACGATTCGCGAACAAGATCACCGAGGTGAAGGGGTCGCCGCCATGGCCGCAGAGAAGACGGTGAGGGGCGCGACGAAGAAGAAGGCGCCGGCCGCGAAGGCGGCGCGGAAGAAACCCGCGGCGAACGCCGCGGGCGGGAAACCGGCGGGCAGGACCGCCGGGTCCGGCACGGAGGCCGAGGCCGCCGGGGCCGGACCGGCCGCCGACGGCTCGACGACGAGCCCGGCCGGCACCGGCGCGGGCCGGCGGAGTCCGGCCCGCAAGGACACGGCCAAGAAGGCCGTGAAGAAGGCGCCAGCGAAGAAGGCGCCGGCCAGGACGGCCGCGGCCGGGAAAGCCGCGGCCGCGAAGAAGACAGGAGCCCGCAAGGTGGCAGCGAAGAAGACCGTGGCCGACTCGGCCGCGACATCGGGGTCCCCGGTCCCCGCCGCCCGTATCGCGGCGCAACCGGGCACCCTGGCCGTCCTCCCCGGCGAGGACCCCTGGACGCCCGAGGAGGTGGAGGAGGCCAGGTCCGACCTGCTGGCCGAGGTCGAGCGGCTGAAGTCCGAGCTGGTCGCGTCCGAGGCAGCCGTCGCGGGCCTGATGCGGGACTCGGGGGACAGCACGGGTGACGAGGCCGACACCGGCAGCAAGAACATCACCCGCGAGTACGAGCTGGCGCTGGCCGCCAACACCCGCGAGACGCTGAGCCAGGCCGACCATGCCCTGCAGCGGCTCGACGAGGGCACGTACGGTCTCTGCGAGGTGTGCGGGAACCCGATCGGGAAGGCCAGGATGCAGGCGTTCCCGCGGGCCGTCCTCTGCCTGGACGACAAGCAGCGGCAGGAGCGCCGCTGAAACCCCGCGGGCGGACCCCCGGCGCGCCTGTGCCGTACCCTCGTCAGCAGTCAGGATTCGGCCTGGCGGGTACGGAGCACGACGGCTGAGGAACTCACGTGACGGAAGCGGAGCGCACCATCACCACACCGGGCACGCCGGACGAGGCGGCGGGGCGCACCGACCCGTCGCCGTACGCCGCCACTCCGGAAGCCGCCCCGGAAAGCGCTCCGGAACCCGCTCCGGAAAGCGCCTCGGAAGCCGCCGCACGGTCCGGGGCGGGCAGTCCGTCCGGAGCCGCCGGCGCGGACGCCGCGGGGGACGCCGCCGAGGACCCGTCCGAGAACGCCGGTTCGGACACCGCCGCGGGCACCGACGGAGGCGGCCTCGGGGCCGAGCAGGCCGCCGGCAGCGGCGCCCGCCGTGACCCGGCCGCCCGCCGGCGGCGGATCGCGGTCCTGATAGGGGTCGCCGCGCTCGCCTACCTCCTCGACCTGCTCTCCAAGCTCTGGGTCGTGCACAGCCTGGAGCACCACGACCCGATCGATGTCTTCGGGCACTACCTGCGCTTCGACGCGATCCGGAACGCCGGCGCCGCCTTCGGTCTCGGCCAGGGCATGACGATCGTCTTCACGGTGATCGCGGTCGGGGTCATCGCGGTCATCGTCCGGCTCTCCCGCCGCCTGTACAGCATGCCCTGGGCGGTCGCGCTCGGTCTGCTGCTCGGCGGCGCCTTCGGCAACCTCACCGACCGCGTCTTCCGCGCTCCCGGCGGCTTCCAGGGCCGGGTGGTGGACTTCATCGCGCCCGAGCACTTCGCGGTCTTCAACCTCGCGGACTCGGCGATCTGCTGCGGTGGTGTGCTGATCGTGCTGCTCTCCTTCCGCGGTGTGGACCCGGACGGCACCAAGCAGCACGGCTGAGGCGCCATACTCGATCAGGTGAGCACCGTTCCCGAAGTCCGTTCCCTGCCCGTTCCCGATGGCCTCGAAGGCGAGCGCGTCGACGCCGCCATCGCCCGTATGTTCGGTTTCTCGCGGACCAAAGCCGCCGAGCTGGCCGCTGCGGGCAAGGTCTCCATCGACGGCTCCGCCGCGGGCAAGTCCGAGCGGGTGCACGGCGGCGCGTGGCTCGAAGTCGAGATGCCCGCGCCGGCCGAACCGGTCCGGATCGTCGCCGAGCCGGTCGAGGGCATGGAGATCATCCACGACGACGACGACGTGGTCGTCGTGGTCAAGCCGGTCGGGGTCGCCGCCCACCCCAGCCCCGGCTGGACCGGCACCACCGTGATCGGCGGCCTGGCCGCGGCCGGCTACCGGATCTCCACCTCGGGCGCCGCCGAGCGCCAGGGCATCGTGCACCGACTGGACGTCGGCACCTCCGGGCTGATGGTGGTGGCCAAGTCGGAGCGGGCGTACACCCTGCTCAAGGCACAGTTCCGGGACCGGGTGGTGGACAAGCGCTACCACGCCCTGGTCCAGGGCCACCCCGACCCGATGAGCGGCACCATCGACGCGCCCGTCGGCCGGCACCCGCAGCACGACTACAAGTGGGCGGTCACCGCCGACGGCAAGCCCTCGGTCACCCACTACGACCTGATCGAGGCGTTCCGCTCGGCCAGCCTGCTCGACATCAAGCTGGAGACCGGCAGGACCCACCAGATCCGGGTGCACATGTCCGCCCACCGGCACCCGTGCGTCGGCGACCTCACCTACGGCGCCGACCCCACCATGGCCAAGCGGCTGGGCCTGACCCGGCAGTGGCTGCATGCGGTACGGCTCGGCTTCGAGCACCCCGCCGACGGCGAGTGGGTCGAGTTCGCCAGCGGCTATCCGGCCGACCTCCAGCACGCGCTGGACGTCGTGCGCGCGGACAGCGAGTGAGCGGCGGTTTTCCGGTGGTGCGGATCGTGCCGGCCGACGAGCCGGCCGGCATGGCCGAGGTGCACGCGATCCGGCACGAGGTCTTCGTGGTGGAGCAGGACGTACCCCCGGACCTGGAGTGGGACGGCAAGGACGACCGGGCCGTGCACGCGCTGGCCGAAGGCGCCGGCACCGGCCGGCTGCTGCTCGGCGAGGACGCCGCCGGGAAGAACGGCGGCGACCCGCGGCTGGCGGTGCTCGGCCGGCTCGCCGTGCTCAAGGCGGCCCGCGGCGGCGGTGTCGGCGCCCGGCTGGTGCGGGCCCTTGAGGAGGAGGCCGGCCGGCTCGGCCTTGCCGGGATCTACCTGGAGGCGCAGGTGCACGCCCTGCCGTTCTACGAGCGGCTCGGGTACACCGCCTACGGGCCGGAGTTCATGGACGCCGGGATCGTGCACCGGGCGATGCGGCGGGAGTTCAGCCGCGGCCCCGCGGACGGCCCGCAGCCGCGCTCCGGTACGAACCGGGACAGCGAAGCGACCGCCGCGACGAAATAGCCGTCCGTCCGGCGATTGACGGCCCCTCATCCGTAATGGACATGGCACCCTACGGGCGTGGATCAGCTCGCCCTGTTCTTTGTGCTCATGCTCGCGGCCATCGTCGTGGTGCCGCTCAGCGACCGGCTGAAACTGCCGGCGCCGGTGCTGATGACGCTGCTCGGCGGTGTGCTGGCGCTGATCCCGTTCGTGCCGAACGTACGGATCGACCCGGACCTGATCCTGCCGCTGTTGCTGCCCCCGCTGCTCTACGCGGCCGTACAGCGCACCTCCTGGCGGCAGTTCGCGGCCAACAAGCGGGCCATCCTCCTGCTCGCGGTGGGGCTGGTCTTCGTCACCACCGCGGCGGTGGCCGCGGTCGCCGACGCGGTGGTGCCCGGGATCTCGCTGGCCGCCGCCTGCGCGCTGGGCGCGCTCGTCGCGCCGCCCGACCCGGTGGCCGCCACCGCGGTGGCCGGCGCGCTGGGGCTGCCCCGCCGCATGATCTCGATCCTGGAGGGCGAGGGGCTCTTCAACGACGTCACCGCGATCGTGCTCTACCACGTGGCGGTCGCGGCGGCGGTCTCCGGCGAGTTCTCGCTGCCGCACGCGGCGCTTGAGCTGCTGCTGTCCGCGGTGGTCGCGGTCGCCGTCGGGCTGGCGCTCGGCTGGGCCGCCAACAAGCTGATGGGCGTGGTCGGCGACGCCACCTTGCAGATCGGCCTGTCGCTGCTGGTGCCGTTCGCCTCCTACGCGCTCGCCGAGGAGTTCCACGGCTCGGGGGTGCTGGCGGTGCTCACCACCGCGCTCTTCCTGGCCGAGCACGCCTTCGAGGCCGACGACGTCCAGGCCCGGCTGGTGGGCAACACCTTCTGGGAGATCGTGGACACCCTCATCACCGGTATCGCGTTCGGCCTGATCGGCCTGGAACTGCACACCGTCTTCAACGTCGGCGCCGGCTACCGGGGGGAGATGCTGCAGCACGCGGGCCTGGTGGTGGCCGTCGTGGTCGGGGTGCGGCTGCTCTATCTGCTGCCGGCCTCATGGGTGGCCAGACGGCTGCACACGCTCCGGGACATGGACGAGGACATCCCGATGACCTGGCGGGAGACCGTCATCATGTGGTGGTCGGGGATGCGCGGGGTGGCGTCGGTGGCGCTGGCGCTGGCGATCCCGCTCACCACCGACCACGACGGGCGCTTCCCGGCCCGCGAGGAACTGCTCTTCATCGCCTTCGCGGTGGTGCTCGCCACCCTCGTCGTGCAGGGGCTCACCCTGCCCTGGCTGGTCAAGCGGCTGGGCGTGCGCAGCGACATCGAGGCCGAGCACGACCTGGAACGGGCCCTGGCGGTACGGGCGATGACCGCTGCCAGGAGCAGGCTCAAGCAGATCGAGCGCGATGAGGAACTGGACGAGGAGCTGATCGAGATGCTCTACCGCCGGGCGCTGGAGGTCGGCGCCCGCATCTCGCCGGACATCGTGGACGAGGAGCGCCGCGGCAGTCACGCGCGGCGGCTGGCCCGGCTCAAGGCGCTGCGCCGCATCCAGGAGGACATGCTCTCCGCGGCCCGGCACGAGGTGCTGGCCGCCCGCAGCGAGCCGGGCAACGACCCGGAGATCGTCGACCGGGTGCTGCGGCACCTGGATCTGCGGTCGATGCGCGGACTGTAAGAACACCTGCGGCCCGTGGCCCGTGGTCCGGGTCGGGGCCCGCGCTCGTGGCTCAGCGGGCGCCGGGCCCCGGTCCCAGGTCCTTGGAGTCGGGCATCGGCGCCCGGCCCCGGTCCTGGCCCTCGTCCCTGCGGCCGGGCGCCGCCGCGGTGTTGATCCGGGGCAGCGCGTACGGGTGCTCGCAGCGCAGCCAGTCGATCAGCTGCTCCCGCACGATGCAGCGCAGGTTGAAGATGTCGTCGGCGTTCTTGGCGGTGGCCAGTGCCCGTATCTGGATGGTGGTCGGTGTGGTGTCGATCACCACCAGGCCCCACGCCCTGCGGTCCCACTCGTCGGCCTGCTCCAGGATCTCCAGCAGCCGCTTGCGCATCGCGTCCACCGGTGTGGAGTGGTCCAGGTGGAAGAAGACCGTGCCGGTCATCCGCGGGTCGCCGCGCGACCAGTTCTCGAACGGCTTGCTGGTGAAGTACGAGACCGGCATGGTGATCCGGCGCTCGTCCCAGGTGCGGACGCTCAGAAAGGTCAGGGTGATCTCCTCGACCACGCCCCACTCGCCCTCCACCACCACCGTGTCGCCGATCCGCACCATGTCGCCGAAGGCGATCTGCAGCCCGGCGAAGAGGTTGGCCAGCGTGGACTGGGCGGCCACACCGGCGACGATGCCGATGATGCCCGCAGAGGCCAGCACCGAGGCGCCCACGGTCCGCATCGCCGGGAAGGTGAAGAGCATCGAGGCGACCGCGATCACCATCACCACCGCGGTGAACACCCGCTGGATCAAGGTCAGCTGGGTCCGCAGCCGGCGGATCTTCGGCACGTCGTGCGAGATGGCCGCGTACCGGGCGTAGGAGGAGTCGATGACGGCGGCGGCGACCCGGATGACCAGCCAGGCCGAGGCGCCGATCAGCACCAGGACGAGGACCTGGCCGATGTCCGCCGCGTGGGCGTCGGCGAAGTGCGCGGAGCGGTAGCCGCCGCGCAGGATCGCGCTGAGGATCACCACCTGGAGCGGTATCCCGCAGCGGCGCAGCAGGTGCCACAGCGGTGTCTCCGGGTGCCGGGCGTCCACCCGGCGCAGGGAGCGGTCCACGACCCAGCCGGCGATCAGCGAGAACGCCACGGCCACGCTGACCACGAGCACCGGGCGCAGTGCGCCGTCCATCGTCACCTCGATCCGTCGACGTCAGCGTGTGCGGCACGCGGGGGTCCGTGCCTCACGGTAAGGCACCATGGACACGTACCCGAACGGATGCGAGGAAGCCTGTGACGATCGTCCTGTTCCACTCCGCCTACGGCCTCCGGCCTGCGGTGTACGCTGCCGCCGACCGGTTGCGGGAGGCCGGACACGAGGTCCGCGTACCCGATCTCTACGACGGGCGGACCGCGGAGACGGTCGAGGACGGCCTGGCGATCCGGGACGAGATCGGCCGGGACGAACTGCTGCGCCGGGCGGTGCTCGCCGCGGCCCCGTACAGCGAGCGGGGCCTGGTCTACGCGGGCTTCTCCTTCGGCGGCTCGGTGGCGCAGAATCTCGCCCTCGGCGACGAGCGGGCCCGCGGGCTGCTGCTCCTGCACGGCACCTCGGACATGACCGACGACGCGGCCACCGGCATCCCGGTGCAGCTGCACGTCGCGGAGCCGGACCCGTTCGAGACCGAGGACTGGCTGAACGCCTGGTACCTGCGGATGCGGAAGGCGGGCGCGGACGTGGAGATCCACCGCTACCACGGCGCCGGGCACCTCTACACCGACCCCGGCCTGCCGGACTACGACGCCCAGGCCGCGAAGCGGACCTGGGCGGTGGCGCTGGACTTCCTCCGGGACCTGTGACCCGGGGTCCCGGAGGAGTCCGCGGCGCGGCTACTTGGTGAGGTTCGCCTCGAAGGCGCTCATCACGTCGGCGGACGACAGGCCGGAGACCGCGACGTCCTTGCCGTTGACCTTGATGGTCGGCGTCTGGTTCACGCCACTGGCGTCGAAGGAGCTGCTCATCGTCAGCGCCCACTTGTCGAAGGTGCCCTTGTTCACCGCGTCGGAGAACTTGGCGTTGCCCTTCAGCGCCGGCACCTTCTGGGCCAGGTCGATCAGGTGCTGGGCGTTGTTGAACTCGTCCTTCTTCTCGTCCGGGTGGACGGCCTTGGAGTAGAGCAGCGTGTGGTACTGGTTGAACGCGTCGGTGGACACGTTCAGTGCGGCGCCGAGCGCGCTCAGTGCCTTCTTCGAACCGGAACCGCCGTTGCCGGCGTCCAGGAAGGTGCCGAAGGTGTACGTGATCTTGTACTTGCCGTCCTCGGCGCCCTTCAGCACCGCGTCGCCGGCCGCCTGCTCGTAGGCAGCGCAGACCGGGCAGCGCAGGTCCTCGAACTCGGCGACGGTGTTCTTGTTCTTCGGGTCGCCGATGGTGATGGTGGTTCCGTTGGTGCCCGTGGTGTTGGCCGGCTTGACCAGCGGGTCCTTCGCCGCGGCCGACCAGTAGCTGGGCTTGTTCGCCTGGTTGACGGCGACGGCCACACCGCCCGCCACCACCAGCAGCGCGACCACGCCGCCGCCGACCATCAACTGGCGGCGGATCTTGGCGCGCTTGGCTTCCTTCTCCCGCTGGATCCGCAGCCGCTCGCGGGCGGCTTCCTTGCTGGCCTTGCTGTTCCTGTTGCTCATGGCTGAGTTCTCCGTGGGTGTACGCGTCAGAGGTGGTGCCGGTCGTGGTGCGGACTACAGCGCGACCAGGACCGGCGGACCACGGCGTACGACGGCGTGCAGCAGCGGCCGGGCGGCGAGCGGGCCCGCGGCGGCGCGGCCGGCGGCCGGGGATATCCGGCGCGGCAGCGGCGCCACCGCGGCGCGGGCCGCGGCGGCGGCGAAGAGCAGCGGGCGGAAGGCGGCGGTGGCCATCGCGCCCAGCACCCGGTGCAGCGCGGCCTCACCGCGGCCGAGCCACCAGGCCGCCAGCAGGCCGACCGTGACATGCAGAGCGAGCAGCAGCCAGGGCAGGGCCACCGACGGCACCTGCTGGGCCGCGGCGGCGCCGCCCGGCACCGACGCCAGGCCGCCGCCGACCTCGCCGCCGTGGCAGAGCACCACTTCGTGGAAGGACCGCCAGGAGCCGGTCACCGGGCCGCCGGAGGGGCCGTAACAGGACTGCCGGCCGGAGGTGAACAAGGTGTCCACCGTCAGCTCCAGCGGCACCATCAGCGCCGCGATCGACCAGAAGCCGCGTTTGCGGCCGCCGAGCAGGTACGCCAGCGCGAAGACGGCGGCGAAGGCCCCGCCGACCACGGTCAGCGGCAGCGGGGCGTGCGCCATCAGCACATGGGAGGTGGAGGAGAGGGTGACGCAGAGTGCGGCGAAGAGGGCAGCGCGCAGCGCCCTCAGCCGCGGTCGTATCTCCTCCATGGCGCAGAGTGTGCCACGGGAGGGCGTAGGTGTGGCCTAAAGGCCGGGTAACGGATGGGAACAGCGGGCCGCGACGGGCCCGGTGGGCGCCCGGTGGGTCCGGTCTACAGGCCCGGGATACGGCCGTTGCGGAAGAGGTCCACGAAGATCTGGTGGTCCGCGCGGGCCCGGGCACCGTAGGCGTGGGCGAAGTCCACCAGCGTCGCGGCGAAGGCGGCCTCGTCGTCCGGGCCGGCGCCGATCGCCTCGTCGATCGCCGTCTCGGTGGAGAAGGGGACCAGGCCGTGGCCGCTCTCGTCGTCCGCCGCCGCGTGCATGGTGGGGTGGCGCGGCCCAGGTCGGCGACCACCGCCTCGATCTGTGCCACGTCGTCCAGGTCCGACCAGTCGAGGTCCACCGCGTACGGCGACACCTCGGCGACCAGCTGCCCGGCCCCGTCCAGCTCGGTCCAGCCCAGCCACGGGTCGGCGTGCGCCTGCAGGGCCCGCTGCGAGATCGCGGTGCGGTGCCCTTCGTGCCGGAAGTAGCCGCGGATCCGCGGGTCGGTGATGTGCCGGGCCACCGCCGGGGTCTGGCCCTGCTTGAGGTGGATCACCACGTCGTTCTCCAGGGCGTCGGTGGTGCCCTCGAGCAGCAGGTTGTACGAGGGCAGGCCGGCGCTGCCGATGCCGATCCCGCGCCGGCCCACCACGTCCTTGACCCGGTGGCTGTCCGGCCGGATCAGCGAGGACCCCGGGAGCGTCTCCAGATACGCGGCGAAGGCGGCGAGCACCTTGTCGCGGGTCGCCCCGTCCAGGGTGAACGCGCCGCCGCCGGGGGAGAACCGCCGGTCGTACTCCTCGATCTCGGTGACCGCGTCCAGCAGGCCCACCCGGGTCCTGGTCCTGGCGGTGTGCAGCGCGTCCAGCAGCGGGCCGCGCGCGGTGTCCAGGGTGAGCGGCGGCATCGCCTGGCCGCCGGCCAGCAGCCGGACGCGCTCGCGGTAGGCGGTCGCGTAGACCGTCACCAGGTGCGAGATCACGTCGTCGGCGAGGGCCTTGCCGTAGCCGATCAGCGCCACGGAGGCGGCGAAGCGCTGCAGGTCCCACAGGAACGGGCCGACGAACGCCTCGTCGAAGTCGTTGGCGTTGAAGATCAGCCGGCCGTTGGCGTCGAGGTAGGTGCCGAAGTTCTCGGCGTGCAGGTCGCCGTGGATCCACACCCGGGAGGTGCGGTCGGTCAGATAGCGGCCGGCGGATCCGGTGCCGACGCCCCGCTCGGCCAGGTCGGCGTAGTACAGGCACGCGGTTCCCCGGTAGAAGGCGAAGGCCGAGGCGGCCATCTTGCGGAACTTCACCCGGAACGCGGCGGGGTCAGCGGCCAGCAGGTCGCCGAACGCGGTGTCGAACACCGAGAGGATCCACCGGCCGCGGGACGCGTCACCGGGACCGGCCGCGGTGCTTTTGGTTGTGATGTCTGCCACATCAGGGAGACTACGGCGCCGGGAGTGACGATTTTCACTCCGCAACGGGGAACTGATCGCGGCCTGCCGGAGCTTGTCCTCTACGGCAGGGCGTCCGTCCGTGAGACCCCCCTTTGGACAAGGAAGTTGATCGCATGTACAAGAACATCCTCACCGCCGTCGATGGCTCGGCCCACGGCAGCGCGGTGCTGGACGAGGTGACGTCCCTTGCCAAGCTGACCGGGGCGGCCGTGCACGTCATCCACATCCGGCCGTCGCAGATCATCGCCGGCGGGCTCACCGGCGGCACCGTCTTCACGGTCGAGGAGGCCGCCGAGGCCCAGCAGGTCGTGGACGACGCGCTGGCCCGGCTGCGGGCGGCCGGCATCACCGCCGACGGCGAGGTGGACGAGGGCCTCAAGGAGGACCTCGCCGGGATCCTCGTGGAGCGTGCCGCGGCTCTCGGCAGCGACCTGATCGCGGTCGGCCCCGGCCACTACAGCGGCATCGCCGCTCTGCTGCACACCAGCGTGAGCCGCGGCGTGGCCAAGGCCGCCCCGGTCTCCGTCCTCCTGGTCCGCAGCGGCGCCACCGTCTGACGCCCCTCGCCGGCACGCCGGCGGGTGGTTGGCAGCGCATTCCCGGCGGGCGGGGCCACTACGGCCCCGCCCGCCGGTTGTCTCACGCGACGCCGAGCCAGGCTTCGGCGCCGAAGGACCCCTTGATGTCGGAGGCGACGGAGGTGGGGTCGACGAGGAAGCCCAGTTCGTAGACGGTGGTCTTGTCGGGGCTCTTGACCTGGACGCGGACCGGGCTTTCGCCGGGGTGGGCGACCAGGATCCGCTTGAGCTCCTTGATCAGGGGCTCGCGGACCTTGTGGGCGCGGAAGGCGAGCTGGACGGGCGGCTTGCCGCCGTGCTCGGCGGAGGTGACGTCCAGTTCGACCAGTTCCGAGCCGATGATGTTCATCGTGCCGTCGCGGTCCTGGGCGCGGCCGGTGATGGAGACGACGCTGTCGGGGACGAGGGCGTGCCCGACGAGCTGGTAGGTCGCGGGGAAGAAGCAGACCTCGATGGTGGCGTCACGGTCGGTGAACTGCACGGCCGCCCAGGTGTTGCCCTGCTTGGTGATCTTCCGGTCGACGCCGCTGATCAGTCCGGCGACCTTCACCGGCCGTTCCACCCCGCTGGAGAGCAGTTCCGCCAGGGTGGTGTCCCGGTTGCGGGACAGGATGTGCTCGGTGCCGTCCAGCGGGTGGGCGGAGACATAGAGGCCGAGCATGTCCCGTTCGATGGCGAGCAGTTGCTTGCGGGGCCATTCGTTCTCCGGGATGGCGAAGTCCAGGCCGAAGGCGGGTGCGTTGTCGTCCCCGCCGCCGAGGCCGGCGAAGAGGTCGTCCTGGCCGTACGCCTCGGCCTTCTTCACCGGGATGATCGCGTCGATCGCGTCCTCGAAGACCGCCGACAGTCCCATCCGGGTGTGGTTGAGGGAGTCGAAGGCGCCGGCCTTGATCAGGGATTCCACGGCCCGCTTGTTGAGCACCGGGATGTCGACCTTGTCGAGGAAATCGGGGAACGAGGTGAACTTCCCCTTGGATTTCCGGGCCGCGATCAGCGCCTCGATGACCCCGTCGCCCACATTGCGGACCGACTTCAGTCCGAACCGCACGTCCTCGCCGACGGCGGTGAACTCCGCGACGCTGGCGTTCACATCCGGCGGCAGGACGTTGACGCCGCTCTTGCGGGCGTCCGCCAGATAGATGGCGGCCTTGTCCTTGTCGTCACCGACCGAGGTGAGCAGGGCCGCCATGTACTCGGCCGGGTAGTTGGCCTTGAGGTACGCGGTCCAGTAGGAGACCAGCCCGTAGCCGGCGGTGTGGGACTTGTTGAACGCGTACCCGGAGAACGGGAGCATGACGTCCCACAGAGCCTTGATCGACTCTTCCGAGTAGCCGTTGTCCCGCATGCCGCCATGGAACTTCTCCCACTCGGCGGCCAGCACCTCCGGCTTCTTCTTGCCCATCGCGCGGCGCAGCAGGTCCGCGCCGCCGAGGGTGTAGTTGGCCAGCTGCCGGGCGATGGCCATGATCTGCTCTTGGTAGATGAGCAGGTGGAAGGTGTTGCCGAGGATCGGCTCCAGCGCGTCCTTGAGTTCGGGGTGGATCGGCTCGATCGTCTGGCGGCCGGTCTTGCGGTGCGCGTAGTTGGTGTGCGCGTTGGCCGCCATCGGGCCCGGCCGGTACAGCGCGAGCGCCGCCGCGATGTCCTCGAACCGGCTGGGCTCCATGAGCTTGAGCAGGGTCCGCATGCCGCCGCCGTCGAGCTGGAAGACACCGAAGGTGTCACCGCGGGCGAGCAGCGCGTAGGTGTTCTTGTCGTCCAGCGGGATGTTCTCGGTGGAGAGGTCGACCCCGCGGTTCTCCCGTACGTTCTGGATCGCCTGGTCGATGACGCCCAGGTTCCGCAGACCCAGGAAGTCCATCTTGACCAGGCCCATGTTCTCACATGAGGGGTAGTCGAAGCCGGTGATCTTCGCGCCGTCCTTGCGCATGTGCAAGGGGATGCGCTCGGTCAGCCGGGTCTTGGAGAGGATCACCGCGGCCGCGTGCACACCGGTGTTGCGGATCAGCCCCTCGACGCCCTTGGCGCCGTCGACGACCTTCTTGACATCCGGCTCGTTCTGGTAGAGCTGCCGGATCTCGCCGGCCTCGCCGTACCGCGGGTGCTCGGAGTTGAAGATGCCGTCGATGGGAATGCTCTTGCCCATCACGTCGGCCGGCAGCGCCTTGGTGATCCGCTCGCCGTGCGCGAAGGGGTACCCCAGGATGCGCGAGGTGTCCTTGATCGCGTTCTTGGCCTTCAGCTTGCCGAAGGTGTTCACCATCGCGGTGTACTCGTCGCCGTACTTGTCGACGACGTAGCGGACCATCTGGTCGCGCTTGCGGTCGTCGAAGTCGAGGTCGACGTCCGGCGGGTTGATGCGCTCGGGGTTGAGGAACCGCTCGAAGAGCAGGCCGTGTTCCAGCGGGCACAGCTCGGTGATCCGGGTGGCGTACGCGACGATCGAACCGGTCGCGGAACCACGGCCGGGGCCGACCGGGATCTTGTTGTCACGGGCGTACTTGCAGATGTCGGCGACCACCAGGAAGTAACTGGAGAAGCCCATCGGGCCGATGACCGTCATCTCGGTCTCGAACCGCTCCAGCACCTCGGCCGGGATCGGGTCGCCGTACCGCATCGCCAGGCCCTTGAGGCACTCCTTCCGCAGCCACGACTCCTGGGTCTCGCCCTCGGGGACGTCAGGGAACTGCGGCATCTCGTCCTTGAGGTTGAAGACCTCGTCGTACGGCTCGATGCGCTCGGCGATCAGCAGCGTGTTGTCGCACGCCTCCGGGAGCTCCGCGAACAGCTCCCGCATCTGCTCGGCGGTCTTGAGGTAGTAACCGGTGCCGTTGAACTTGAAGCGGGCCGGGTCGTCCTTGTTCTTGCCCACGCCGATGCACAGCAGGTTGTCGTGCGCGTCGGCGTGCTCTTCCAGCACGTAGTGGGCGTCGTTCGTCGCCAGCAGCGGGATGTCCAGGTCCTTGGCCAGCCGCAGCAGGTCGCCGCGGACGTTCCGCTCCAGGTCCAGGCCGTGGTCCATCAGCTCCAGGAAGTAGTTCTCCTTGCCGAAGATGTCCTGGTAGGACGCGGCGACCTTGCGCGCTTCGTCGTACTGGTTCAGCCGCAGCCGGGTCTGGATCGCGCCCGAGGGGCAGCCGGTGGTGGCGATGATCCCGTCCGCGTGCTCGGAGATCAGCTCCATGTCCATCCGGGGCTTGCCGGACGGGAACTGCCCGGTGTAGGACGCCTCGGTCGACAGGTAGAACAGGTTCCGCAGGCCCTGGACGTTCCGCGCCCACATCGTCATGTGGGTGAACCGGCCGCCGCCGGAGACGTCCTTGCTGCCCTCGCCGTCGTCCGACATCGCCCGCTGCCCGCCGGGGCCCCAGAACTCCTGCTTGCGGTAGCGCCGGGAGGAGGGCGCCACATACGCCTCGATGCCGATGATCGGCTTCACGCCCTCGAAGCCCTTGGCGACCTGCTGGAACTCGTACGCTCCGAACATGTTGCCGTGGTCGCTCATCGCGATGGCGGGCATCTTCTGCCGGGCCACCTCGGAGAACATCGGCTTGAGCCGCTGCGCACCGTCGAGCATCGAGTATTCGGTGTGATTGTGCAGGTGAACGAAGCTTTTGGACACCGGGAGATACCTCCAGGACGAGCTCGGCGAAGCCTCCACTCTAGTCCCAGACCACCCCCCTGCGAGGCGACGCCCCGCGGTCCGCGCCGGGCGGAAAACCCGGTCGCGGCCGGCAGCGCGCGTCAACGCGGCGAACCGCGCGCGGCGTTGCGTCGGGGCGGACGCGAACGCGGGGGCGCCCTGTGAAGGGCACCCCCGCGCGAACTGTCAGCCGATCCGCAGGAGCGGCAGAGCAGTTGTGGCCTCAGTTGTGGCCGAAGCGCTGCTTCTGCTTGCGCGGCGCCTGCGTGGCGGCCGGCATCCCGTGCTGCTCCTCGGTCATCATGCCGCGCTCGGTCTCCTGCGGCTCCGCGCCCTGGCCGCCGGACCGCTGCTCGCGCTGGTCACGCTGACGGTTCTGGTTGTTCTTGTTCTTCGCCACGGTCGTGCCTTCCTGGTGTGGGGGTGTTGAGGCCGACCGGCCGTTTGCGGGCCGATGGCCGCCATCAGATTCACACGGGACGGCAAACATCGCATTTCGGGCAATTCGCTCCGGGCGTCCCGGAGTCCCCGCGGAAATCGTGACCACCGCCACGCCGAAGATCGGGTTCGAGGTCATAACGTCCGAGCATTCGGGCAGACTCGGGGGACATCGCGGGGAGAGCCCTGGGTAGGACAAAGCGCCGGGGGGCGACTGGAAGAGGTGCAACATGGACCGCTGCGTCGTCCTGGTGGACGCCGGATACCTGCTGGGCGCAGCGGCGAGTCTGCTGGCAGGTGAGCCGTCGCGTTCCCGGATCCTGGTGGATCATGCCGGCGTAGTCGCCGGCCTGCGCAAACGCGCCGAAGCGGAGACCGGACAACCCCTGCTGCGGATCTACTGGTTCGACGGCGCACCCGACCGGGTTCCGCAACCGGAACACCGCAGACTGCGGGTGATGCCCCGGGTGACGGTACGGCTCGGCGCGCTCACCCGGACGGACGGCCGCTGGGCGCAGAAGGGCGTCGACGCTGCTATGCACGCCGAACTCTCGGAACTGGCCCGTAACCGGGCCTGCTCCGACGTCGTCCTCGTCACCGGTGACGGCGATCTGCTGCCCGGCATGATGTCCGCGAAGGAACACGGTGTCGCCGTCCACCTGTGGGCCGTCCAGGCCGCCGACGGCGACTACAACCAGTCGGAGGACCTGGTCGCCGAGGCGGACGAGCGGCGGGTGCTGGACCGGGAGTGGATCACCGCCGCGATCAGGGCCCGTGACATCAGCGGGGCGTGCCCGCCGCCCGGGCCGCGCCCCGACGTCCGCCCGGAGATCGCCGCGATCCTCTCCGCGCCGCTGCCCGAGTCGGCCGGGGCGCCTCCGGAGGAGCGGCACGCCCCGCACCCCGCGCAGCCCGACCCGTCGGTGAAGAACGGCTCGGGACCCGAGGCCGGCGCCACGCCCGTCCCGCTCCCCGGCAAGGCCGGCGCCGTACCGACCCCCAAGGACCTGGCCGGCCTCGGCCGGACCCATGCCGCCGCCCCGCCGCCCCCGCAGCCCGCGCCCAGCGCCACCCTGCGCTGGTCGTCCGACAAGGGCTGGACCGACCGGGGCACCGGCACCGACCTCCCCGACACCAGCGGCCTGCCCACGCTCGCGCAGGTCACCACCGCCGAGCAGCGCTGGGCCGACCGCGAGGCCGACATCACCGCGGTCAGCGGCGACCCGTACGAGGTCGGCCAGGTCTTCGCCCGCCGCTGGATCGCCCGCGTCAACGACCTGGCCCAACTCCAGCACCTGTCCACCCACTACCCGCGCGTCCCGCACCGCATCGACGGTGAACTCCTCCGCTACGCGGCCCGCTTCGGCCTGCTGGCCCACAAGGACGACCAGATCGACGAGCACGACCGGTACGCGATCCGGGCGGGCTTCTGGCGCGAGGTCGAAGGCCGTGCGCCCGCCGAGTCCGACTCCCCGTAGGCGCTGTCCGCGGCGGGCAGCGGGGAAGAACCGGGGAAGGGGCCAGGACCAGGTGGCCGGGCACGGACGACCCGCCCGGCCGGGCCCGGCCGATTGCGCGTAGGCTCGGGCCTCGTGAGTACGGGCACGGAGGAGACGGCGCCCCCGAGGGTGGACACGGCCCGCGATGCGGTGTGCGCCGTGCGCGGCCTCGTCAGGACGTACCCGGCCGGCTCAGGGGACCGGCGCGGACGCCGCCGCAAGGCCGCCTCCGCACCCCCCGTGCTGGCGAACGACGGCATCGACCTCGACGTCCACCGCGGCGAGATCTTCGGCATCCTCGGCCCCAACGGCGCCGGCAAGACCACCCTGGTCCGCCAGCTCACCGGGCTGCTCCGCCCCGACGCCGGCTCCATCGAACTCCTCGGCCACGACCTGGTCCGCCACCCCGACCGCGCCTCCCGGCTGATCGGCTACCTCGGCCAGGAGTCCACCGCCTTCGACGAGCTGACCGTGGCGCTCGCCGCCGAGACCACCGGCCGGCTGCGCGGCCTGGACGCCGCCACCGCCAAGGCCGCCCGGGACGCCGTACTGGACGAACTCGGCCTCGGCCCGCTGGCCGGCCGCCCGCTGAAGAAGCTCTCCGGGGGCCAGCGCCGCCTCGCCTGCTTCGCCGCGGCCCTGGTCGGCGACCGCCCGGTCCTGGTGCTCGACGAACCCACCACCGGCATGGACCCGGTCGCCCGCCGCGCCGTGTGGGCCGCCGTCGACCGCCGCCGCGGCGAACACGGCACCACCGTGCTGCTCGTCACCCACAACGTCATCGAGGCCGAGACCGTCCTCGACCGTGTCGCCGTCCTCGACCAGGGCCGGGTGATCGCCTCCGACACCCCCGCCGGGCTGCGCGCGCTGGTCGCCGACGACGTACGGCTCGACCTGGTCTGGCGGTACGACGCGCCCCTGGACCTGCCCGCGGTCGCCGCGCTGCGCCCGCTCGCCGAGATCTCCGGCCGCCGCTGGATCCTGCGCCTGCCGCAGGAGCGGGCCCGCGCGGCCGTCGCCGACATCACCGGCGGCGCGGCCTTCGCCGCACTGGACGACTTCACCTTGGCGGTGCCCAGCCTGGAAGATGTCTACCTGGCCCTGGGCGGCCGGGGAAAGGGGCTGGTCAAGCAGTGACGGTCATTCTGCGGCCGGTGCCCGGACGGATCGCCGTGGCGGAGGCCGCCGCGGCTCCGCTGGCACCACGGGCACGGTTGTGGCCCGCGTTCGGGGCCGTCTACCGGGCACAGCTGTCGCGGGCCCGGGTGGCACGGATCCCGCTGCTCTTCGTGGCCACCTTCCAGTCGGTGGGGATCATGGTCATGCTGCGCGGCGTCGTGCACGCCGGCGACGGCGAGGCGGCACGGGCCGTCGTGGCCGGCTCCAGCGTGCTCGTGGTGGCCTTCGTGGCGCTCAACCTGCTCGCCCAGTACTTCGGCCAGCTCCGCGCCTCCGGCGGCCTGGACACCTATGCCACGCTTCCCGTACCGCCGGCCGCCGTGGTGCTCGGCGCCGCCGCGGCCTACGCCTCCTTCACGGTGCCCGGCACGCTGGTCACCGCGGTCACCGGCTGCGTGCTGTTCCATCTGACCTTCGTGAACCTCTGGGTGCTGCTGGTGGTGATCCCGCTCGCCGGGGCCGCGCTCTCCGGCCTCGGCGCCGCTATGGGGCTGCTCGCGCCCCGGCAGGAGATCGCCACCCTGCTCGGTCAGCTCGGCATGTCGGCGGCGCTGCTGCTCGGCGTGCTGCCCGCCTCGCACATGCCCGCGCCCATCTCCTGGGTCCGTGACCTGCTGCCGTCCACATACGGCGTGGAAGCCCTCGCCCGCACCTTCGACGGCGGCGGTACGCACTGGGCCGCGGTCGGCGCGGATCTGTCGGTGTGCGCGGCCGTCGGCGTGGTCTCGCTGGCCGTCGCCACCTGGGCCTACCGCAGGGCGGCCTGCCGGTGACGCGCCCCGCGGCCACACCTGGCACGATGGGCGGGTGACAGCACCCCTGACTCCGCACGAGCCGCCTTTCCCGCCCTACCCCGGGGGCGAGCCCGCGCCCGGCGACGCCAGGGGCGGGCGCGAGCGGTTCGTCCGCGAACTCGGCAAGGGCGCGCTGATCGCGGTCCTCGTCACGCTCGGCGGAGTCGCGCTCGGGCTGCTGTGGCTGTGGCTCTCCCCCCGGATCCCGATGGTCTCCGACGGCCAGGCGGTCTACCTCAAGGACACCGAGGGAGAAGAGGCGATCGGCGGGGACGGCACCTTCGTGCTGATCTCGGCGGGGGTCGGGATCGTCAGCGCGCTGCTGGTCTTCTGGCGGTGCCGGACCGGCGGGATCGCGGTCGTGGTGGGCCTGGCGGCCGGCGCCGCGCTCGCCGCGGTGGTGGGGTGGCGGATCGGCGTATGGCTGGGACCGCCCACCGACATCGTCGCGCACGCCAAGCAGGTCGGGCCCAAGGTGGTGTTCGACGGGCCGCTGGAACTGCGGGCGAAGAGCGCCCTGGTGGCCCTTCCGGCGGCGGCGATGCTGGCGCACCTCTGCCTGACGTCCGCCTTCGGGCCGAAGGAGCCGGCGCCCGAGGCACCGCCCGCGCACTGGGGCTGACCTCCTGCGCGCCGGGCCCACCCCCCCCGCGCCGGGCCCACCCGCCCGCGCGCCGGTTGCCGCGGCTACTGCGTCCTCTACTGCGTCTTCGCGATCGCGGCCGTCGTCGCTCCGGTGAGCGTGGTCAGGTCCGCCGGGGCCAGTTCGAGTTCGAGGCCGCGCTTTCCCGCGGAGACGAAGACCGTGGGAAAGGCCGGGGCCGAGGCGTCGACGACCGTGGGGAGCCGGCGCCGCTGGCCGAGTGGGGAGATGCCGCCGAGGACGTAGCCGGTGGTGCGCTCGGCCGCTGCGGGGTCCGCCATGGCCGCGCGCTTGCCGCCCGCCGCGGCGGCGAGGGCCTTCAGGTCGAGGGTCGCCGAGACGGGGACGACCGCCACCGTCAGAGCGCCGTCCACCTCGGCGACGAGGGTCTTGAAGACCCGCTCCGGCGCCGTGCCCAGGGCGCGTGCCGCCTCCTCGCCGTAGGAAAGACCGGCGGCGGGATCGTGCTCGTAGGCGTGCACGGTGAAGGCCACGCCCGCCTTCTCCAGGGCCACCGTGGCCGGGGTACCGCCGCCCGCGCGGCTCTTCTTGGCCATCAGTTCGCACAGGTCGGCGCGGAGGTGAGCTCCACGGCCGGCAGCGAGGGCAGCTTCTCGATCAGTGCGGTCTCGTGCCGCAGCAGGCGCAGTTCCGCGGTGAGCCGGGCCGCGGTGTCGGTCGCCTCCAGCAACTGCTGCTTCACCGGGACCTCGGCGATCACCGCGGCGGCCACCAGATACGACAGGACACTCGGGTCGGTCGGGAGCTCCTGCGCCGCCAGGGTCCGCTCCCGCGCTCCGGCCAGCCGCTTCTGGTACGTGGCGAAGACCCGCATCACCTCCGCGGTGAGCGCGCCCGCGCCGCTGCCCGGCTCGTCCGGGATCTCCTCGATCTCGGCGGTCAGATACTCGCCGGAGGTGTCCACCGAGAGCAGCCGGAAGCGTACGGTGCCGGTCGCCACCAGCTCGTACCCGCCGCCCTCGTCGTGCTCGGCGATCCCGGCGGCCTCCGCGATGCACCCGTAGCCGTACAGCGCCGTCATCGGGTCGTCGCCGAGCCCCGCCATCGGGCCGGTGGCCAGGCCCTCCTGGCCGGTGGGCGACACCTCGCGCCCGTTCTTGATCGCCACCACGCCGAACCGCCGGGGCGCGTCCTCGGGCAGCGCCAGGAGGTCGCCGACGAGCGCGCGGTACCGCTCCTCGAAGACGTTCAGCGGCAGCACCAGCCCGGGAAACAGGGCGGAACCCAGCGGGAACAGCGGAAGGCGATCGTTCACAGTGAGCCAGGGTACGGGCACGGCACCCCGGTCCGTCACCCGCGCGGCCACCTGCGGTGCTCCCGGACCGGGCAGCCGCGGCCCGCGGGGTCCCGCCGCCTACGTCCCCCTGCGCAGGAGGCGGGACGCGCCCGCCGCCGCGGTGGTGGCGAGCATCCAGCCGATGAGGGTCATGGCCGAGGCCACCCACTGGCTGACGCCGGTCTCCCGCCAGGCGTTGTCCTGGCCGAGGTCGATGACCGGCAGCAGGAGGTCGAGGGCGTAGAGGGCAGGGCTCCAGTGCGGGTGGTAGCCGCCGCTGTCGGTGGGCGGCGGGGTGCGGTGGGCGGCGAAGTAGACCGCGCCCAGCGCCCACACGACGGCCATCCAGACGGCGGCCCGGCCGGGGCGGTAGCCGTAGCCGACGGTGACGTCCTGGAGGAAGCCCCAGACCCGCCCGGCCACCGGCAGCGACTCCCGCCGGCGGCGCTGCTTGGCCAGCAGCACCTCACGCGCCTCGGCGTCCTCACCGCCGGAGCGCAGGGCCGCCGCGAGGCGCTCGTAGGGACCCGGGCTGTACTCCGGGGTGGCCGCGTGCAGCCAGTCGATCCTGGCCCGCAGCGGGAAGTCGTCCGCCGAGTCCAGTTCGTCGTAGCCGAAGCCGGAGAGATCGAGCTGCCCGGCGGCCGGCCAGCTGTCGCGCCGGTCGACCAGCTTGCCGACCCGCGCGCCGGAGAGCATCACCGGTCCTTCCGGCGGTGCCCCCGGGGTGAACCGCAGCTCCGGGGTCTGCAGCCGGCGCAGTGACACCTGCTGCTCGTCCACCAGCCGGAAGCGGGCGCGGCTGATGATCACCGCGTTGCCGACCCGCCCGTCGTCCAGCCGCAGGCCGCCCTCGCAGACGAAGTCCCGCACCTCGGCGCCGGCCGGCGGGCGGGTGTCCCCGGCGCCGCCCTCCATGGTGTTCCAGCCCGCGCTGAGGTAGAGGGTGTGCTCGATGCTGACCCGGGCGGCGTTGAGCGCGTAGCGGCCGTAGGGATTGCGCAGCAGCGACCCCCGCAGGCTCAGCCGGCCGCCGATCCGCGCGCTGCGCAGGCTGAACTCGCCGGTGACGTCGATGAGTTCGGCGTCGACGTCCTGGCCGACGGTCAGCCCGTCGGCGGCCACCGCCCGGCTGTTGCGGTCCCGCCGCACGGTCAGCTGGTTCAGCAGCAGATCGGTGCCGATCTGCGCGTCGGTCATCCGGATGCCGCCGGTCACCACGCACTGCGGCAGGTGCAGGTCGCCGGTGACCTGCAGCCGGGCCGCCTCCAGCCGGGGCAGCAGGCAGCGCACCAGCCGCATGCTGCCGGCCCGGCACTCCTGCATCAGCACCTGTTCGTCGAAGCGGCAGTCGGTCAGCTGCACGTACGGCGTGACCGTGCCGCCGGCCAGCGAGAGCCGGCCGCTGACCCGCACCCCGGTGAGCTTCAGCGCGGCCACCCGGCCGGGCGCCGCCGGGGGCGGGTCCAGCAGCAGCTGGGCCACCGTCCTGGCCCGTACGGTCCGCGCCGCGGGCCAGGCCGGCCCCTCCAGCGGATCGTCCTCCGCGGGCCGACCGGTCCGCAGATCGCACGTCCGGCCCTCCCGGAAGGCCCGCCACATCCGCTGCTCGACCGCCGTCCACTCCGGCGGCGGCGCGTGCTCACCCGACTCGGCCACCTCGACCCTCCCCGTGTCGGGGCCACACGCTAGCGCCTGTCCGGCAACCGCCGTCCGGCAGGCAGGCGGTGCCCGGCACGCACGCCCGCCGCGCCGGCCCCGCCCGCCCGCCGCCCCGCCCGCCCCGCCCGCCGGGCGGGCGAGGACCTGCGCCGGGCAGGCGCCGGGCGGGCCGCACGGCGTATCACGGAGTGGGACCACGGAACGTCCGGCATGACCAGGTCTCTACACTTGGCAGCGTGATCTCCCGAATCGATCTGCGCGGTACCGCCTTCCCGGAGGGCGGGATCGACCGCGACCTGCTGCCCCGTGCCGAGTTCGACGTGGAAGCCGCCCTGGACACGGTGCGGCCCATCTGCGAGGACGTACGCCATCGCGGGACGCAGGCGGTCATCGACTACGGGGAGCAGTTCGACGGAGTGCGGCTCGACCGGCTCCGGGTGCCGGAGCAGGCTCTCCAGGACGCGCTGGCCGGCCTCGACCCCGAGGTGCGCGCGGCCCTGGAGGAGTCGATCCGCCGGACCCGCCTTGTCCACCGCGAGCAGCGCCGCACCGACATCACCACCGAGGTCGTCCCCGGCGGCACCGTCACCGAGCGCTGGGTGCCGGTCGGCCGGGTCGGGCTCTACGTGCCCGGCGGCCTCGCGGTCTACCCGTCCTCCGTGGTGATGAACGTGGTGCCCGCCCAGGAGGCCGGCGTGACCGGCATCGCGGTCGCCTCACCGCCGCAGAAGGACTTCGGCGGGGCACCGCACCCGGCCATCCTCGCCGCCTGCGCACTGCTCGGCGTGACCGAGGTGTACGCGGCCGGCGGCGCCCAGGCCATCGCCATGTTCGCCTACGGCACCGACGAGTGCCGCCCGGTCGACCTCGTCACCGGCCCCGGCAACATCTATGTCGCCGCCGCCAAGCGCCTGCTCAAGGGGCGGATCGGCATCGACGCCGAAGCCGGGCCCACCGAGATCGCGATCCTCGCCGACGCCACCGCCGACGCCGGTTTCGTCGCCGCCGACCTGATCAGCCAGGCCGAGCACGACCCGCTGGCCGCGGCCGTCCTGGTCACCACCTCCGTCGAGCTGGCGGACGCCGTCGACAAGGAACTGGCCTCCCAGGTCGCCGCCACCCGGCACCAGCAGCGGATCACCGCCGCCCTGTCCGGCCGCCAGTCCGCGGTCGTGCTGGTCGACAGCCTCGCCCAGGGCCTGGACGTGGTGGACGCCTACGCGGCCGAGCACCTGGAGATCCAGACCGAGGACGCACCCGAGGTCGCCGCGCAGGTACGGAACGCGGGCGCGGTCTTCGTCGGGCCGCACTCCCCGGTCTCGCTGGGCGACTACTGCGCCGGCTCCAACCACGTCCTGCCCACCGGCGGCTGCGCCTGCCACTCCTCGGGCCTGTCGGTGCAGTCCTTCCTGCGCGGCATCCACGTCGTGGACTACTCCCGCAACGCGCTGGCCGAGGTCGCCCACCACGTGGTGACCCTCGCCGGGGCCGAAGACCTGCCGGCGCACGGCGCCGCGGTCAGCATCAGGTTCGGGGGCCGGGCATGACCCGCATCGACGACCTCCCGATCCGCGCCGAGCTGCGCGGCCAGTCCCCGTACGGCGCCCCCCAGCTCGACGTGCCGGTGCTGCTGAACACCAACGAGAACCCCTACCCGCTGCCCGAGGAACTGGTCGCCCGGATCGCGGAGCGGGTCGCCGAGGCCGCCCGCCACCTCAACCGCTACCCGGACCGGGACGCGGTCGAGCTGCGCACCGGCCTGGCCGCGTATCTGAGCCGGACCGCGGGCCACACCGTGGGCATCGAGCAGGTGTGGGCCGCCAACGGCTCCAACGAGGTCATCCAGCAGCTGCTGCAGACCTTCGGCGGCCCCGGCCGTACCGCGATCGGCTTCGAGCCGTCGTACTCGATGCACGCGCTGATCTCCCGCGGCACCGGCACCGGCTGGCTCTCCGGGCCGCGCAACGCCGACTTCACCATCGACGGGGCGGCCGCCACCCGCGAGATCGCCGCGCACCGGCCCGACGTGGTCTTCATCTGCTCGCCGAACAACCCCACCGGCACGGCGGTCGCCGCCGAGACCGTCCTGGCGCTCTACGAGGCCGCGCAGGCCGCCGGGCCCTCGATGGTCGTCGTGGACGAGGCGTACGGCGAGTTCTCGCACCGGCCGTCGCTGCTGCCGCTGATCGAGGGCCGGCCGCACCTGGTGGTCACCCGGACCATGTCCAAGGCGTTCGGGGCGGCCGGACTGCGGCTCGGGTACCTCGCCGCGGACCCGGCGGTGGTCGACGCGGTCCAGCTGGTCCGGCTGCCCTACCACCTGTCGTCGGTCACCCAGGCGACTGCGCTGGCCGCTCTGGAGCACACCGAAACGCTGCTCGGCTACGTCCAGCAGCTGAAGAGCGAACGGGACCGGCTGGTCGCCGAGCTGGGCGCGACCGGCTACGACGTCACCGAGTCGGACGCGAACTTCGTGCAGTTCGGCCGGTTCGCCGACAGCCACGCCGGCTGGCAGGCGATCCTCGACCGCGGGGTGCTGGTCCGCGACAACGGCGTGCCGGGTTGGCTGCGGGTCTCCGCGGGCACTCCGGCGGAGAACGACGCCTTCCTGGACGCGGCCCGGACCGTCTTCAAGGAACTGCACGTCAACGAGCCGGGGACGGCGCCCGGCACTGAACCTGGCATTGAACCCGGCATTGAGGAGTCCGCATGACCCGCGTGGGCCGCGTGGAGCGCACCACCAAGGAGACGTCCACCGTCGTCGAGATCGACCTGGACGGCACGGGTCAGGTCGCGGTGTCGACCGGGGTCGGCTTCTACGACCACATGCTCGACCAGCTGGGCAGGCACGGGCTGTTCGACCTCAGTGTGAAGACCGAGGGCGACCTGCACATCGACACCCACCACACCATCGAGGACACCGCCCTCGCGCTCGGCGCCGCCTTCAAGCAGGCGCTCGGCGACAAGGTGGGCATCTACCGCTTCGGCAACTGCACGGTCCCGCTGGACGAATCGCTCGCCCAGGTGACCGTGGACCTGTCCGGCCGTCCGTATCTGGTGCACAACGAGCCGGAGAACATGGCGCCGATGATCGGGTCGTACGACACGACGATGACCCGGCACATCCTGGAGTCGTTCGTCGCGCAGGCGCAGATCGCGCTGCACGTCCACGTCCCCTACGGGCGCAACGCGCACCACATCGTGGAGTGCCAGTTCAAGGCGCTGGCCCGGGCGCTGCGGTACGCGAGCGAGCGCGACCCGCGCGCCGCCGGAATCCTGCCGTCGACGAAGGGCGCGCTGTGAGCGGCGCACGCAAGGCCACATGGCCGCAGTCAGGGCTCGGCGCGAGCGGTTGCCGCGCGGGCGGAGAAGCGAACGGACGACAACTGTGAGCAAGGGATCCACTCTTTTCATCCTGCTGGGGCTCTTCCTCCTCGGCGGGGTCTACTCCTTCTGGAAGCAGAAGCAGTCCAAGTCCCTGATCGCGATCCTGGCCATCGGGTCGGTGATGGCGATCGGCGCCGGGCTGCTCCAGCTGTAAGGGGCGTGCACGCATGACGAAGAGCGTGGTGGTGCTCGACTACGGGTTCGGCAACATCCGGTCCGCCGAGCGAGCCCTGGCCAGGGCCGGCGCCGACGTGGAGATCACCGCCGACTACGACCGGGCGATGAACGCCGACGGCCTGCTGGTGCCCGGCGTCGGCGCGTTCGCCGCCTGCATGGCCGGGCTGCGCTCGGTCCGCGGCGAGTGGATAGTCGGCCGCCGGCTGGCCGGCGGGCGCCCGGTGATGGGCATCTGCGTCGGCATGCAGATCCTCTTCGCCCGCGGCATCGAGCACGGGGTGCAGACCGAGGGCCTGGACGAGTGGCCCGGTACGGTGGAGCCGCTGCGCGCCCCGGTCGTACCGCACATGGGCTGGAACACCGTCAAGGCCCCCGAGGACTCCCGGCAGTTCGCCGGTCTTGACGACGACGCGCGCTTCTACTTCGTGCACTCCTACGCCGTACGCGACTGGGACCTCGCCACGCACAACAACTCCATCGCCGCCCCCAAGGTCGCCTGGACCACGCACGGCGAACCGTTCGTGGCCGCGGTGGAGAACGGCCCGTTGTGGGCCACCCAGTTCCACCCGGAGAAGTCCGGGGACGCGGGGGCACAACTGCTGGCCAACTGGCTCGGCACCCTCTAGTCCCGCACGCCGCCCGCCCGTCCGCACCTCTCTTCAGGACCGAGGAAACCGCATCCCGATGACCAAGCTCGAACTCCTCCCCGCCGTCGACGTCCGCGACGGCCAGGCCGTACGCCTGGTGCACGGCGAGTCCGGTTCCGAGACGTCGTACGGCGAGCCGCTCGCCGCCGCGCTGGCCTGGCAGCAGGCGGGTGCCGAGTGGCTGCATCTGGTGGACCTCGACGCGGCCTTCGGCACCGGCGACAACCGGAAGCTGATCGCCGAGGTGGCGCGGACCATGGACATCAAGGTGGAGCTCTCCGGCGGCATCCGGGACGACGACACCCTCGCCGCGGCCCTGGCCACCGGCTGCACCCGGGTCAACCTGGGCACCGCCGCGCTGGAGACCCCGCAGTGGGTGGCGAAGGTGATCGCCGAGCACGGCGACCGGATCGCGGTGGGCCTCGACGTACGCGGCACGACGCTGCGCGGCCGCGGCTGGACCCGTGACGGCGGCGACCTGTACGAGACGCTGGCCCGGCTCGACGCCGAGGGCTGCGCGCGGTACGTCGTCACCGACATCGCCAAGGACGGGACCCTGCAGGGGCCCAACCTCGATCTGCTGCGTAACGTGTGCGCGGCCACCGACAAGCCGGTCGTCGCCTCCGGCGGCGTCTCCAGCCTGGACGACCTGCGGGCCATCGCGGGTCTGGTCCCGGTGGGTGTGGAGGGTGCCATCGTCGGTAAGGCGCTCTATGCGAAGGCGTTCACCCTCGAAGAGGCCCTGGAGGCAGTGTCACGATGACCGGCAACCCTGGTGTGCGCCGTGAGCAGTCCGGCAGTTCGTGGGAAGAGGCGATCGGCTCGGCACGTGCGGTGGCGGCCGGGGACCGGGTGATCGTCGCCGGGATGATGCCGGACCCCGCGGACGGCGCGGTGCCCGGCGAGGACGAGCCGTACCAGCAGACGCTCAGCGCCTTCCGCAGCGCGATCGCGGCACTGGAGCCGTTCGGCCTGGGTGTGGAGAGCGTGATCCGCACCCGGATGTACCTCAGCCACGCCAGGGACGTGGACGAGGTCGGCCGGGCCCACCGGGAGCTGTTCGGGGCGGTACGGCCGGCCGCCACGATGGTGGTGGTCGCCGGGTTCAGCGACTCCCGGGTGGCGGTCGAGGTGGAGATCGAGGCGTATCGGGCGCCCTCCGGCGAGTCAGGAGCCGCACAGTGACCCTCGCGGTACGTGTCATCCCGTGCCTGGACGTGGACGCCGGGCGAGTGGTGAAGGGCGTCAACTTCCAGAATCTGCGCGACGCCGGTGACCCGGTGGAGATGGCCAAGCTCTACGACGCCGAGGGCGCGGACGAGCTGACCTTCCTGGACATCACCGCCTCCTCCGGCGACCGGGAGACCACGTACGACGTGGTCCGGCGCACCGCGGAGCAGGTCTTCATCCCGCTGACCGTCGGCGGCGGGGTGCGCAGCGCCGAGGACGTCGACAAGCTGCTGCGGGCCGGCGCCGACAAGGTGGGGGTCAACACCGCGGCCATCGCCAGGCCCGAGCTGATCCAGGAGATCGCCGAGCGGTTCGGCCGCCAGGTGCTGGTGCTGTCGGTGGACGCCCGCCGCACCCCGGCCGGCACCTTCGAGGTGACCACCCACGGCGGCCGGCAGGGCACCGGTATCGACGCGGTGGAGTGGGCGCACCGCGCGGCCGAGCTGGGTGCGGGGGAGATCCTGCTCAACTCGATGGACGCCGACGGCACCAAGGACGGCTACGACACCGAGATGATCGCCGCGGTGCGCAAGCATGTGACGGTCCCGGTGATCGCCTCCGGCGGCGCCGGCCGCCTCGCCGACTTCCCGCCCGCGGTGGCCGCGGGCGCCGACGCGGTCCTGGCCGCGTCGGTCTTCCACTTCGGCGATCTGCGGATCAGCGAGGTCAAGGCGGCCCTGCGGCAGGCCGGCCACCCGGTGCGCTAGAACTCCGCCGGGGGCCCGGGTGCGTCCCGCGCCGCCGCCTGCTCCGTCCGGTCCCTCAGGTGCGGCGGGCACAGATCAGCACCGCCAGGTCGTGCGCGAGCGGGACTTCGGCGGCACCCGGTCCGGCAGAGCCGGGCGCCTAGCCGGCCAGTTTGGCCGCGGTCAGTTTTGCCACCGCGTCCTCGTCGCCCTCGGTCTGCACTGTCGCGGCGGCCTGACGGCCGGACAGGAAGATGATCAGCTCGGAGGGTTCGCCGGTCACCGTCACCACCGGGGAGCCCTTGTGGGCCACCACCGTCTGGCCGTTCGGCCGGCGCAGTACCAGGCCCACCGGGGAGCGGCGCCCCATCAGCCGGGCGCCGCGCTCCAGCCGGCTCCACAGCACGTCGGCGAAGACCGGGTCGATCGAGCGCGGGGTCCAGTCCGGGGCGGCCCGCCGTACGTCCTCGGTGTGGACGTAGAACTCCACGGTGTTGGAGATCTCGTCCAGCTGCTTGACGGCGAAGGGCGACAGCCGCGGCGGCCCGGTCCTGATCAGCTGGATCAGTTCCTCGTACGGCTTGGCGGTGAACTCCTTCTGCACCCGCTCCAGCCGGCGCGCCAGCTGCGGGATCAGCTGTCCCGCCGCCGCGTCGCCGCGCCGCTCGCGCACCACCACGTGCGCCGCCAGGTCCCGGGTCCGCCACCCCTCGCACAGCGTCGGGGCGTCGGGCCCCGACCGCTCCAGCAGGTCGGCGAGGAGCAGACGTTCACGCTGCGCATGATTCGACATACCGCCAGGCTAGTTCCCCGGCGGCCCGGACGTCCGCTTCCCGCCGGAGAAGGTTCAGCCGAGCTTGCTGTAGAGCTTGACCCCGTTCTTGCCGTCGTTGCGGGTCAGCGAGCAGGTGACGGTCTTCTTCCCCTGGAGCTGATAGGTGACCAGCTTGGGGAAGAGCGCGTACGGGTAGTACTCCTTGCCGTCGGCCGGCAGGTGCTTGCGGGCGTCGGCGGTGCACAGGTCCAGCGCCTTGGTCTGGATGTCCAGGTCGCTGTCGAAGGTGCCGGTCAGCGTCTCGTTGGCGACCACCTGGGCGTCGTGCGCCGAGGAGCAGGAGCGGGTGGTGACCTTGTCCACCGTCTTCGTCAGCGTGGGCGCGTCGAAGCACTTGCCCGGCGCCAGTTCCACGTACGGGACCAGCTTCGTGCCGTCGGACGGCGTCGCGTCGTCGGTGGGCAGATCGGTCGGCAGGTCGAACGACGGGTCGTCCGAGGGTATGTCGAAGGACGGCGTCGGGAGCGAGGGCACGGAGAGGTCGGAGGGCAGGCCGCTGGGCAGCGTGGCGGACGCGCTGGGCTTGCCGTCGGCGGTGTCCTTCTTGTCGCTGCCGCCGGTGGCCGCGACCGCGCCGCCGATGATCGCGCCGACCACCACGATCACCGCGACCGCGATCCACACATTGCGCTTGGTGTGCTTCGGCGGCGGCGGGTAGCCGCCGGGGCCGCCCTGCTGCGGGTAGCCGTAGCCGTAGTCGGGCTGGCCGCCGTACGGTCCGGGCGGCGCCGGGGGGCCGGGCGGGCCGAAGCCGCCGCCCTGCTCCTGCGGGTAGCCGTAGTCCGGGTTCCCCTGCTGCGGATAGCCGTAGCCCTGGTCGCCCTGCGGCTGTCCGTAACCACCCTGCTGCGGCGGCCGGCCGTAGCCCTGACCGCCCGGCTGGGGCTGTCCGTAACCGCTGTCACCCTGCGGCGGGGGCGGGGGGCCGAAGCCCTGCGGCGGGCCGTAGCCGCCACCCTGGTCAGGAGGCGGCGGCGGACCATTCGGCGGCGGCGGAGGAAAACCCATGGAGGCAGGATGCCCCATACGGGTGACATCGGCGAGCGAACGCCGGATGACGGACAACTCTCTTGCCCCGTTTGGCAGTTAATGCGGCTTTTCTCGTTGGTGGAGATCGGCGGCAGAATGGTGACATGCCCGCACTCTCACTCGATCCCGCCATCGCCGCCCGCCTCCGGCGGAACCCCGACGGCCTGGTGCCCGCCATCGCCCAGCAGTACGACACCGGCGAGGTGCTGATGCTCGGCTGGATGGACGCCGAGGCACTGCACCGTACGCTCACCACCGGCCGCTGCACCTACTGGAGCCGCAGCCGCCAGGAGTACTGGGTGAAGGGCGACACCTCGGGCCACGTCCAGCACGTCAAGGCGGTCGCCCTGGACTGCGACGGCGACACCGTACTGGTCAAGGTCGACCAGGTCGGCGCGGCCTGCCACACCGGCGACCGGACCTGCTTCGACGCGGACGTGCTGCTCTCCCAGCCGGCCGGGGTCGCCTGACCCCTGCGGGCCCGCGCTGTCGCCGCCGCCGGGTGCGATTTGCCCGCCCACCGCCGAGCGCATCTGCCCACCCGCCGCCTGGCCGGGCAGCGCGCCGCGGCCGGCCGCGCGGCCCGGATAGTCTCAGCCACCATGGACGTCATGGACCTCGAAACCTTCCGCAAACTCGCGGTCGACCGCCGGGTCATCCCGGTCAGCCGGCGCCTCCTCGCGGACGGCGACACCCCCGTCGGCCTCTACCGCAAGCTCGCGGGCGAGCGGGAGGGCACCTTCCTGCTGGAATCGGCGGACGGCGGCTCCTCCCACACCGTGGGCGGCGGGGGAGGCAGGTCCTGGTCCCGTTACTCCTTCGTCGGCGTGCGGTCCGCCGCCACCTTGACCGTGCGGGACGGGCAGGCGCACTGGCTCGGCACCCCGCCGGCCGGCGTCCCGCTCGACGGCGACCCGCTGGCCGCGCTGCGCGCCACCGTCGAGGCCCTGCACACCCCGCGCGACCTGACGGCCGGCATGCCGCCCTTCACCGGCGGCATGGTCGGCTACCTCGGCTACGACATCGTGCGCCGGCTGGAACGGATCGGCGAGCACGGCCACGACGCCCTGCGGCTGCCCGAACTCACCATGCTGCTCACCTCGGACCTCGCGGTGCTCGACCACTGGGACGGCAGCGTGCTGCTGATCGCCAACGCGATCAACCACAACGACGAGGCGACCGGCGTCGACGAGGCGTACGCCGACGCGGTGGCCCGGCTCGACGCGATGGAGGCCGACCTCGCCAAGCCGGCCGCGATCGCCCCCGCCGCGCTCCCGGAGCCGGTGGACTTCCCGGTCACCTGGGGGTGGGGCGGCGACGACTTCAAGGCCGCCGTCGAGGACATCAAGGAGCGCATCCGGGCCGGTGAGGCCTTCCAGGTGGTGCCCTCGCAGCGGTTCGAGACCCCCTGCGAGGCGAGCGCGCTCGATGTCTACCGGGTGCTGCGGGCCACCAACCCCAGTCCGTACATGTATCTGCTGCGCTTCCCCGGCCAGGACGGCGGCAGCCCCTTCGATGTGGTGGGTTCCAGCCCCGAGGCGCTGGTCAAGGTCGAGGACGGCCGGGCCATGCTCCATCCGATCGCCGGCACCCGGCCGCGCGGCGCCACCCCGCAGGCCGACGCCGCGCTCGCCGGGGAACTGCTCGCCGACCCCAAGGAGCGCGCCGAACACCTGATGCTGGTCGACCTCGGCCGCAACGACCTGGGCCGGGTCTGCGAGCCGGGCAGCGTCGAGGTGGTGGACTTCATGTCGGTGGAGCGCTACTCGCACGTCATGCACATCGTCTCCACCGTCACCGGCACGGTCGCCGCCGGTCACACCGCCTTCGACGTGCTCACCGCGTGCTTCCCGGCCGGCACCCTGTCCGGTGCGCCCAAGCCGCGGGCCATGCAGATCATCGAGGAGCTGGAGCCGGTACGGCGCGGCCTGTACGGCGGCTGCGTCGGCTATCTGGACTTCGCCGGCGACTCCGACACCGCCATCGCGATCCGCACCGCGCTGCTGCGGGACGGGACCGCGTACGTCCAGGCGGGCGCGGGGATCGTCGCCGACTCCGACCCGGACGCGGAGGACGCCGAGTGCCGCAACAAGGCGGCGGCGGTGCTCAGGGCGGTGGCGACCGCCAACGCGATGAGCGGGAAGTAGCGGCAGCGCGCGGGCGGGCGGGGCGGCCACCGACGGCCGCCCCGCCCTGTTCCGGGCGGACGCTCCGGGCCCGGGTGGGGCCGGGCCCGGTTCCGGGTCAGCCCTGGAAGGCCGTCACACCGACGGGGCTGCCGAGGCCGGTCGGGCCGTCGTACCCCGCCGCCCCGGTGCACAGGTACGACCCCGCGCAGGACCCGTTCGAACCGCTGGTCACATCGGTGAGCGCGGTCGGGTGGGCGTACGGGAAGGACGCCGGGTAGGAGCCGCCGGACGGCGTGCCGGCCAGCGCGTAGACCGCGGCGACGATCGGCGAGGCCACGCTGGTGCCGCCGAAGACCTCCCAGCCCGGGTCGCCGCCGTAGGTGTCGTACACCGCGACGCCGGTCGCCGGGTCGGCGACCGCGGACACGTCGGAGACGGTCCGTCCCGAGCACTCGGAGTCCTGCTGCCAGGCCGGCTTCGGGTCGTACGCCGAGCAGCCGGAGCCGCTGCCGGTCCACGCCGACTCGCTCCAGCCGCTGCCCGCCCGGGTCAGCGAGGTGCCGCCGATCGAGGTGACGTACTGCGAGGCCGCCGGGTACTCCACGCCGTAACCGGCGTCACCCGCGCTGACGGTGATCGCCACCCCCGGGTGGTCGAAGTACTGGCTGTCGAAGGAGGGGTCGGAGGAGGACTCGCCGCCGCCGTAGCTGTTGGACACGTACTTCGCGCCCAGCGAGACGGCGGTGTTCACCGAGGTGCCCAGGTCGGCGATGGACGAGGAGGACGCCTCGACCAGCAGGATGTGGCACTGCGGGCAGACCGCGCTGACCATGTCCAGGTCGAGGGATATCTCCTCCGCCCAGCCCTGGTCGGGTGCCGGCAGCGAGGAGGCGCTGCCGTCCTGGCCGACCTTCTGGAAGCAGCCGTTGGCGGTACTGCACTCGGGCAGGCCGTAGTTGGCGCGGTACGTGGCCAGGTCCGCCTCGGCGCTGGGGTCGTCGTAGGCGTCGACGATGGCCACGGTCGCGCCCGCGCCGCCGTCGGCGGGGAGGCTGTAGGCACTGGCCAGGTCGGCCGGGCCGTAGCCGGAGGGGGCGGCCGCGGCACGTGAACCGGTCGATTTCGCCAGGGTGTTGGCGCCCGCGGTGACCTTCAGGGCCAGACACGCCATCGAGCCGGGCGTGCTGCTGACCGCGCAGGAGCGCTCGGTGCTGAGCCGGTGGGGGGTGGACTGGGCGCCCGCGGTGGGGGCCAGACTCAGGCCGGTGAGGGCGAGTCCTGCCGCCGCGGTGAGGGCGAGCCCGCTGCGGCGGGCTGCCGGGGAGAGGGTGAAACGCAAAACAACTGCCTCCTGTAGGTGGGGGGAAGTGGGGAGAGAAAAGGGGGATAGGAGGAGAGTGTGAAGGTGACGTGTGGGACCTGTGATCCTCCTGCTACGTGGAGTGACGAACGGGACGCCAGCGAACGTATGCTGACGAGCACACGACAACAAGGAGGGGTACCGGAATCTATACCTCCGCTTTACCTTCGGCCCCGCCGGAAGGCCCCGTCCCCGCAGGGGCGATGATGGAGCGGTGACCGGTATCCCCGATATCCCCGACACCCGCACGCTGACCGAGCAGCCCGCCGCGCAGCGCCTCGCCGAGCCGGGCACGGCCCCCGAGGGCGCCGGCGCAACCGCGGCGGAGCCGGCCGGCGGGGAAGCGGCGGTCACGGATGCCGGGACGCCGGCGCCGGCCGTCACCACGGACGGGCGGTCCGCCGCACGGCGCACGGCGATGCGGGCACTGGCACTCGCGCTGCCGGTGGGCGCCCTCGGCTCGGCACTCGTGCTCTTCGGCATGAGCAAGGCATGGACGCACGGCACCGCCGCCTTCGGCGGTCGCGGGGTGCCGGTGCACGCCACCGGGAGCCAGACCACCGCCCTGCCCGGCGCCCTCGCCCTGGTCGGACTCGCCGCACTGGTCGCGGTCTTCGCGGTCCGCAGCATCGGCCGGTACGCGGTCTCCGGGCTGCTCGCCCTCAGCGGCGCCGGTGTCATCGCGATCGCCGTCGCCCGCCGCGGCGACCACGGCGCCGTGAACTCCGCCGCGGCCCGCGCCACCGGCCTCACCCACGCCACCGCCGCCCACGTCACCACCACGTCCTGGCCGCTGGTCGCGGTGGCCGGCGGCCTCCTGCTGCTGATCGCCGGAGCGCTCGCGCTGCGCTACGGCCCCGCCTGGCCCGCCATGTCCAGCCGCTACGACCGCGGCGCCGGCCCCGCAGGACCGCGCCGCGCCGCCCCCGTGCCGGTGGACCCGGACCGCGCGGAGGACCTGTGGAAGGCCATCGACCGCGGCGAGGACCCCACCGAGCCGGCCGCCCGCTGACCCTCCCGCCACGCCATCCGGCCCGCCCCGCCGGACCACCCCCAGTGCGCGGGGCACCCGGCGCACGCGCAACAATGGAGGACGAAGCAGGCGGCGGAAGCCGTCTCCTACGACAGACCGAGAGCATCAGGGAGCACTCATGGCGGCCACGCACGACCACGGACACACGCCTGCCGCCTGGACCGGCGTGATCATCTCCTTCGTCGGTTTCTGCGCCGCGGGCGGTTTCATGGTCGCCGCGGAGCCGGTCCCCTTCTGGGTGAGCATGGGCGTCATCCTGCTCGGCCCCCTCGTGGGCGGCGTGATGAAGCTGATGGGCTTCGGCTCCAAGGAAGAGCCGTACATCAAGGCCGCCCGCGAGGACGCCGCGGCCCAGCAGCACGAGCCCCGCACCCCCGCGAACGCCTGACCGCCACCCGCTGACGCAACCCAGGGCGCAGCCGCAGGACCCCGCCGTCCGCGCGCTGCGCCTTCGCGCGTCCGCGGGCAGAATCAGCGGTGTGACCCCGCCCCCCGAGGCCGTGACCGCCGCCGCGGACCGGACCGCGCCCTGTGCGTACCGTGGCGCCCTGCGCCGTACCGCCGCGCCGCTCGCCCTGCTCGGCGGCGTCGTCGGCGCCTTCGGCTACGTCGCCGCGGTCGACCCGAACGCCCCGGGGCACTACCCGCTCTGCCCCTTGCGGTACTTCACCGGCCTGGACTGCCCCGGCTGCGGCGGTCTGCGCAGCGCGTACGCCTTCGCCCACGGCGACGTCATCACCGCACTGGGCTGTAACGCGCTCGCGGTGGCCGGATACCTGCTCTTCGCGGCCGGCTGGGCGGTCTGGTTCTGCCGGGCGGTGCGCGGCCGGCCCTTCGCGCCGGCGCTGCGGCCGGTGCACCGCCACGCGCTGGTCGCGCTGCTTGTCGTCTTCACCGTTGTCCGGAATCTGCCCTTCGGGGCGGCGCTCGCACCGTGAATCCGGGCCGTCCCCGGACGGCTACGCAGGGACGTATGTCCAGGTGGTGGGACCGCGATCGACCGGATGCGGGCACTTCGGCCACCGGCCGATACCATCGGGAGTGCCGGCGGGTTCCGCCGCTGGCTTGATCATTTCGCTGCTCGGCCCGGCCGGAAGGGGAGTTCTCGCGTGAGTGTGCTCGACGAGATCATCGACGGAGTCCGAGCCGACCTCGCCGAGCGGCAGACCCGGGTCAGCCTGGACGACCTCAAGGAACGGGCGGCCCGCGCCCGGGACGCCAAGGACGGGGTGGCCGCGCTGCGCGGCGAAGGCGTCACGGTGATCTGCGAGGTCAAGCGGTCCAGTCCGTCCAAGGGGGCGCTCGCGGCGATCGCCGACCCCGCGGGGCTCGCCGCCGACTACGAGGCGGGCGGGGCGGCCGCGATCAGCGTGCTCACCGAGCAGCGCCGGTTCGGCGGGTCGCTCGCCGACCTTGAGGCGGTACGGGCCAAGGTCGACATCCCGGTGCTCCGCAAGGACTTCATCGTCACCGCGTACCAGCTCTGGGAGGCCCGGGCGTACGGTGCGGATCTCGCGCTGCTGATCGTCGCGGCCCTGGACCAGCCGGCGCTGGTCTCGCTGATCGAGCGGGCGGAGTCGATCGGGCTCACCCCGCTGGTCGAGGTGCACGACGAGGAAGAGGTCGAGCGGGCGGTGGACGCGGGGGCGCGGGTCATCGGCGTCAACGCGCGCAACCTCAAGACGCTGGAGGTCGACCGCGGTACGTTCGCGCGGGTCGCGCCGGAGATTCCGGACCGTATCGTCAAGGTCGCGGAGTCCGGGGTCCGCGGGCCCCACGATCTCATCGCCTACGCGCATGACGGCGCGGACGCGGTCCTGGTGGGGGAGTCCCTCGTCACCGGCAAGGACCCCCGCACGGCCGTCGCCGACCTCGTAGCAGCCGGCGCCCACCCCGCCCTCCGCAACAGCCGCGACTAGCTTCTACCCCGGCCCCGAAGCACCCCACCTCTTCCTCCTGCCTTCCCCCCGCCGTGCCCCGACCCCCGCGGGGGCCCTCCGCGCCGTCTCGGCAGGCCGCGCAGTTCCCCGCGCCCCTAGTGGACACCGTCCCGGGAAAGGGCACCCCCCCAGGGGCGCGAGGAACTGCGCGACGAGCCATGACCCGGCGGCAGTCTGCAAACCCGCCCGAAGGGGCACCCCCCCAGGGGCGCGGGGAACTGCGCGACGAGCCATGACCCGGCGGCAGCATGCCAACCGTCCGGAGGGGGCACCCCCTCAGGGGCGCGGGGAACTGCGCGACGAGCCACGACCCGGCGGCAGCATGCCAACCGTCCGGAGGGGGCACCCCCTCAGGGGCGCGGGGAACTGCGCGACGAGCCACGACCCGGCGGCAGCATGCCAACCGTCCGGAGGGGGCACCCCCTCAGGGGCGCGGGGAACTGCGCGAGGGGGACGGGGTGGGGCACCCCGGGGAGGGCTGGTGCGGCCACCCCGCAGGGGCCCGTAGAATCACGCCCATGCCCATCTCCTCCCGCCTCGCCCCCGGCTGCCGCCCCCGCGGCTGCCGCGCGCCGGCGCGCCGGGTGCTCGGGCGGCGGGTGCGGTACGTGATCGGGTGCGAGCCCGGCCAGGTGAACGGCAGGCGATGGCGGCGCGGCTGACCCGCGACCACCGGCCGGCAGCGTACGTACAAGGCGAGAGCCGACGCCGTACGCCCCGCCGTGCCCTCCCCGTCCCCTCCCACCCACCTGCCAAGGGCAAAGGCACCACCCCATGTCAGAGAAACCCGATTTCTTCTTCCCCGACCCGGACGGCGTGATCCCGACCTCCGCGGGCTACTTCGGCGCCTTCGGCGGCAAGTTCATCCCCGAGGCGCTGGTCGCCGCCGTGGACGAGGTCGCCGTCGAGTACGAGAAGGCCAAGGCGGACCCCGCGTTCGCCGCCGAGCTCAACGACCTGATGGTCAACTACGCCGGCCGCCCCAGCGCCCTCACCGAGGTGCCCCGCTTCGCCGAGCAGGCCGGCGGCGCCCGGGTGTTCCTCAAGCGTGAGGACCTCAACCACACCGGCTCGCACAAGATCAACAACGTGCTCGGCCAGACCCTGCTCACCCGCCGGATGGGCAAGACCAGGGTCATCGCCGAGACCGGCGCCGGCCAGCACGGCGTCGCCACCGCCACCGCCTGCGCCCTGTTCGGCCTCGACTGCACCATCTACATGGGTGAGATCGACACCGAGCGGCAGGCCCTCAACGTCGCCCGGATGCGGATGCTCGGCGCCGAGGTCATCGCGGTGAAGTCCGGCAGCCGCACCCTCAAGGACGCCATCAACGAGGCGTTCCGCGACTGGGTGGCCAACGTCGACCACACCCACTACCTCTTCGGCACCGTGGCGGGCCCGCACCCCTTCCCCGCGCTGGTCCGCGACTTCCACCGGGTGATCGGCGTGGAAGCCCGCCGCCAGCTGCTGGAGCGCACCGGGCGGCTGCCCGACGCCGCGGTGGCGTGCGTCGGCGGCGGCTCCAACGCCATGGGGCTCTTCCACGCCTTCCTGCCCGACACCGGCGTGCGGCTGGTCGGCTGCGAGCCGGCCGGCCACGGCATCGGGACCGGCGAGCACGCCGCGACCCTCACGCAGGGCGAGCCCGGCATCCTGCACGGCTCCCGCTCCTACGTCCTGCAGGACGACGAGGGCCAGATCACCGAGCCGTACTCCATCTCGGCCGGCCTGGACTACCCCGGTGTGGGCCCGGAGCACTCCTACCTCAAGGACTCCGGCCGCGCCGAGTACCGCGCGATCACCGACGACGCGGCGATGCAGGCCCTGCGGCTGCTGTCGCGCACCGAGGGCATCATCCCCGCCATCGAGAGCGCCCACGCCCTGGCCGGCGCGCTGGAGATCGGCCGTGACCTGGGCCCCGAGGGCCTGGTCCTGGTCAACCTCTCCGGCCGTGGCGACAAGGACATGGACACCGCGGCCCGCTACTTCGGGCTGTACGAACCGACGGGCGACGTCGACGAGGAGCACGAGGTGGCGTCGGAATGACCGGGAACATCCAACTGCTCGACCAGAGCCTTGCCGCTGCCAGGGCCGAGGGCCGGGCCGCGCTCATCGCCTATCTGCCGGCCGGCTTCCCGACCATCGACGGCGGCGTGGAAGCCGTCCGGGCGGCCTTCGAGGGCGGCGCCGACATCGTCGAGGTCGGCCTGCCGCACAGCGACCCGGTGCTCGACGGCCCGGTGATCCAGACCGCCGACGACATCGCCTTCAAGAACGGCGTGCGGATCGTGGACGTGCTGCGCACCGTGCGCGAGGGGCACGCCGCGTCCGGCAAGCCGGTCCTGGTGATGACGTACTGGAACCCGGTGGACCGCTACGGTCCTGAGCGCTTCGCCGCCGAGCTCGCCGAGGCGGGCGGCGCGGGCTGCATCCTGCCCGACCTGCCGGTCGAGGAGTCCGAGCTGTGGCGGAAGGCGGCCGAGCAGCACGGGCTGGCCACCGTCTTCGTCGTCGCCCCCTCCAGCCGCGACGAGCGGCTGGCCAGGATCACCGCGGCCGGCTCCGGATTCGTCTACGCGGCCTCGCTGATGGGCGTCACCGGCACCCGTACCAGCGTCGGCGCGCAGGCCGCCGACCTGGTGCGGCGGACCCGCGCCACCACCGAACTGCCGGTCTGCGTGGGCCTGGGCGTCTCCAACGCGGCGCAGGCCGCCGAGGTGGCCGGCTTCGCCGACGGTGTGATCGTCGGCTCGGCCTTCGTCAAGCGGCTGCTCGACCACGGCGACGACCTGGCCGCCGGTGTCGCCGCGGTACGGGCGCTGGCCGCCGAACTCGCCGAGGGCGTCCGCAAGCGCGGCTGACGCTCCCGCCCCCGCTCCTCCACCACGGACCGCGCTCCTCCACCACGAATCCGTCCCCGGTCGCACGGCGTCACTCCGGGGACGGATTCTTGTCACCCCACAGGGCGAAAAACGGTGCGGGCAGACGCCCAGCGACTCCCCGCACCGTTGCCAGAGGCGTGAGCGAGAAGAACCGTGACAGGAAGCGCAGCGCCCGCGAGGCGCTCCAGGAACAGCGGGCGAAGGAGAAGAACCAGGCCAGACGGAAGCGGACCCTGGTCGTCGCGGGCGCGGTGGCCGGCGTGCTCGTCATCGGCGCCGTCATCGGCGTGGTGGTCGCCGACAACGACAGCGGCGGCAGCTCGGGCGATACCGACTCGGCGGGCGCGGTGAGCACGCCCAAGGGGGCCACCGGCAAGGACGGCCTGGTGATCCCGGTCGGCGCCGCCGACGCGCCCTCCACGCTGACGATCTACGAGGACTTCCGCTGCCCGGCCTGCGACGCCTTCGAGAAGGCCTTCACGCCGACGATCCACAGCCTGGAGAACGACGGGCAGCTGCGTACCGAGTACCACCTGGTCACGCTCATTGACGGCAACCTCGGCGGCTCCGGCTCGCTGACCGCCGCGAACGCCGCCGCGTGCGCCCAGGACCAGGGGAAGTTCCGCGCCTATCACGACGTCCTGTACAGCAACCAGCCCGACGAGCAGGACGACAAGTTCGCCGACAAGAACACCCTGCTGGACCTGGCCGGCCAGGTCCAGGGTCTCAAGACGCCCGCCTTCACCGCCTGCGTGAACAACGGCACCCACAACAGCTGGGTGAAGAAGTCCGACCAGGCGTTCAACTCCTCGGGCTTCAACTCCACCCCCACCGTGCTGCTCAACGGCAAGAACATCTACGGCAGCCAGAGCGCGGCACTCACCCCGGACTCGCTGAAGCAGATGGTGAAGCAGGCGAACAAGGGCAAGCAGCCGGGGAAGGTCACCGCCACCCCTTCCTGACGCCTCCTGAAGCGTTGCGGCACCTCAGAGCAGCTCAGAGCACCTCGGAGCAGCTCAGAGCAGCTCAGAGCGCCTCAGCGCACCTCAGGGCACGTCAGCGTGCCTCACACGGCTCTGCGGGGCCTTTCGTGGCACCTGCTGACAGTGACGGAAGTTATCCATACGTGGCCGGGCGGGTTGCCGATACACCCGCCCGGCAGGGTAGCGTCGGTCCTTGCCATGGACCTCGCATTCATTCCCAGCCCCTCGCAGGGTGTCGTCCACCTCGGACCGATCCCGCTGCGCGGCTACGCGTTCTGCATCATCATCGGCGTCTTCGTGGCCGTATGGCTCGGCGGCAGGCGCTGGATCGCCCGCGGCGGCAAAGCGGGGACGGTGGCGGACATCGCCGTCTGGGCGGTGCCGTTCGGCCTGGTCGGCGGCCGGCTTTACCACGTCATCACCGACTACGAGCTGTACTTCACCAGCGGCAAGGACTGGGTCGACGCCTTCAAGATCTGGCAGGGCGGCCTCGGCATCTGGGGCGCCATCGCCTTCGGCGCGCTCGGCGCGTGGATCGGCTGCCGCCGCCGGGGCATCGCACTGCCCGCGCACGCGGACGCCATCGCCCCGGGGATCGCCTTCGCGCAGGCGATCGGGCGCTGGGGGAACTGGTTCAACCAGGAGCTGTACGGGCGGCCCACCGACCTCCCGTGGGCGCTCAAGATCGACCCCGCACACCGGCCGGACGCGACACCGGACGTCGTCACGTACCACCCGACCTTCCTGTACGAGTCCCTGTGGTGCGTCGGCGTCGCGCTGCTCGTGCTCTGGGCGGACCGCCGCTTCCGGCTCGGCCACGGCCGTGCCTTCGCGCTGTACGTCGCCTCGTACACGGTGGGCCGGTTCTGGATCGAGTACATGCGGGTGGACGACGCCCACCACATCCTGGGTCTGCGGCTGAACGACTGGACGGCGATCGTCGTCTTCGCCGGGGCGGTCCTCTACTTCGTCCTCTCCGCCCGCCGCCACCCCGGCCGCGAGGAGACCGTGGAGCCGGACCCGGCAGTGCTGACCGCACCGGCCGGCGCCCCCGTCACCGCACCGGACGCTGTCCCGGACGATGCCGGGGACGGCAGCGCCACACCTCCGCCCGACCCGGACGAACCCCCGGCCGCGACGGAACCTGCCGCGTCGGCCGCCCCTGCGGGGGCCGGGCCCGCGGACGAACCCGCGGACGAACCCGAAGGCGCCTCCAAGAGCGTCTGAGCCCACGGAACGCCCCTCTTCGGAGGGGCGTTCTTGCAGGTCAGGGCAGCCTTTCCTTGCTGGCGGGGGCAGGAATTCGCGCGTACGGTCGAACCGTTCCACTGGAGCGGACGGCAACGTGCTGTCCGGGGGAGGGGTGCCACATGTCCACCGCGGTCGACGCAACCACAGCCACATCCGCGGCGGCGATCCCGTACCACGTGCCCCACCACGTCCACCGTGATGTGAGCGGCGGCTGGCTGCGGCCCGCCGTGTTCGGCGCGATGGACGGCCTGGTGTCGAACTTCGCCCTGATGACCGGCGTGGCCGGCGGTGACGTGTCGACCCGTACCGTCGTCGTGACGGGGCTGGCCGGGCTGGCGGCCGGTGCCTTCTCGATGGCGGCCGGCGAGTACACCTCGGTGGCCTCCCAGCGGGAGCTGGTGGAGGCCGAGCTCGCGGTCGAGCGGACCGAACTGCACCGGCACCCCGAGGACGAGCTGCGGGAGCTGGCCGCGCTCTATGTCTCGCGCGGGGTGGAGCCGGAGCTCGCGCACGAGGTGGCGCGGCAGCTGTCCGCCGACCCCGAGCAGGCGCTGGAGATCCACGCCCGCGAGGAGCTCGGCGTCGACCCGGCCGACCTGCCCTCCCCGGTGGTGGCCGCGGCCTCCTCCTTCGTGTCGTTCGCGCTGGGCGCGCTGCTGCCGCTGCTGCCGTATCTGCTGGGCGCCGGCACCCTGTGGCCCGCCGCGGTGCTGGCGCTGGCCGGCCTCTTCGGCTGCGGTGCGGCGGTGGCCCGGGTCACCGCCCGCTCCTGGTGGTACGGCGGACTGCGGCAGCTGGCCTTGGGTGCGGCGGCCGGCGGGGTTACCTTCGTACTGGGAGCCCTGATCGGTACTGCCGTCGGCTGACCGAGGTGATCCGGGGCGTGATCGAAGCCTCGTGTTTCCCGCTCGTTTCGGATACCCCCACACGGGGCATCACTCGGTAACGCGTCGGCAGAGCTGCCAGGCCGCGCCTCAGGAACCATCGCAACCCCCTCATGCATGCTGGCCTGAAATGACCCCCAGGATCTCCGGTATGTCCACATGCTGGAATCAGTTATCCGCTTCTCGAACACTCGGTCATCATGTAACCTGCACGAAATCGCAGAGGGCCAACGTCGTCCCTGTTGCGCATGCCTATGACAGGCGATGCATATCAGCCAAAGACGACGACGGGAGAGCCATGCGTTCGCGTTCCGCGTTCATGGACGGGCGCCCCGCCCCGCAGGGGATGTACGACCCCCGCAACGAGCACGACGCCTGTGGTGTCGGCTTCGTGGCCACCCTCACCGGTGAGGCGAGCCACGCGCTCGTCGACCGGGCGCTCACCGTCCTGCGCAACCTGGAGCACCGCGGTGCCACCGGTGCCGAGCCCGACTCGGGCGACGGCGCGGGCATCCTGCTCCAGGTCCCGGACGCCTTCCTGCAAGCCACTACGGCCTTCGACCTGCCGGCCGCCGGGCGGTACGCGGTCGGCCTCGCCTTCCTGCCGGTCGAGCCCGACGACCGCGCCAAGGCCGTGGACGCCATCGAGCGGATCGCCGGCGAAGAGGGCCTGACCGTCCTCGGCTGGCGCGAGGTCCCGGTCGACCCCGACCTGCTCGGCTCCACCTCCCGCTCCACCATGCCGTACTTCTCGCAGCTCTTCGTCGCCGACGCGGCCGGCGAGCGCTCCGGCATCGACCTCGACCGGCCCGCCTTCGTGCTGCGCAAGCGCGCCGAACGCGAGGCCGAGGTCTACTTCCCTTCGCTGTCCGCGCGGACCATCGTCTACAAGGGCATGCTCACCACCGGCCAGCTGGAGCCGTTCTTCCCCGACCTGTCCGACGAGCGGTTCGCCACCGCCATCGCGCTGGTCCACTCCCGCTTCTCCACCAACACCTTCCCGAGCTGGCCGCTGGCCCACCCGTACCGCTTCGTCGCGCACAACGGCGAGATCAACACCGTCAAGGGCAACCGCAACTGGATGCGGGCCCGCGAGTCGCAGCTGAGCAGTGAGCTCTTCGGCGGTGACCTGGAGCGGATCTTCCCGGTCTGCACGCCCGGCGCCTCCGACACCGCCTCCTTCGACGAGGTGCTGGAGCTGCTGCACCTCGGCGGCCGGTCCCTGCCGCACAGCGTGCTGATGATGATCCCCGAGGCGTGGGAGAACCACGCCTCCATGGACCCGGCCCGGCGCGCCTTCTACCAGTACCACTCCACCCTGATGGAGCCCTGGGACGGCCCGGCCTGCGTCACCTTCACCGACGGCTCCGTGGTCGGCGCGGTGCTCGACCGCAACGGTCTGCGCCCCGGCCGCTACTGGGTCACCGACGACGGCCTGGTCGTGCTCGCCTCCGAGTCCGGCGTGCTGCACGACATCGACCCGGCGAAGATCGTCCGCAAGGGCCGCCTGCAGCCCGGCCGGATGTTCCTGGTCGACACCGTCTCGCACCGCATCGTCGAGGACGACGAGATCAAGGCCGGCATCGCCGCGCAGAACCCGTACAGCGACTGGCTCGAAGCCGGCCTGATCGAACTCGCCGAGCTGCCCGAGCGCGAGCACATCGTGCACACCCACGCCTCGGTCACCCGCCGCCAGCAGACCTTCGGCTACACCGAGGAAGAACTGCGGGTGCTGCTCGCCCCGATGGCCAGGACCGGCGCCGAGCCGATCGGCTCGATGGGCACCGACTCGCCGATCGCCGCCCTGTCCGCACGCCCCCGGCTGCTCTTCGACTACTTCACCCAGCTCTTCGCGCAGGTCACCAACCCGCCGCTGGACGCCATCCGCGAGGAGCTCGTCACCTCGCTGATCTCCACCATCGGCCCGTCCGGGAACCTGCTGGAGCCCAGCCCGGCGTCCTGTCGCAACATCACCCTGCCCTTCCCGGTGATCGACAACGACGAGCTGGCCAAGCTCATCCACGTCAACGCCGACGGCGACATGCCCGGCATGAAGGCCGCGACCCTCTCCGGCCTCTACCGGGTGGCCGGCGGCGGCGAGGCACTGGCCGCCCGGCTCGCCGAGATCTGTACGGAGACCGACGCCGCCATAGAGGACGGCGCCCGCGTCATCGTGCTCTCCGACCGGCACTCCGACGCCGAGCACGCCCCGATCCCCTCGCTGCTGCTCACCTCCGCGGTGCACCACCATCTGATCCGCACCAAGCAGCGCACCCAGGTCGGCGTGATCGTCGAGGCCGGCGACGTCCGCGAGGTGCACCATGTCGCTCTGCTGATCGGGTACGGCGCGGCCGCCGTCAACCCCTACCTCGCCATGGAGTCCGTCGAGGACCTGGTGCGGGCCGGCACCTTCCTGCCCGGGGTGGAGTCCGAGACCGCGATCAAGAACCTGATCAAGGCGCTCGGCAAGGGCGTCCTGAAGGTCATGTCGAAGATGGGCATCTCCACCGTCGCCTCCTACCGCGGCGCCCAGGTCTTCGAGGCCGTCGGCCTCGACACCGAATTCGTGGACACCTACTTCCACGGCACCGACACCAAGATCGGCGGCGCCGGCATAGGAGTCATCGCCCAGGAGGTCGCCGCCCGGCACGCCAAGGCGTACCCCGTCTCCGGGATCGCCGCCGCGCACCGCCGGCTGGAGATCGGCGGCGAGTACCAGTGGCGCCGTGAGGGCGAACCGCACCTCTTCGACCCGGACACCGTCTTCCGGCTCCAGCACGCCACCCGCACCCGGCGCTACGACATCTTCAAGCAGTACACCTCCCGGGTGAACGAGCAGTCCGAGCGGCTGATGACGCTGCGTGGCCTGTTCGGGCTGAAGAACGACCGCCCCTCGATCCCGGTCGAGGAGGTCGAGCCGGTCAGCGAGATTGTCAAGCGCTTCTCCACCGGCGCGATGTCGTACGGCTCGATCTCCCGCGAGGCGCACGAGACGCTCGCCATCGCGATGAACCAGCTCGGCGGCAAGTCCAACACCGGCGAGGGCGGCGAGGACCCGGACCGGCTCTACGACCCGGCCCGGCGCAGCGCCATCAAGCAGGTCGCCTCCGGCCGGTTCGGCGTCACCAGCGAGTACCTGGTCAACGCCGACGACATCCAGATCAAGATGGCCCAGGGCGCCAAGCCCGGCGAGGGCGGCCAGCTGCCCGGCCACAAGGTCTACCCGTGGATCGCCGGCACCCGGCACTCCACCGCCGGCGTCGGCCTGATCTCGCCGCCGCCGCACCACGACATCTACTCCATCGAGGACCTCGCCCAGCTGATCCACGACCTGAAGAACGCCAACCCCAAGGCGCGGGTCCACGTCAAGCTGGTCTCCGAGGTCGGCGTCGGCACCGTCGCCGCGGGCGTCTCCAAGGCGCACGCCGACGTGGTGCTGATCTCCGGCCACGACGGCGGCACCGGCGCCTCCCCGCTCACCTCGCTCAAGCACGCCGGCGGACCCTGGGAGCTCGGCCTGGCCGAGACCCAGCAGACGCTGCTGCTCAACGGGCTGCGGGACCGGATCGTGGTGCAGACCGACGGCCAGCTCAAGACCGGCCGGGACGTGGTCATCGCCGCACTGCTCGGCGCCGAGGAGTTCGGCTTCGCCACCGCTCCGCTGGTGGTCTCCGGCTGCATCATGATGCGGGTCTGCCACCTGGACACCTGCCCGGTCGGTGTCGCCACCCAGAACCCGGTGCTGCGCGACCGCTTCAGCGGCAAGCCCGAGTTCGTGGTGAACTTCTTCGAGTTCATCGCCGAGGAGGTCCGCGAACTCCTCGCCGAGCTGGGCTTCCGCACCCTGGAGGAGGCCGTCGGCCACGCCGAGCTGATCGACGCCGGCCGCGCGGTCGACCACTGGAAGGCGCAGGGCCTGGACCTCGCCCCGCTGCTCTACGTGCCGGAACTGCCCGAAGGCGCGGCCCTGCACCGCATCACCGGCCAGGACCACGGCCTGGACCGGGCACTGGACAACGAGCTGATCCAGCTCGCCGCCGAGGCGCTGGAGACCGGCGCCCCGGTCCGCGCCCAGGTGCCGATCCGCAACGTCAACCGGACCGTCGGCACCATGCTCGGCCACGAGGTGACCAAGAAGTACGGTGGCGCCGGCCTGCCCGAAGGCACCATCGACATCACCTTCACCGGCTCGGCCGGCCAGTCCTTCGGCGCCTTCCTGCCCAGCGGCATCACCCTGCGGCTCGAAGGCGACGCCAACGACTACGTCGGCAAGGGCCTGTCCGGCGGCCGGGTCATCGTCCGCCCGGACCGCGGCGCCGACCACCTCGCCGAGGGTTCCACCATCGCCGGCAACACCATCGCCTACGGCGCCACCGGCGGCGAACTCTTCCTGCGCGGCCGTACCGGCGAGCGCTTCTGCGTCCGCAACTCCGGCGCCACCGTGGTCGCCGAAGGCGTCGGCGACCACGGCTGCGAGTACATGACCGGTGGCCGGGCCCTGGTGCTCGGCTCCACCGGGCGGAACTTCGCGGCCGGCATGTCCGGCGGCATCGCCTACGTCCTCGACCTGGACCCGGCGGCCGTCAACCCCGGCATGGTCGCGATCGAGCCGCTGGCCGCCGACGACATCACGTGGCTGCACGATGTGGTGCGCCGCCACCTGGAGGAGACCGGTTCCACCGTCGCCGAGCGGCTGCTCGCCGACTGGGGCGCCGCCCTCACCCGCTTCGGCAAGGTCATGCCGAGGGACTACAAGGCAGTGCTCGCCGCCAAGAACGCCGCCGAGCAGGCCGGACTCTCGGAGTCCGAGACCACCGCGAAGATGATGGAGGCGGCAAATGGCTGACCCCAAGGGCTTCCTCACCACCCCGCGTGAGAACAACCCGACCCGCCCGGTGGAGGAGCGCAGGCAGGACTGGAACGAGGTCTACGTTCCCGGCGGCCTGCTGCCGATCATCAGCGACCAGGCCGGCCGCTGCATGGACTGCGGCATCCCCTTCTGCCACAACGGCTGTCCGCTCGGGAACCTCATCCCCGAGTGGAACGACTACGCCTACCGCAAGGACTGGACCGCCGCCAGCGAGCGGCTGCACGCCACCAACAACTTCCCGGAGTTCACCGGGCGGCTCTGCCCGGCGCCCTGCGAGTCCGCGTGCGTGCTCGGCATCAACCAGCCGCCGGTGACCATCAAGAACGTCGAGGTCAGCATCATCGACCAGGCGTGGGACAACGGTGACGTGCGCCCGCAGCCGCCCGAGCGGCTCTCCGGCAAGACCGTCGCGGTCATCGGCTCCGGCCCCGCGGGCCTGGCCGCCGCCCAGCAGCTCACCCGGGCCGGCCACACCGTCGCGGTCTACGAGCGCGCCGACCGGATCGGCGGACTGCTGCGCTACGGCATCCCCGAGTTCAAGATGGAGAAGCGGCACGTCAACCGGCGTATCGAGCAGATGCGCGCGGAGGGCACCAAGTTCCGTACCGGTGTGCAGATCGGCACCGACCTGGACGCGGCGAAGCTCGCCAAGCGGTACGACGCGATCGTCATCGCGGCCGGCGCCACCACCTGGCGGGACCTGCCGGTCGAGGGCCGCGACCTCACCGGTGTGTACCAGGCGATGGAGTACCTGCCGCTCTCCAACAAGGTGCAGGAAGGCGACTTCGTGGCGCCGCCGGTCACCGCCGAGGGCAAGCACGTGGTGGTCATCGGCGGCGGCGACACCGGCGCGGACTGCGTCGGCACCGCCCACCGCCAGGGCGCGCTGTCCGTCACCCAGCTGGAGATCATGCCCCGCCCGTCCGACGACCGGCCGGCCCGCCAGCCGTGGCCGACGATGCCGATGGTCTACAAGGTCACCTCCGCGCACGAGGAGGGCGGCGAGCGGGTGTACGCGGTCAACACCGTCCGCTTCACCGGCGACGAGAACGGGCACGTGCGGGAACTGCACCTGGTCGAGGTGGTCTTCGAGGACGGCAGGTTCGTCCCGCAGGAGGGCACCGAGCGGATCATCCCCGCCGACCTGGTCACCCTCGCGATGGGCTTCACCGGCACCGACCAGTCCAACGGCATGATCGACCAGCTCGGCCTGGAGCTGGACGCCCGCGGCAACATCGCCCGCGACGCGTCCTTCGCCACCAACGTCGACGGTGTCTTCGTCGCCGGGGACGCCGGCCGCGGTCAGTCGCTCATCGTCTGGGCGATCGCCGAGGGCCGCAGCGCGGCCAAGGCCGTCGACACCTACCTGGTGGGTCTGCCCTCCGCGCTGCCCGCCCCGATCCGTCCGACGGACCGCCCGCTGACCGTCTGACCCCCAGATGTCCCGCACAAAGGCGTGCGGAACGCCGCAACACCCAGCGCCCGCCACTCCCCGACCAAGGAGGCGGGCGCTGTTCCCTTCCCCGGCCCGGGCAGCCCGTGCGCCACGCGCCCCCCGGGCAGGGGACCGTCAGGTGTCGACCCCGAACTCGGTCCTGCACAAAGCGCACCGCGCGCGCACCCGCCCCCGGCACGGCACCCGGATCCGCTGGAAACAGGTCGGGCACGGGAAGGACACCCGCAGGCCCGCCGGGGCGCGCTCGAACGAATAGTCCGCGCCGGAGGCACCCGCCCGGCGGTCCCGGGCGTAGCGCCGCCGCGCCGCCCACCCCGCCGCGGCGAGCGGCGGCCGGCGCAGATCCTGCTGCGCCCGCGCCAGCCCCGCCCGGTAGGCGTCCCGCGCCTGCGCCGACCTGAACCACGGCTCGGGGTCGTCGCCGAAGGCCACCGCCCGCTTCGCCAGCACGTACCCGAACTCCTCGGGCGTGAGATACCCCAGCTTGTACGCCGACATCATCAGCCGCTCGCCGCGGATCGCCGCCTCCTCGCGGTACGCGTCCAGCAGCAGCCACCCCGCCCCGAGATACGCGGTCACCGTGTCGGTGAGGATCTCGTTGTCCCGGGTGCCGGGAAACTCCAGGCCGAGCCGGTGCAGATAGACATGCATCACCTCGTGCGCCAGCGCCGCCCCCACATCGCGCCGGTCGGTCCTGAACCGCGCGTGCAGTTCGATGAAGTACTCAGGACCTGCCGCCAGCTCCACATTGCCCGCGTGCACCATGTCCCGGAAACCCACCACCATCCGGGCGTCCGGCAGCCGGAAGTGCTGCACCATCACCCGCGCCACCCGCTGCGCGCCCAGATAGAGGTCCTCGTCGTCGGGGAAGTCCACCAGCTCCGGACGGACGCTCGCCGCGAACCGCGCCACCCCGTCCGCCGACAGCCGCCGGTACAGCGCGGTCAGCGCCGCCCTGACCGTCTCCAGATGCGGAAAACCGTGCACGATCGGCCCGCCCGTGGCGGTCGGCGTACCGGACCCGGCAGGCTCAGCAGGCTCGGCCATGGACACCTCCCCGTGGTCATCGAGCGTACGCGTCCCGCCGAACCGTTGTCGCCGTACCGGCCGGTCCGCCCCCGCGCGACCGATCGAAGCAGCCCCCCACCTGCACTCCGCTGTCCGCGAAGATCCGCTTTCCGACCGGAAAGTTGTATCCGCGGACCGGTGTCGTGGGGCAGCATGAACAACATGCCTGCTCTCACCCGCGCCGAGGCGGAAACCCGCGCCCACGACCTGACCGTCCAGCACTACGCGATCGACCTCGACCTCACCAGGGGAGAGGAGATCTTCGGGTCGACCACCGTGATCCGGTTCACCGCCCGGCAGGACTGCGACACCTTCGCCGAGCTGAAGCCGGCCGCACTGCACCGGATCACCCTGGACGGCGCGGTACTCGACCCCGCGCTGCTGGACGACAACCGGCTGCCGCTGACCGGACTGGCCGCGGGGGAGCACGAACTGCGGGTCGAGGCCGACATGGGCTACTCGCACACCGGTGAGGGCATGCACCGCTTCACCGACCCGGCCGACGGCGAGGCGTACGTCTACACCCAGCTCTTCATGGACGACGTGCAGCGCGTCGCCGCCGCCTTCGACCAGCCGGACCTGAAGGCCGTCTTCGACGTCGAGGTGACCGCCCCCGAGGAGTGGACGGTGCTCGGCAACGGCATCGCGACCCGTACCGCGCCCGGCCGCTGGCGGCTGGCCACCACCCCGCCGCTGGCCACGTACTTCCTCGCGGTGGCCGCCGGGCCGTACCACTCGGTGCACACCGAGCACGCGGGCCTGCCGTTCGGCCTGCACTGCCGCCGCTCGCTCGCCGACGCCCTGGACCGGGAGGCGGAGGACCTCTTCGACCTCACCCGCCGCTGTTTCGACCACTACCACGAGATCTTCGACGAGCCCTACCCGTTCGACTCCTACGACCAGGCGTTCGTCCCCGAGTTCAACGCCGGCGCGATGGAGAACCCGGGCCTGGTCACCTTCCGCGACACCTTCGTCACCAACTCCGCTGTCACCCCCAAGGAAGCGACGTTCCGTGCGGTGGTCATCGCGCACGAGATGGCCCACATGTGGTTCGGCGACCTGGTGACGCTGCGCTGGTGGGACGACATCTGGCTGAACGAGTCCTTCGCCGAGTACATGGGCTACCAGGTGGTCTCCGAGGTGACCCGGTTCACCGGCACCTGGACCGACTTCGCCTCCTCCCGCAAGCCCTGGGGCACCGACGCCGACCAGCGCCCCTCCACCCACCCGGTCGCGCCCGACCCCGCCGCCGTCCCCGACACCGCGTCCGCGCTCACCAACTTCGACGGCATCTCGTACGCCAAGGGCGCCTCCGCGCTGCGGCAGCTGGTGACCTGGCTCGGCCGCAAGGACTTCCTGGCCGGAATCAACGAACACTTCGCCCGGCACCGCTTCGGCAACGCCACCCTCGCCGACTTCATCGACTCGCTGGCCGGCGCCACCGAACGCGACGTCCCGGCCTGGGCCGACGCCTGGCTGCGCACCTCCGGCATCGACACCCTCACCCCGGCCGCGTCCCCCGCCCCCGGTGGCTGGCGGCTCGAAGTCACCCACAGCGGCACCCGCCCGCACCGGGTGGACGTCGGGCTCTACGACCGGGCCACCGTCGACCCGCGGCGGCTCGTGCTGCGCGACCGGATCCCCTTCGACCTCACCGCGACCGCCGCCGTCGGCAAACGCGACCTGGCAGGTCCGCGGCCGGACGTGATCCTGCTCAACGACGGTGACCTGTCGTACACCAAGGTCCGTTTCGACGAGCACTCCTGGGAAGCCGTCACGCAGGCGCTGGGCTCCCTGCCCGACCCGCTCAGCCGCGCGGTGATCTGGCGGGCCGCCCGCGACCAGGTCCGTGACGCGCGCACCGCGCCCGCCGACTTCCTCACCCTGGTCGCCCGCCAGCTGGCCGCGGAGACCGACCCGTTCGTGGTCGAGAACGTGCTCACCTTCGCCCGCAACATCGTCGTCGACCGCTTCCTGGCCCCCGCCCTGCGGACCGAGGCCCTCACCTCGCTCGCCGCCACCAGCCGCGCGCTGCTCGCCGGCGGCTCCGAGGAGATCCGGCTACCGGCCACCCGCAGCCTCGTCGACGCCGCCATCACCCCCGACGACGCGGAGCGGCTGCGCCGCTGGTACACCGACGGGGCCATCCCCGACGGGGCCGCGCTCGACCCCGACCTGCGCTGGCGGCTGCTGCTGCGCCTGGCCGTCCTCGGCGCCGCCGGGCCGGCCGACATCGACGCCGAAGTCGCCCGCGACCCCAGCGCCAAGGGCCTGGAGGGCGCCGCCCGCTGCCGGGCCGCGCTGCCCGACCCCGCCGCCAAGGCCGCCGCCTGGGAGTCCCTCTACACCGGCGACTCGCTCTCCAACTACCTCTTCGCGGCGACCGCCCAGGGCTTCTGGCACCCCGAACAGGCCGAACTGGTCGCCGGGTTCGTGCCCCGCTTCTGGGCGGACGCCGCCGCGGTGGCCGCCCGCCGCGGTCCCGCCATCGCCGAGGCCGCGGGCCGGTACGCCTTCCCCGCCACCGCGGTGGACGCCGGCACCCTCGCCGCGGGGCGCGCGGCGCTCGGCGACCCCGACCTCACCCCGGCGCTGCACCGCTCGCTGGTGGACCGGCTCGACGAGCTGGAGCGGACCCTGCGGGTCCGGGCGGCCTTCGGCGGCTGACCCTCCGCCGGCGGCTGACGCGCCGTCAACACACGGGCCGGGCCCGCACCCCGCGCCCGGCCCGTCCCCATGGGCCGGTACGGGCGGTGTGCGACCGGTACGTACCCATTCGGCGCAATCGTCGTTGAGCAGGGCGAACCAGCGATACGCCGACCGGTGAGGACCGCCCAGATGCCGATGCCCGCTCTTGCCGGAGGACGCCACGGGGCGGAGGAGCTGCGGCCGCTGGTGGACGCCGTGCTCACCGCGCTGGGCGAGGGAGCGCGCAAGCGCGGCGGGGCGGCGCCGGCCGGGGGACCGGGGGCGGTGGCCGCCGCCGTCGCGGAGGCGGTGGGTGACGCGGTGCCCCGCGACGGGCGCGGCGAACGCGAAGCCCTGCACACCCTGGTGCGGCTGCTCGCCGAGGGCGCGACCGACCCGGCCGAGCCGTACTGCGCGGCCCACCTGCACTGCCCGCCGCTGGCCGTCGCGGTGGCCGCCGACCTGGCGGTGTCCGCGCTCAACCCGTCACTCGACTCCTGGGACCAGGCCCCCGCCGCCGGTGAGCTGGAGACCCGCGTCACCAGGGCACTGGCCGGCCTGGTCTTCCCCGACCTGCCGGCGCCCGACGCCCTGGTGACCACCGGCGGCACCGAGTCCAACCAGCTGGCGCTGCTGCTGGCCAGGGAGCGCGCCTCCGGCGGACCCCGGGTCCAGGTGGTCTGCGGCGCCGGCACCCACCACAGCGTGCAGCGCGCGGCCTGGCTGCTCGGCCTGCCGCGGCCGGTGGTGCTGGACACCCCCGCCGGCGTCCTCGACCCGGCGGCGGTGGACACCGCCCTGGACGAACTCCCGGTACGCGCCCTGGTGGTGGCCACCGCGGGCAGCACCGACACCGGGGCGATCGACCCGCTGCCCCAGATCGCCGCGGCTGCCGCCCGGCACCGCGCCGAACTCCACGTGGACGCCGCCTACGGCGGCCCGCTGCTCTTCAGCGAACGGGAGGCGGGCAAGCTCGACGGCCTGCAGTCCGCCGTGTCCGTCACCCTCGACCTGCACAAGCTCGGCTGGCAGCCGGTCGCCGCCGGGCTGCTGGCCGTACCCGACAGCGCCGCGCTGCGCCCGCTGGGGCACCGGGCCGAGTATCTGAACGCCGCCGACGACACCGAGGCCGGCCTGCCCGACCTGCTCGGCCGTTCGCTGCGCACCACCCGCCGCCCCGACATCCTCAAGGTCGCCGTCACCCTGCGCGCGGTCGGCCGGGAGGGCATGGCGGCGCTGGTGGACGCGGTGTGCGACCACGCGGTGGCGCTGGCCGCGAAGGTCGACCGGCACCCGGGCCTCGAACTGTACGGGCAGCCCACCATCAGCACGGTGCTGTTCCGCCCCCGGGGCGCCGACGACGAGCAGGTCGCCGAGCTGCGCAGGCGCCTGCTCTACGACGGCCGGGCAGTGCTCGGCCGGGCCAGGGCCGGCGGCCGGCTGTGGCTCAAGGCGACCCTGCTCAACCCGTATCTGCGGCCGGAAGACCTCGACGCGCTCCTGCAGTTCACAACGGAAGGCGGCAACGACCGATGAACGCCCCCACGCCCCCTCTGCCCGCCTCGCCCCCCGATCCGCTGCGCGCCGCGGCGCCGGTGACCGCGGCGCCGGTGACCGCTGTGACCGCGGTGACCGCACCCGCGGCCGTTCCGGTGACGCCCGTTCCGCTGGTGCCCGTGCCCCCGGCGCCGGCGTTCGCACCCCCACCGGCCGCCGTGCCCGCCGCCGCGCCCGAACCGGTGGAGCCGGCCCTGCCGGAGCCGGGGGCGGAGCTGCCCTACGACCTGCTCGGCATCGGCGTCGGGCCGTTCAACCTGTCCGTGGCCGCGCTCGCCGACGGCATCGGGGACCTCACCGCGGCCTTCTACGACCAGCGGCCCGCCTTCCACTGGCACCCGGGGCTGCTCATCGACGGCACCACGCTGCAAGTGCCCTTCCTCGCCGACCTGGTGACCCTCGCTGACCCGGGCAGCCGCTGGTCGTTCCTCAGCTGGCTCAAGACCCGCGAGCGCCTCTTCCCCTTCTACTTCGCCGAGCGCTTCCATGTGCATCGCGCCGAGTACGACGCCTACTGCCGCTGGGTCGCCGAGGCGCTGCCGAGCATCCACTTCGGGCAGCAGGTCGACTCGGTGCGGTGGAACGCGAGCAAGTCCCACTTCGAGGTCGACCACACCCAACTCGACGCGCGCGGCGAGGCCGAGGCGCTGGGCCGCACCTACGCCCGCCACCTGGTGGTCGGCATCGGCACCGAACCCTATGTGCCCGAGCCGCTGCGCCCGCTGGCCGAGGCGCCGACGGTGCCGGTGGTGCACTCCGCGCACTACCTCGACCAGCGTGAACGGCTGCTGGCCGCCGACCACATCACCGTCATCGGCTCGGGGCAGTCCGGCGCCGAGGTCTTCCTCGACCTGCTGCGGGCCCGCCCGGCCGGCCGGGAGCGGCTGACCTGGCTGGCCCGCACCCCCGCCTTCGCACCCATGGAGTACAGCCGGCTCGGCCTGGAGCACTTCACCCCCGACTACGCCCGCTACTTCCACGGCCTGCCCGAGCGGGTCCGCGACGCACTCGTGCCCCGGCAGTGGCAGCTGCACAAGGGCATCGACACCGAGACCATCACCGCGATCCACGACGAGCTGTACCGCCGCACCCTGGACGGCGGCTGGCCGGATGCCGTGCTCACCCCCGGCGTCACCGTCCGCACCGCCGGCCGGATCGGCACCCAGAGCATCGAACTCCACCTGGAACACACCGACCAGGGCACCCGTACCCGGCTGATCACCAGCGCCGTGGTGCTCGCCACCGGCTACCGGGAGCGGTCCCTGGACCGGCTGCTCAGCCAGCTGGACCCGTATCTGAAGCGGGACGCGGCCGACCGGCCGAGGGTCGACGCCCGGCACCGGCTCGAACTCGACCGGTCCGTCACCGGGCGGGTCTACGTACAGAACGCCGACCGGCACAGCCATGGCGTCGGCGCCCCCGACCTGGGCCTGGCGGCCTGGCGGTCCGCGGTGGTGCTCAACGACCTCACCGGTCTGCTGACCGGTGAGGAGCACTACCCGCTGCCCGCCAGGACCGCCTTCACCACCTTCGGCCTGGACGGCACCGCCGCCAGCGACGTGCCTACCCGAACAGCGGCACTCCGGCGCGGGTGAGCCGCCATTCGTCGCCGCCGAAGGTCGCCGGGTCGATGGTGCCGTGCGCCTGCACCCAGGCGATGATCGTGTTGCGGATCTCGTCGGAGTTGGACCACACCGACTGCGCGGCGGCGACATGCGGGTAGTTGCTGCCGCCGCTGGAACGGTAGTTGTTCACCGCAAGCACGAACTGCGCCGCCGGGTCGACGGGCGCGCCGCCGGCCGTCAGGTTCACGATCCGGGAGCCCACCGGCTGCGCGATGTCGATGTCGTAGGACACCCCGCTGAGCACGTCATAGCTGTAGTCGGGGGTGTTGTTGGCGTTGGTGATCTTCGTGATGTCGACCGGGGCGTCCGGCGCGGTCTGGACGAAGTAGGCCGCGGACCACTCCAGGTAGTCCTTCACCTGGGCGCCGGTGAGGATCTTGGCGTCCAGGGTGTTCTCGTAGACGTAGAGGCCGGCCACGTCCCGCAGCGACACCTGCCCGGCCGGGATGGCGGCGGTGCGGGAGAACGGCGACGCCTCGGAGAGCACCGGCAGCGCGGCGTACGCGGTGCCCGCGAGCGCCGCCTTCACGGTGTCGGACTGCACCACGTTGATGAAGTCGACGATCGCGGTGTCCTTGTACGTCGACTCGGCCGCCGACATCGCCTCGGCGCAGGTGCCGACCACCTGGTTGACGTAGTCGACCACCTTCTGGTGCTCGGCGCGCACCAGCCGGGCCACCGCCGGGTCCTCGGCGACGCTGTTGGCGTTGCGGACCTCCGCGGTGACCGAGGTGACGTGCCAGCGGCCCCGGTCCAGCTCCAGGTCGATGTCGAAGACGCTCAGCCGCATCCCCCACATCAGCGGCTCGGAGAGCACCACCGTCTTCCCGGTCGCCTCGTTGGTGACCAGCGTCTGCGGCCGCTCCACATGGGTGTGGCCGACCAGGATCGCGTCGATGCCGGGGACCTGGGCGGCCACCAGCGAGGAGGCGTTCTCCGGGTAGGGCACCGCGTCGCCGTAGGAGGTGCCGCCGTCCAGGCCGGAGTGGTCGGTACAGATCACCACGTCGCAGCCGAGCGAACGGAGCTTGGGCACGTAGATCTTCGCCTGCTCGACCAGGCCGGGGAACGCCATCCTGCCCTGCACATTGGCCTTGTCCCACACCGCGATGCCCGGGTTGGTCAGGCCCAGGATGCCGACCTTCACCGGCGGGCCGCCCGCCACGCGGAGCTCCTTGACGAGGTAGGGCGGGAACGCGGGCTTGAGCGTTGTGGCGTCCACCGCGTTGGCCGCCAGCAGCGGGAAGTCGCACTGGTCCTGGAAGGCGCGCAGCAGCGGGATGCCGTAGTTGAACTCGTGGTTGCCCAGCGCGGCGGCGTCGTACTTCATCTCGTTCATGGCCAGCGCCATGGGGTGGCGGGGGCCGCGGTGGGCGCCGGTGATCGGCTCGACGCGGGCGTAGTAGTAGGAGAGCTGGGTGCCCTGGATGATGTCGCCGGCGTCGATCAGCAGGGTGCGGTCGTGGCCCTTCTCGTGCCGGGCCTGGGCGACGAGGGTGGCGACCTTGGCGAGGCCGACGTCGTTGTGGGTGGCGTCGTCGTACTCGGCGTTGGTGAAGTAGTCCCAGTTCAGCGCGTGACCGTGCAGGTCGGTGGTGCCCAGGACCCGCAGGCTGAAGGTCTTCGGCGGGTGTCCGTGGCCGTGCCCGCGGTGGCGGTCGGCGGCTTCGGCGGGTTCCGCCGCCACCGCACCGGCCGCGCCGGCCAGCGCGACGCCCGCGCCGGTGGCGGCGGAGCGGTTGATGAAGTCCCTGCGGTTGAGGGGCATCTGGTCTCCCATGGAGGGTGTTGGGACGGAAGTCGTCATGACGCGCGTAGATTCTGGCCCACGCGGCCCCTGCGGCAACAGCCCCGTCGGCCGGCTCGTGCGCGGCGGCCCGGTAAGCCGCACACCCGGCCACCGAGGGTGACCGGAACGCTCATCGGAGCGGAGCCCCGCACACTTCGACACTTGTCAACAAGCGTTAACCCAGCCGTCGTTGGGCAGTTGCCGTCGCCGCGTTCCCTACCAACGAGTAAGTCATACGCTCGATACATGCGCCGAGCCAAAATTGTCTGCACCCTGGGACCCGCCACCGACTCGTACGACCAGATCAAGGCCCTGGTCGACGCCGGAATGGACGTGGCCCGCCTGAACCTGAGCCACGGGTCGTACGCCGAGCACGAGGACCGCTACCGAAGGGTCCGCAAGGCCTCCGACGAGACCGGACACAGCGTGGGCATCCTGGTCGACCTTCAGGGTCCGAAGATCCGGCTCGGTCGTTTCGCCGAAGGTCCGGTACTCCTTGAACGCGGGGACGAGTTCACCATCACCGTCGATGACATCGAGGGTGACCAGCAGATCTGCGGTACCACGTACAAGGGACTGCCCGCCGACGTCGCCCGCGGCGAGCGCATCCTGGTGGACGACGGCCGGGTCACCCTCGAAGTCACCGATGTCGAAGGGCCGCGGGTGCACACCATGTGCATCGAGGGCGGCATGATCTCCGACAACAAGGGGCTCAACCTCCCCGGCGTCGCCGTCTCGGTGCCGGCCCTGTCCGACAAGGACATCCGCGACCTGCGCTGGGGCCTGCGGATCGGGGCCGACGTCATCGCGCTCTCCTTCGTCCGCAGCGGACGGGACATCGAGGACGTGCACCGGATCATGGACGAGGAGGGCCGCCGGGTCCCGGTCATCGCCAAGGTCGAGAAGCCGCAGGCGGTGGAGAACCTCGAAGACATCGTGGACGCCTTCGACGGCATCATGGTCGCGCGCGGTGACCTCGGGGTGGAGATGCCGCTGGAGAAGGTGCCGCTGGTGCAGAAGCGCGCCGTCAAGCTGGCCCGCCGCAACGCCAAGCCGGTCATCGTGGCCACCCAGATGCTCGACTCGATGATCGACAACTCCCGGCCCACCCGCGCCGAGGCGAGCGACGTCGCCAACGCCGTCATCGACGGTACGGACGCGGTGATGCTCTCCGGCGAGACCAGCGTCGGCAAGCACGCGATCGAGACCGTGAAGGTCATGTCGCGGATCGTCTCGGCCGCCGAGGAGGACATCCTGGCGGCCGGCCTGCCCCCGCTCACCGAGCAGAACAAGCCGCGCACCCAGGGCGGCGCGGTGGCCCGGGCCGCCGCCGAGATGGGCGACTTCCTCGGCGCCCGCTTCCTGGTCGCCTTCACCCAGTCCGGCGACACCGTACGGCGGCTGTCCCGCTACCGCTCGCCGATCCCGGTGCTCGCCTTCACCCCGGAACCTGCCACCCGCTCCCAGCTCAACCTCACCTGGGGGGTGGAGAGCTTCCTCGGCCCGATGGTGCAGACCACCGACGAGATGGTGCAGCAGGTGGACGAGCAGCTGCTGCGGATCGGCCGCTGCAAGAAGGGCGACGTGGTGGTGATCACCGCCGGCTCGCCGCCCGGAATGCCCGGTACCACCAATATGGTGCGCGTTCACCACATCGGTGAGGACGATTCACCGAGGGCGTGAACGAAAGCGGACCGATGGCGCGTCATGCGTTATCCGAATTTTGGTCCTGACTCATCCGGTGCCCCCGTCCGGCTCTGCCGACGGGGGCACACCCATTTCTCATTTGATCCCACCGTCCCACCGCAATGAATTAACGCTCTGTAACCTCAGCGCAATATGGATTCAAAGATCCACCCCTGGTGCCGCCCGCCGGGGCACCGGTCCGGCCGGCAACCCCCAGTGATCCCACCGGCCCCGGCCCCGTCCCCGGTCGGGCCGCCTCCGCGCCAGGGCGGAAGTGCGCGTTCTCACCATACGGACAGCTGCGCAAAGCGCCCGAATTGCGACGCCACTCCCGGAGAAACCTCAGCAGAAGCTCAAGAGATTCCGATTGGCATAACAAGACAGTCACACTCTTCCCCGCACCTCTGCCTGACACCCCTTGACGCGCCTAGAGTCACGGCCAGTCACCGCGCCACCGGATTAGTCGGTCCGGGTTCCAGCGCGCGACTCGGCCGCTCATCAGAGACGGCCGCGCCAGGGGAAAGGACTGATCGTGCGACACCGTTCCTTGCTGATACTGACCTCCGTGCTTGCCACCGGAGCCCTCACCCTCACCGCATGTGGCTCCCGCAGCGACGACGACAAGGGCAGCGGGGACAGCAGCACCGGCGCCAGCGCCGCCAAGACCACCGTCGTCATCGGCGTCGACGCGCCGCTCACCGGCCAGAACTCCGCCACCGGCCTCGGCCTGCAGTACGGCGTGCAGATCGCCGCCGACGACGCCAACGCCAAGAACCTCGTGCCCGGCGTGACATTCAAGGTCAAGGCCCTCGACGACAAGGCGCTGCCGGCCACCGGCCAGCAGAACGCCACCGCGCTCGTCCAGGACAGCAGCGTCATCGCCACCGTCGGTCCGCTCAACTCCGGCGTCGCCACCTCGATGCAGCAGGTCTTCGCCAACGCCAGCATGGTGGAGATCTCGCCCGCCAACACCAACCCCGCGCTGACCCAGGGCCCCAACTGGAGCACCGGCAAGAAGGTCCGCCCCTTCAAGACCTACTTCCGTACCGCCACCACCGACGCCCTGCAGGGCGGCTTCGCCGCCGACTACGCGTACAACACGCTCAAGAAGAAGAGCGCGTTCGTCGTCGACGACAAGCAGACCTACGGCGCGGGCCTGGCCGCCATCTTCAAGGGCAAGTTCGCCGACCTCGGCGGCAAGATCGCCGGCACCGACCACGTCAACACCGGTGACACCGACTACTCCACCCTCGTCACCAAGATCAAGAACTCCAAGGCCGACCTGGTCTACTACGGCGGCCAGTACGACGAGTCCGAGCTGATCACCAAGCAGCTCAAGGCGGCCGGCGCCAACATCCCGCTCATGGGCGGCGACGGCATGTTCTCCGACACCTACATCAAGACCGCCGGCACCGCCTCCGAAGGCGACCTCGCCACCTCCGTCGGCGTCCCGGTCACCACGCTCCCCTCGGCCCAGGACTTCATCAAGACCTACAAGGCCAAGAAGTACCCCGGTGACTACGGCACCTACGGCGGCTACTCCTACGACGCCGCCACCGCCATCATCAAGGGCGTCAAGGAAGTCATGGACGCCAACGGCGGCAAGCTGCCGGCCATGAACGACGCGCGCTCCAAGCTCATCGACGCCGTCCAGAAGGCCGACTTCGACGGCATCGCCGGCCACGTCTCCTTCGACGAGTTCGGTGACACCACCAACAAGCAGCTCACCGTCTACCAGGTGAAGAGCGGCAAGTGGGCGGCCGTCAAGAGCGGCACCTACACCGGCTGATCAGCCGACAGCACCCCAGGGCCGCGCGGCCGGTCACCACTCCGGCCGCGCGGCCCGCCGCCTTACCGGTCCCGCCACGGTCCCGCCACGGCAGTCCCCCCCACCACGTTCCCCCGCTCACCTGCTCCCAGCGACATGGAGGCCATGCGGTGCACACCCTGCCGCAACAGCTGGCCAACGGGCTGTTCCTCGGCTCGATGTACGGGCTCATCGCCATCGGCTACACAATGGTGTACGGCATCGTCCAGCTGATCAACTTCGCCCACGGCGAGATCTTCATGACCGGCGCCTTCGGCGCACTCACGGTCTGGACCAATCTCCCCGACGGCACCAACATCTGGCTCGCGCTGCCACTGATGCTGGCCGGCGGCGCCATCGTGGCCGTGCTCATCGCGATGGCCGCCGAACGCTTCGCCTACCGGCCACTGCGCGGCGCCCCACGCCTGGCCCCGCTCATCACCGCCATCGGCCTCTCGCTGGCACTCCAGCAGGCGATCTTCGTCTGGTACCCCGGCGCCGACAACGCCAAGACCTTCCCCCAGCTCGGCACCCACCCGTACCACCTCGGATCCGTCAGCATCCAGCGCGGCGACATCTTCCTCATCTCCGCCGCCGTCATCTGCATGATCGGCCTCGCCGCCTTCGTCCGCACCAGCCGCACCGGCCGCGCCATGCAGGCCACCGCGCAGGACCCGGACACCGCGCAGCTCATGGGCATCGACACCAACCGCATCATCGTCATCGCCTTCGCCATCGGCGGCTTCTTCGCCGCTGTCGCGGGCCTGGCCTCCGGCCTCAAATACGGCCAGGTCAAATACGACATGGGCTTCCAGGCCGGCCTCAAGGCCTTCACCGCCGCCGTCCTCGGCGGTATCGGCAACATCTACGGCGCCATGCTGGGCGGCCTCGTCCTCGGCGTCGCGGAGTCCTGCGCCTCGGCGTATATCTCCAACATCCCCGGCATGCAGCAACTCGGCGGCGGCAGCTGGGCGAACGTCTGGGCCTTCGTCCTGCTCATCGTCGTCCTGCTGGTCCGGCCCCAGGGCCTGCTCGGCGAGCGCGTAGCGGACAGGGCGTGATCACCATGGCCAACGACATCACCAGCAACGTCATCACTGGCAACGAGACCGCCACCCACGAGATCAGCCCGCCCATCCCCATGCCGCTCACCGCGGCCCGGGCACTCACCGCCGTGGGCATCGTCGGCACCATCGCCTCGACCTTCCTGTCCTGGACCTACACCACCGAGTTCCCCGGCGACCTCACGGTCAGCGGCTACCCCGGCGGCCTCCAGGTGCTGACCCTCATCGGCGGCATCGTCACCGCCCTGTTCATGCTCGCCGCCTCCGGACTCAAAGGACTCGGCTGGCTCACCCCCAACCGGTCCGCCAACCCGGTGCTCTTCTTCAGCTTCGGCACCTTCGTCGTCACCTGGTACACGGTCATCGCCATCGCCCAGGAACTCGGCGGCATCGCCAACCTCGACCCCGGCGGCTTCGTCGCCGCCGTCGCCTCACTGGCCGGCGTCATCGGCGCACTCGCACTGCCGCTTGACCGCAAGACCAAGCAGGCACAGGCCCCCTGGGTCCACTGGGTCGCGCTCGTCATCCTCTTCCTGCTCGGCCTGCTCTGGCCGTACCTGCTCTACCGCTGGGTGCGCCCGGCCACCTCCGAACGCCGGCTCCCCCGGGCGACCGCACTCCCCGGCTGGGTCCAGCGCGCCATCATCACCCTGGTGGCCGCCATCGGCCTGGAGATCTTCACCTACGGCATCAGCACCGACTACACCGAGATCTTCGTCGGCTTCGTCATCGTCGTCGCCTTCGGCGCGGCCGGCCTGATCTCCTCCGGCCTGACCCGGCAGTTCTCCGAACTGAGCGCCCGCCACCGGTCGTTCGCCTCGACGATGGGCTTCCTCGCCGCCATCGCCTACCCGTTCGTGCAGAACAACGAGCACTACGCCAACCTCGGCGTCAACATCCTGATCTTCGGCACCGTCGCCCTCGGCCTCAACATCGTCGTCGGCCTCACCGGCCTGCTCGACCTCGGTTACGTCGCCTTCCTCGGCGTCGGCGCCTACGCGGCCGCCCTCGTCTCCGGCTCCCAGTTCTCCGTCTGGTCCGGCGTCCAGTTCCCCTTCTGGGCCGCCGCCCTCACCGGCATGGCCGCCGCCCTGGTCTTCGGCGTCCTCATCGGCGCCCCCACCCTGCGGCTGCGCGGCGACTACCTCGCCATCGTCACCCTGGGCTTCGGAGAGATCTTCCGGATCGCCGTGAACAACCTCGACGGCGTCTCCGGACCCAAACTCACCGGCGGCCCGAACGGCATCTCCCAGATCCCGGACCTCTCCATCTTCGGCTACAACCTCGGCGCCCCCCACGAGTTCGGCTCCATCACCCTCGGCAGGTTCGCCAACTACTACCTGCTGATGCTGCTCATCACCGCGATCGTGGTCCTGGTCTTCACCCGCGCCGCCGACTCCCGCATCGGCCGCTCCTGGGTCGCCATCCGCGAGGACGAGACCGCCGCCACCGCGATGGGCATCAACGGCTTCCGGGTCAAGCTGATCGCCTTCGCCCTCGGCGCCTCGCTCGCCGGCCTCGCCGGCACGGTCAGCGCACACGTCACCTACAGCGTCGTGCCCAACCCGTACCAGTTCGCCGGCTCCGCACCGCCCAACTCGGCGTTCCTGCTCGCCGCCGTCGTCCTCGGCGGCATGGGCACCGTCAGCGGCCCGATCCTCGGCGCGGCCCTGCTCTACCTCATCCCGGAGAAGCTCGGCTTCGTCCAGCGCTACGAACTCTTCGCCTTCGGCGTCGCCCTCATCCTCATCATGCGGTTCCGCCCCGAAGGCATCATCCCCAACCGGCGCAGGCAACTGGAATTCCACGAGGACGAAGCACTCATCCCCGCCCAGCGGCCACTCGGCGCCGACACCGTCCCGGCCGGCAAGGCAGGGGCGTGAAAGACACCATGACCACCACCAGCACCCAGACGCCCACCCCCGGCCAGGCCCCCTACGACGGCCCGCTGCTCCAGGCCAGCGGCGTGATCATGCGCTTCGGCGGCCTCACCGCCGTCCGCGACGTCAGCCTCACCGTCAACAGCGGCGAGATCGTCGGCCTGATCGGCCCCAACGGCGCCGGCAAGACCACCTTCTTCAACTGCCTCACCGGGCTGTACGTCCCCACCGAGGGCACCGTCACCTACCGCGGCACCGTGCTCCCGCCCAAACCCCACCTGGTCACCAAGGCCGGCATCGCCCGGACCTTCCAGAACATCCGGCTCTTCGCCAACATGACCGTGCTGGAGAACGTCCTCGTCGGCCGGCACACCCGCACCCGCGAAGGTCTGCTGTCCGCCCTCATCCGCGGCCCCGGCTACCACCGGGCGGAAGCCAACTCCCGCAAACGCGCCATGGAACTCCTGGAGTTCACCGGCCTCGCCGACAAGGCCGACCACCTCGCCCGCAACCTCCCCTACGGCGAACAGCGCAAGCTGGAGATCGCCCGGGCACTGGCCAGCGAACCCGGACTCCTGCTCCTCGACGAACCCACCGCCGGCATGAACCCCCAGGAGACCCGGGCCACCGAAGACCTCGTCTTCGCCGTCCGCGACCAGGGCATCGCGGTCCTCGTCATCGAGCACGACATGCGGTTCATCTTCAACCTCTGCGACCGCGTCGCCGTACTCCTCCAGGGCGAGATGCTCGTCGAAGGCACCTCGGACGTCGTACAGCGCGACGAACGGGTCATCGCGGCCTACCTCGGCGAACCCGTCGAAGGGACCGGCACGAGCCCGGCGCCGCCCGCGGCGGAGACACCGGCGCCGGCCCCGACCCCCGCAGGCACTGACGCAGGCACTGACGCCGGCACCGACGTTGGCACTGACGCAGACGCGGGCACTGACTCCGGCACCGGCACCGACGCCGGCGACGACCAGCAGCAGGAGAACGACCGATGACCGCACTGCTCGAAGTCGAGAACCTCCGCGTCGCCTACGGCAAGATCGAAGCCGTCAAAGGCATCAGCTTCTCCGTCGAGGCCGGCCAGGTCGTCACCCTCATCGGCACCAACGGCGCCGGCAAGACCACCACCCTGCGCACCCTCAGCGGCCTGCTCAAGCCCATCGGCGGCACCATCGTCTTCGACGGCAAAGCCCTCACCCGGCTCCCCGCCCACAAGATCGTCGCTCTCGGACTCGCCCACTCACCCGAAGGCCGGCACATCTTCCCCCGGCTCACCATCGAACAGAACCTCCAGCTCGGCGCCTACCTCCGCAAGGACACCGCCGGCATCACCAAGGACATCGAGCGCGCCTACGAGCTCTTCCCCATCCTCGGTGAACGCCGCCGCCAGGCCGCCGGCACCCTCTCCGGCGGTGAGCAGCAGATGCTCGCCATGGGCCGCGCCCTGATGTCCCAGCCCAAACTGCTCATGCTCGACGAACCCTCCATGGGCCTCTCGCCGATCATGATGCAGAAGATCATGTCCACCATCGTGGAACTCAAGGCCCAGGGCACCACCATCCTGCTCGTCGAACAGAACGCCCAAGCCGCGCTCTCCCTCGCCGACCAGGCCCATGTGATGGAGATCGGCACCATCCGGCTCTCCGGCACCGGCCAGGAACTCCTCCACGACGAAGGCGTCCGCAAGACGTACCTCGGCGAGGACTAGCCGCCACCCACAGGTGGGGCCCGGAAGCAGTCGCTTCCGGGCCCCACCTGTGTCCTGCCCCTCCGAAGGCTACTTCTCGGCGACCTCGTCGATCACGGCCTGCGCCACCGCCTGCATCGACATCCGCCGGTCCATCGAGGTCTTCTGGATCCACCGGAACGCGGCCGGCTCGGTCAGCCCGTACTTCGTCTGCAGCACGCTCTTCGCCCGGTCCACCAGCTTGCGCGTCTCCAGCCGCAGCGACAGGTCCGCGATCTCCGCCTCCAGCGCGCGCAGCTCCTGGAACCGGCTGACCGCCATCTCGATCGCCGGCACCAGATCACTCTTGGTGAACGGCTTCACCAGATACGCCATCGCACCCGCGTCCCTGGCCCGCTCCACCAGCTCCCGCTGCGAGAACGCGGTCAGCATCAGCACCGGCGCCAACTTCTCCCCGGCGATCCGCTCGGCGGCCGAAATACCGTCGAGCACCGGCATCTTCACATCCAGGATCACCAGATCCGGGCGGTGCTCCCCGGCGAGTTTCACCGCGGTCTCGCCGTCCCCGGCCTCCCCGACGACCGAGTACCCCTCTTCCTCCAGCATCTCCTTGAGATCCAGCCGGATCAGCGCTTCGTCCTCCGCGATGACGACCCGGGTCGTCAGCGGGGGCACATGCGACTTCTCCTCTTCCGGCTTGGACTCCGCCGCCGCCTGCGGCGGCTGCTCGTCCTGGGGGACATCGGACTCATCGGGGGCGCTCACGGTGCTCCTCGGTTCATGACGGGACCTGCCCGCAAGCCTACCCAGCTGCGGTGTGCGGCGACCACACGGTACGCTGTCAGCGGCGACCTGGCCGGGTTGGCGGAACGGCATACGCGGATGTCTCAAACACATCTGTCCGAGAGGGCATGCGGGTTCGAATCCCGCACCCGGCACTTGTCATCCCCGTCACCCTGTCACTGGACAGAGTGAATACGCGTGCGATTCCTCGTCGCGTTGCCGCCCTCCGGGCGAAGCTGGCCGTATGCACGATCCCCTGCTCCGTCGCCAGGCCGTCACGCTCTGCCGCTCCGGCGTACCGAACGCCGAGGTCGGGCGCCGTCTCGGAATACCCTCCGGCACCATCGGCTACTGGCTCCATCAGGACCGCGCGGCGCGTGACGAGTGCCCCGGCCGGGAGCGGCCGTGCCACCGCTGCGACGGCGCCCCGCTGGACACCGCCGCTTACGGCTACCTGCTCGGCCTCTACCTCGGGGACGGCCACATCGTTCAGTACTCCAGGCACCGTGTGCCGAACCTCATGATCACCTGCGCCGACAGCTGGCCGGGGCTGATGGACAGCGCCGAGGCCGCCCTGCGCGCCGTCTTCCCCCACAACAAGACCTGCCGCGTCAGCAGGACCGGCTGCCACAACGTGAAGGTCTACTCCCGCCACCTGTGGTGCATGTTCCCCCAGCACGGCCCGGGCAAGAAGCACGAGCGGCGGATCGTCCTGGAGCCGTGGCAGCAGAAGATCGTGGACGCGCACCCGTGGGAGTTCATCCGCGGGCTGGTGCACTCCGACGGCTGCCGCGTCACCAACTGGACCGAGCGCACGGTGGGCGGCGTCCGGAAGCGCTACGAGTACCCGCGCTACTTCTTCACCAACACCTCCGCCGACATCCGGCAGCTCTACTGCGACACCCTCGACATGGTCGGCGTGCGGTGGCGGGTGACCAGGCGCGGTGACCGGCCGTACAACATCTCGGTCGCCCGCGCGGCCTCCGTCGCGTTGATGGACCGCCACGTCGGGCCCAAGTTCTGAGCCGCGGCGCGCCGGAGGCGGGGGGGTCGGGGGTCAGGCCGGGGTCGGGTTGCTCGCGCCCGTCGTGGTCGGGCGGAGCATGCAGGTCAGCCGGGCGGTACAGATCCGCTTGTCCGCCTCGTCGGTGATGACGATCTCGTACGTGGCGGAGGAGCGGCCGCGGTGCACGGGGGTCGCCGTACCGGTGACCGTGCCGGAGCGCAGGCTGCGGTGGTGCGTCGCGTTGAGGTCGACGCCGACCGCGATCTTCGCCGGGCCGCCGTGCAGCATCGCGCCGACGGACCCGAGGGTCTCGGCGAGGACCGCGGAGGCCCCGCCGTGCAGCAGTCCGTAGGGCTGGGTGTTGCCCTCGACGGGCATGATGCCGACCACCTTGTCCGGTGCCGCTTCGAGGATCTGGATGCCCATGCGGTCGCCGAGGTGTCCGCCGGAGAAGAGGGCGGGCAGGTCCAGGCCGAGGTCGGCGTACTGCTGCAGGATCTCCTGCGGGAACGTGGTGGTGGTCTGCTCGGCCATGCGAGGAAGGCTCCGTTTCTGCGGTGGGTGGTGCGCTGCGGGTCAGGCCCGTGTGGGGTCCGGCCGCTCCAGTCGTATCACCACGGACTTGGCGGCCGGGGTGTTGCTGGTGTCAGCGGTGTGATCGAGCGGGATGAGCACATTGGTCTCGGGGTAGTACGCGGCGGCGCACCCGCGGGGGGTGGGGTAGTGGACGACGCGGAAGCCGTCGGCGCGGCGCTCGGTGCCGTCGGTCCATTCGCTGACGAGATCGGCGTAGTCGCCGTCGGCGAGGCCGGCCGCGGTGGCGTCGTCGGGGTGGACCAGGACGACGCGGCGGCCGCCCTTGATACCGCGGTAGCGGTCGTCGAGGCCGTAGATGGTGGTGTTGTACTGGTCGTGCGAGCGCAGGGTCTGCAGCAGCAGCCGGCCTTCGGGCACCTTGGGGTATTCGACCGGCGCCGCGGTGAAGTTGGCCTTGCCGGTGGCGGTGGGGAAGGTGCGGGAGTCGCGTGGCGCGTGCGGGAGGGTGAAGCCGCCGGGGCGGCGGACCCGGGTGTTGAAGTCGGCGAAGCCGGGGACGACGCGGGCGATGCGGTCGCGGATGAGGTCGTAGTCCCGTTCGAACTGCGCCCAGGGGACGACGCTGCGGTCGCCGAAGACGGCGCGGGCCAGCCGGGAGACGATGGCGGGTTCGGAGAGCAGGTGCGGGGAGGCGGGGGTGAGGCCGCCGTGGGAGGCGTGCACCATGCCCATGGAGTCCTCGACGGTGACGAACTGGTCGCCGGCGGCCTGGTGGTCCTTCTCGGTACGGCCGAGGGTCGGCAGGATCAGCGCGCGGGCGCCGGTGACGGCGTGCGAGCGGTTGAGCTTGGTGGACACATGGACGGTGAGGCGGGCTTTGCGCATGGCCGCTTCGGTGACGTCGGTGTCGGGGGAGGCGGCGACGAAGTTGCCGCCCATGGCGAAGAAGACCTTCGCGTCGCCGTCGCGGAGCGCGCGGATGGCGCGGACCACGTCGAAGCCGTGGGCGCGTGGGGGTGCGAAGCCGAACTCCTTCTGGAGGGCGTCGAGGAAGGCGGCCGGGGGGCGTTCGAAGATGCCCATGGTGCGGTCGCCCTGGACGTTGGAGTGGCCGCGGACCGGGCAGACTCCGGCGCCGGGGCGGCCGACATTGCCGCCGAGCAGCAGGAAGTTGACGACTTCGCGGATGGTGGGGACGGCGTGCTTGTGCTGGGTGAGGCCCATCGCCCAGCAGACGACGGTGCTTCCGGCCGCCAGCACGAGGGTGAAGAGCTGGTCGATCTCGGTACGGGTGAGGCCGGTGGCGCGTTCGACGTCGGCCCAGTCGGTGGCCAGGGCGGCGGCCTTGTAGGTGGCGAAACCGTGGGTGTGGGCTGCGATGAAGTCCTCGTCGAGGGCGCCGGCTTCGATGAGGAGCCGGCCGAGGGCCCGGAAGAGGGCCTGGTCGCCGCCGAGCCTGATCGGCAGGTGGAGGTCGTTGAGGGTGGTGCCGGGGCCGGCCAGTCCTGCGGGGGTCTGGGGGTTGCGGAAGCGTTCCAGGCCGGCTTCGGGCAGCGGGTTGACGGTGACGATCTTCGCGCCGTTGTGCTTGGCCTTCTCCAGGGCGGAGAGCATCCGGGGGTGGTTGGTGCCGGGGTTCTGGCCGGCCACGATGATCAGGTCGGCCTGGTGGAGGTCGTCGAGCAGCACGCTGCCCTTGCCGACGCCGAGGGTTTCGGTGAGGGCAGAGCCGGACGACTCGTGGCACATGTTGGAGCAGTCGGGCAGGTTGTTGGTGCCGAACTCGCGGGCGAAGAGCTGGAAGAGGAAGGCGGCCTCGTTGCTGGTGCGGCCTGAGGTGTAGAAGACGGCCTGGTCGGGGGAGGCCAGCGCGGTGAGTTCGTCGGCGATGAGGGCGAAGGCGCGTTCCCAGGGGATGGCCTGGTAGTGGGTGGCGCCTTCGGCGAGGTACGCGGGCTGGGTGATCCGGCCCTGCTGGCCGAGCCAGTAGCCGCTGCGGCGGGCGAGGTCGGCGACGGGGTGGGCGGCGAAGAAGTCGGGGCCGACCCGGCGGAGGGTGGCTTCCTCGGCGACGGCTTTCGCGCCGTTCTCGCAGAACTCGAAGGTGTGCCGGTGATCGCCCTCGGGCCAGGCGCAGCCGGGACAGTCGAACCCGTTCTTCTGGTTGACCTTGAGCAGCGTGAGGGTGGCCCGCCGAGCCCCCATCTGGGCGCCCGCGATCCTCGCGGTGTGCGCGATCGCGGGAAGCCCCGCGGCAGCGTGCTTCGGCGCACCGACCTGAGGTGCGTCCTGTACGGGGTCGCCGACCGGCGGCTTCTTCGCCATACCACCGATCCTGCCACGTTGCTTTTTTTGCCGCCTTCTCGCCTCCGGGCGCTGCCTTTTTTGCCGCCTTCTCGCCTCCGGGCGCTTAGACCCGGTGTGGGGGCACCCCCGGACGGAGTCTGGGGGAAGTCGACCGTGCTCGCTCGCTCGTTCCTCGCTCCCTGCGCGCGGTTCTCCCTTTCGACACCGGCGCGCCCTTCGGCTCGCCGGCTACCGGCGTAACCCGGGGCGTCATGCGGAGGAAGCCGAGCACCCCAGGGGCGCGAGGAACTGCGCGACAAGCCACGACGGCGCATCGCCAAGTCACCGGCCGGAGGGGGCACCCCCTTAGGGGCGCTGGGGGTCCCCCCGGACGAAGTCTGGGGGCGGAACTGCGCGACAAGCCACGACGGCGCATCGCCAAGTCACCGGCCGGAAGGGGCACCCCCTCAGCGCGCGACAAGCCACGACGTAGCGGCACCGGGCCACCGGCGGGACGGGCCCCCGGTTGACGGCCCGGTACGGGCTGTCGTACCCCCGTGGGAGGATCGAACCGTGGCAGAGAAAGCATCCCCGAAGACCTCGACCGACCGCCCCCGTCTGCTCCTGCTCGACGGGCACTCGCTGGCGTACCGGGCGTTCTACGCGTTGCCCGTGGAGAACTTCAACACCGCCACGGGCCAGCCGACGAACGCGATCTACGGCTTCACGTCCATGCTGGCGAACACCCTGCGTGACGAGCAGCCCACGCATCTGGCGGTCGCCTTCGACGTCTCCCGGAAGACCTGGCGGTTCGACGAGTATCCGGAGTACAAAGCGACCCGGTCCAAGACGCCGGACGAGTTCCGCAGCCAGGTCGAGCTGATCGGGGAGCTGCTGGACGCGATGAGCGTGCGCCGCTTCGCGGTGGACGGCTTCGAGGCGGACGACATCATCGCCACGCTCGCCACCCAGGCGGAGGCGCTGGGGTACGAGGTGCTGATCGTCACCGGTGACCGGGATGCGTTCCAGCTGGTCAGCGACCATGTGACGGTGCTCTATCCGACCAAGGGCGTCTCGGAGCTGACCCGCTTCACCCCCGAGAAGGTGGTGGAGAAGTACGGACTGACCCCGCAGCAGTATCCGGACTTCGCCGCGCTGCGCGGCGACCCGTCGGACAACCTGCCGGGCATCCCGGGCGTGGGGGAGAAGACCGCCGCCAAGTGGATCATCCAGTTCGGCTCGTTCCAGGAGCTCTGCGAGCGGGCGGAGGAGGTGAAGGGCAAGGCGGGCGAGAATCTGCGGGCCCATCTCGACGCCGTGAAGCTGAACCGGCGGCTGACCGAGATGGTCCGGGATGTGGAGCTGCCGGCCACCGCGGAGCAGCTGGCCCGGGAGCCGTACGACCGCACCGCGCTGGGCGGGGTGCTGGACGTGCTGGAGTTCCGCAACCCCAACTTCCGGGAGCGGCTGTTCGCCGCGGACCCGGGCGCGCAGGCGGAGGAGGCCGCGATCGCCGAGGGTGTGGCGGTGGACGGCACCATGCTGGCGGCCGGTGACCTGCCGGACTGGCTGGCGGCGCACGCCGGCGAGCCGCTGGGGCTGGCCAGTGTGGACACCTGGGAGCTGGGCAGCGGCACGGTGACCGCGGTGGCGCTGGCGGCGGCCGAGGACGCGGCGTGGTTCGATCCGGCGCAGTTGGACGAGGCCGACGAGAAGGCGTTCGCGGCGTGGCTGGCCGATCCGGCGGCCCCCAAGGTGCTGCACAACGCGAAGAATGTGGCGCGGGTCTTCCTGGAGCACGGCTGGCGGATCGACGGCATTTCGATGTGCACGGCGCTGGCCGCGTATCTGATCAAGCCGGGCCGGCGGTCGTTCGCGCTGGATGTGCTGTCGGTGGAGTATCTGGGCCGTGAGCTGGCGCCGGCCGACACGGGCAGCGGGCAGCTGGCCTTCGGCGAGGAGGACGAGGGCGACACCGCGGCTGCCGACGCGCTGATGGTGCAGGCGCGCACGGTGCTTGACCTGGGTGTGGTCTTCGGTGAGCGGCTGCCTGAGGTGGGCGCGATGGAGCTGCTTCATGAGGTGGAGCTGCCCACCTCCGCGCTGCTGGCGCGGATGGAGCGGGCCGGTATCGCCGCCGACCGGGCCCATCTGGAGGGTCTGGAGCAGCAGTTCGCCGCCGCGGTGCAGCACGCGGTGCAGGAGGCGCACGCCTCGGTGGGGCACGAGTTCAATCTGGGCTCGCCCAAGCAGTTGCAGGAGGTGCTCTTCGGTGAGCTGGGCCTGCCCAAGACGAAGAAGACCAAGACCGGTTACACCACGGACGCCGACGCGCTGGCCTGGCTGGCCGCGCAGACCGACCACGAGCTGCCGGTGATCATGCTGCGCCACCGGGAGCAGGCCAAGCTGCGGGTCACCGTCGAGGGCCTGGTGAAGTCCATCGCGCCGGACGGGCGGATCCACACCACCTTCAGCCAGATCGTGGCCGCGACCGGCCGCCTGTCGTCCACGGACCCCAACTTGCAGAATGTGCCGGTCCGTACCGACGAGGGCCGGGCGATCCGCCGCGGCTTCGTCGTCGGCCCGGGGTACGAATCGCTGCTGACGGCGGACTACAGCCAGATCGAACTGCGGGTGATGGCGCACCTGTCGCAGGACGAGGGCCTGATCGCGGCGTTCACCTCGGGGGAGGACCTGCACACCACGGTCGGCTCGCACGTCTTCTCGGTGGAGCGGGACAGGGTCGACGCCGAGATGCGCCGCAAGATCAAGGCGATGTCGTACGGGCTGGCGTACGGCCTGTCGGCGTTCGGTCTCTCCCAGCAGCTGGGCATCGAGGCGGCCGAGGCGCGGGCGCTGATGGAGACGTACTTCGAGCGTTTCGGCGGGGTGCGGGACTATCTGCACCGGGCGGTGGAGGAGGCCCGCGTCACCGGTTACACCGAGACGCTGCTGGGCCGGCGCCGCTATCTGCCGGATCTCACCAGTGACAACCGGCAGCGGCGTGAGATGGCCGAGCGGATGGCGCTGAACGCCCCGATCCAGGGTTCCGCGGCGGACATCGTGAAGATCGCGATGCTGCGGGTGGACGATGCCCTGACGAAGGAGGGGCTGTCCTCGCGGATGCTGCTGCAGGTGCACGACGAAATCGTGCTCGAAGTCGCCCCGGGGGAGCGGGAGAAGGTCGAGGAGCTGGTGCGGCGCGAGATGTCGGGGGCGTATCCGCTGCGGGCGCCGCTGGATGTGTCGGTCGGCGCGGGCGAGGACTGGGAGTCGGCGGCGCACTGACGTTTCCGGCCAGGCGGAGGCGCCGGGTTGCCGCCGGGTGCCTCCGCTCCGCGGTACCTGTGTGAACGACCCGCGTCCGCCCGGTGAAGGCTCCGGCAACGGGTCCGCAAGCGTGGTGGATTGCGGTGATACGCACCCTGTGTATCTCCGTGAGGCTGTGGTCGGGTGGCTGAAGTTGCCGTAGGGTCAATCGGGTTGTGGCGCCTGGACGGGCGTCCATCTCGTACGTGGGAGGGACCGCGATATGTCGGCGCGGCGGTACGGCCGGAAGCTCCGCAGGACAGCGGCAGGGACGGCGGTGGCAGCGGCGGCGATGGCCGCCCTCAGCGCCTCGCAGGGACCCGGCTTCCTTCCGGTGGGGCAGGCGCACGCGGCCACTCAGGATCAGCGGCAGCTCTCCGAAGTGCCGCCGGACGGACCGGAGATCGACGGTGGCTCGCCGTACTTCACCGCGATGCCGCCGCTGAACACCCCCACCGGCCCGGTCACCCCCACCCCGCCCCCCGGCGCCCCGGGTGGCGACAGCCTGGTGACGGTCGGCAGCGGGGGCCTGCCGGCCACCGTGCTCGACGCCTACCAGCGCGCCGAGGCGGCGCTCGCCGAGAGCGACCCCGGCTGTCATCTGCCCTGGCAACTCCTGGCGGCGATAGGCCAGGTGGAGTCCGGGCAGGCCCGCGGCGGCGCGGTCGACGCGAACGGCACCACCTTTACCCCGATACTCGGCCCGGTCCTCGACGGCAATGGCTTCGCGGACATCACCGACACCGACGGCGGTGTCTACGACGGTGACGCCCAGCACGACCGGGCGGTCGGCCCGATGCAGTTCATCCCCTCCACCTGGGCGCACTGGGGCGTGGACGGGAACGGCGACGGCACCGCCAACCCCAACAACGTCTACGACGCGGCGCTGGCGGCCGGTCATTACCTGTGCGCCGACGGCCGGGACCTGGCCGTACCGGCCGACATGGACCGGGCGATCCTCGGCTACAACCACTCGCAGGCGTATCTGAACCTGGTGCGCGCCTGGTACGACCACTTCGTGGCGGGCGGCGCCGTCTCGGTGCCGGACCGCTCGGGCACGCCCGGCCCGTGGAGCCCCGCCCCGTCGGCGACGCCGACGCCGTCCACCAGCCCGACGCCCTCGCCGTCCGGGTCGCCGACGCCGACGAAGACCGGCAGCGGCACCACCTCTCCGTCGCCGAGCACGTCGCCCAGCGCGTCGCCGACCGGGAAGCCCACCGGCGGGCCGACCACCAGCCCCACCACGGGCGGTCCGACCGGCGAGCCGACCACCGGGACACCGACCCCCAGCGACTCGCCGACCGACACCCCGACGACGCCCGGCTGCCCCACGGACACCGCGACGCCCACGCCGAGCGACAGCACTTCGCCGACCGCCACGCCGTCGCCCACCGCGACGCCGACCGGCACCCCGACGCCGGACCCGTGCGCCACGGACACCCCGACCGAGACCCCGACGCCGTCGCCGTCCGGCGCGGCCACCGGCGCCGCCCTGACGGCGGCCCCGTAGCGCAAGGGCCGCGGTTCAGCGCCGGCGCGTGGTGGTGTGCCGCGTCGGCGCGGCCGTCGAAGGGTCCTCGGGCCAGGGGTGCTTGGGGTAGCGGCCGCGCAACTCGGCCCGCACCGCCCGGTAACCCTCGCGCCAGAAGGAGGCCAGGTCCGCGGTGACCGCCGCGGGCCGCCCGGCCGGTGACAGCAGGTGCACCAGCACCGGCACACCCGCCACCTTCGGGGTCTCCCGCAGTCCGAAGAGTTCCTGCAGCTTCACCGCCAGCACCGGCTGCTCCCCGCTGTAGTCGAGCCGGATCCGCGAACCGCTGGGCACCTCCAGCCGTTCCGGGGCGAGTTCGGCGAACCGTCCCGCCTCGCCGGTCGCCCACGGCAGCAGCCGGGTCAGTGCCCCGCCCGCGTGGATCCGCTCCAGGTCCGCCCGGCGGCGGGCCGTGCCGAGCTCCGGGCCCAGCCACTCCTCCGCCCTGGCCAGCAGCGCGGCCTCCGACACGTCGGGCCACGGTTCGCCGAGCACCCGGTGCAGGAACGCGATGCGCTGCCGTACGTCCTGGGCGTCGCGGGACCAGTGCAGCAGCCCGGTGCCCTCGGTGTTCAGCCCCTCCACGAGTGCGGCCCGGACAGCCGCCCGGCCGGGTGTGCGCAGCGGCGCCACGGCCAGTTCCACCGCGCCGAGCCGTTCGACCCGCCGGGCCACCACGTCGCCGTCCCGCCAGCGCACCTCTTCGTACGCCGCGAGCAGGCCGCCCGCGGCGTTGCGGGCGGTCTCCTCGTCCACCACGGCGGCCACCCGTACCCGGGCCGCGGCCCGGCCCACCCCGCGGTCCGCGACGGCCACCGCGATCCACGGCGCCTCGCCGACGCCCCCGGAGACCTCGGCCGCGGTGCCGCCCACCATCAGATACACGCCGGGACCGCGCCGCCTGGCCACCCGCTCGGGAAAGGCGTAGGCGACGACGAGGCCGGCCGCCGCGTCGTCGGTGAGCCGGCCGCCGCCGGCCCGGCCCGCGGGTTCCTCCGCGCGCACCGCGGCTTCCAGCCGCCGGACCTCGGCGCGCCAGCGCCCCGCGTACGGGTCGGCGCCGCGGCGCGCCCGCTGCCAGGCGGCCGTGAGGTCCGGGCCGTACGACGACGGCAGTTCCTCGGAGAGCAGGGCGGTGATCTCCGCGGCCCGGGCGGCGCCGGTCAGGGGCGCCGCGTCGAGCAGCGCGCGGGCCAGCCGCGGGTGCAGGCCGAGGTGGGTCAGGCGCCGGCCGCGCGGGGTGGCGCGGCCGGCCGGGTCGGTGGCGCCGAGGTCGTACAGGGTCGCCCGGGCGGCGGCCAGTGCGCCCGGTGCGGGGGCGTCGAGCAGCGCCAGGGTGGTGGCGTCGGGGTCGCCCCAGCAGGCGGTCTGCAGGGCGAAGGCGGTCAGGTCGGCGAGGGCGATCTCGGGCGCGGGCCTGGCGGGCAGCCGCGCGTGCTCCGCCTGGGTCCAGCAGCGGTACACCGTGCCGGGCGCCTCGCGGCCCGCCCGGCCGGCCCGCTGCTCGGCGGCGGCCCGTGAGGCACGGACCGTGGTGAGCGCGCCGAGCCCGCGCGCGTGGTCCATCCGGGGTTCGCGGGCGAGCCCGCTGTCCACCACGACCCGCACACCGGGCACGGTCAGGCTGGACTCGGCGACCGAGGTGGCCAGCAGTACCCGGCGCCGCTCGCCGGGCGCGAGGGCGGCGTCCTGGACGGCCGCGGGGGCCCGGCCGTGGAGCTGCAGGACCTCCACTCCGAGATCGCCGGGGAGATCGCCGAGCATCCCGGCGACCCGGGCGATCTCGCCGGTGCCCGGCAGGAAGCAGAGCACGTCGCCGGCCCGCTCCCGCAGCGCCCGCCGTACGGTGGCCGCCACGTGTTCCAGCAGCGCGGGGTCGACCCGCATGCCGTGCGGCGGGCGGACCGGCCGGGGCGGCGGCGCCCACTCGGTCCCGACCGGGTGCAGGACGCCCTCGGCGGCCACCACGGGCGCGTCCCCGAGCAGCGCCGCCCAGGCCGCGGTGTCGGTGGTGGCGGAGGCGGCGACCAGCCGCAACTCCGGCCGCAGCAGGGCCCGTACGTCCAGCAGGAACGCCATCGCGGTGTCGGCGTCCAGATGCCGTTCGTGGCACTCGTCGAGCATCACGGTGCCCACGCCGGGCAGCTCCTGGTCGCGCTGCAGGCGCTGCAGCAGCACCCCGGTGGTGACCACCTCGACGACGGTGCGGGCCGAGATCCGGCGTTCGCCTCGTACCGTGAAGCCGACGCTCTCGCCCACCGGCTCGCCGAGCAGCCACGCCATCCGCCGGGCGGCGGCCCGCGCCGCCATCCGGCGCGGCTCGGCCACCAGCACCCTGCCGCCGGTCGCGGCCGCGATCAGCAGCGGCACCAGGGTGGTCTTGCCGGTGCCGGGCGGTGCGGACAGCACCGCGCAGCCGGGGCCGTCGAGCGCGGCCAGCAGGGCGGGCACCGCGGCGGCGACCGGCAGCTCCCGGCCCTCGGCGCGGATCGCCGCCGCACCGAACCCGGCCGGTGTCACGCCCGTACCGCCGTGTCCTGGCCGGCCGCCGGCCGGGCCCTCATCCGGCGACGCAGACGAAGATCGCGGTGCCCGGCAGCAGTCCGCCGCGCAGCGGGGACCAGCCGCCCCACTCCTGGTCGTTCCACTCCGGCCACTCGGGTTCGACCAGGTCGACCAGGCGCAGCCCGGCCGCGGTGATCTCGCGGACCTGGTCGCCCAGGGTGCGGTGGTGCTCGACGTAGACGGCCAGGCCGCGGTCGTCCTGCTCGACGTAGGGCGTGCGGTCGAAGTAGGAGGAGACGACGCTCAGGCCCTCGGGGCCGGGTTCGTCGGGGAAGGCCCAGCGCACCGGGTGGGTGACTGAGAAGACCCACCGCCCGCCCGGCCGCAGCACCCGGCGCACCTCGCGCTGCACCCGGCCGGTGTCGGCGATGAAGGGGAGCGCGCCGTACGCGGAGCAGGCCAGGTCGAAGGAGCCGTCGGCGAAGGGCAGGGTGCCCGCGTCGGCCTGCACCAGCCGTACCGGGCCGCCGGCCGCGGGGTCGTCCTGGTCGATCCGGCGGGCGTGCTGCAGCTGCCGGTGGGACAGGTCAAGGGCCACCGGGCGGGCGCCCTGGGCGGCCAGCCAGCGGGAGCACTGGGCGGCGCCGGCGCCGATCTCCAGCACGTCCAGGTCCTTGAGGCCGGCCGCCGGGCCGAGCAGCCGGGCGTCGGTCTCGTCCAGGCCCTCGGGGCCCCAGACGAAGCGGGCGTCGCCCAGGAACTCGCCGTGCTCCAGCTGGTAGTCGTCGGCGTTGCGGTCCCACCAGTGGCGGTTCGCCCGGCTGCTCTCGGCCCCACCGGCAATCCGACGGGTAGCTTCCGGTTCGTGCGGGTCAGGTCCTTGGATCATCGCGGCTGTCGTCGTACTCTCTGATAAGACCTGTGGGTGGGCGAGTTGTGCCGATTCGGTCCATTACGCGCGCGGTGCGCTCTTCGTGCATTGACCGTGCCCGGCTGCCCCCGTATGCTACAAGTTGCGCTGCGAGCCTGCGCGCCTCAGACGGAGCAGGCCGCGCTCGGATCTGTTGCATACCTCTCGGCCCCCAACGGCTGTCCGGAATTCGGCAGGAGCGAAAAGGGTTCCCGGCGTAGCAGTACCTACGACTTACTGTCCGTACCGGAGTCCTTTCCCTAATGACGAGCAGCACCGAGGCCCCTCGTACCACCCCGCAGGTGGCGGTCAACGACATCGGCAACGAGGAAGCCTTCCTCGCCGCGATCGACGAGACGATCAAGTACTTCAACGACGGCGACATCGTCGACGGCGTCATCGTGAAGGTCGACCGGGACGAGGTCCTGCTCGACATCGGTTACAAGACCGAAGGTGTCATCCCCTCCCGCGAGCTCTCCATCAAGCACGACGTCGACCCCAACGAGGTCGTCGCCGTGGGCGATGAGATCGAGGCCCTCGTTCTCCAGAAGGAGGACAAGGAAGGCCGCCTGATCCTCTCGAAGAAGCGTGCGCAGTACGAGCGCGCGTGGGGCACGATCGAGAAGATCAAGGAAGAGGACGGCATCGTCACCGGTACCGTCATCGAGGTCGTCAAGGGTGGTCTCATCCTCGACATCGGCCTGCGCGGCTTCCTCCCCGCCTCCCTCGTGGAGATGCGCCGCGTACGCGACCTCCAGCCCTATGTGGGCAAGGAGCTCGAGGCGAAGATCATCGAGCTGGACAAGAACCGCAACAACGTGGTCCTGTCCCGCCGTGCCTGGCTGGAGCAGACCCAGAGCGAGGTCCGTCAGACCTTCCTCACCACCCTGCAGAAGGGCCAGGTGCGCTCCGGCGTCGTCTCCTCCATCGTCAACTTCGGTGCGTTCGTGGACCTCGGTGGGGTCGACGGCCTGGTGCACGTCTCCGAGCTGTCCTGGAAGCACATCGACCACCCCTCCGAGGTCGTCGAGGTCGGCCAGGAGGTCACGGTCGAGGTCCTGGACGTCGACATGGACCGCGAGCGCGTCTCCCTGTCGCTGAAGGCGACCCAGGAAGACCCGTGGCAGCAGTTCGCCCGGACCCACCAGATCGGGCAGGTCGTCCCCGGCAAGGTCACCAAGCTGGTTCCGTTCGGCGCGTTCGTCCGGGTGGACGAGGGCATCGAGGGCCTGGTCCACATCTCCGAGCTGGCCGAGCGCCACGTGGAGATCCCGGAGCAGGTCGTCCAGGTCAACGACGAGATCTTCGTCAAGGTCATCGACATCGACCTGGAGCGCCGCCGCATCTCGCTGAGCCTCAAGCAGGCCAACGAGTCCTTCGGCGCCGACCCGGCCTCGGTCGAGTTCGACCCGACCCTGTACGGCATGGCCGCGTCCTACGACGACCAGGGCAACTACATCTACCCCGAGGGCTTCGACCCCGAGACCAACGACTGGCTCGAGGGTTACGAGAAGCAGCGCGAGGAGTGGGAGGGCCAGTACGCCACGGCCCAGGCCCGCTTCGAGCAGCACCAGGCGCAGGTCATCAAGTCCCGCGAGGCCGACGAGCAGGCGGCCGCCGAGGCCGGCACCGCCGCTCCCGCGCCGGCCTCCGGTGGCGGCTCGTACTCCTCGGAGTCCGATGACACCTCCGGCGCCCTCGCCTCCGACGAGGCCCTCGCCGCGCTCCGCGAGAAGCTCGCGGGCGGCCAGTCCTGATCCAGGACACCCACCGGTAGACCGCGGGCCCGCGTCCCTCCTCGGAGGGGCGCGGGCCCGCGGCGGTGTCCGCCCCCGGTGTCCGCCCCCCGCGGCCGTCCCGGTGTCCGCGCCGGTGTGCGTGTCGGTGTGCGCGCCGGCGCCCGCCGCGGTGTTTGCCCCGGCCCCGAACGGCCGAGCCTTCATCCGCGAGGCGTCATCCGGCGGGGAATGGCGAGCCCGGTCCGTTCGTTGGACGTGACAGATAGCGAGGAGGACTCACCGTGCTGGATCCGCAAGGACTGTACGAGTACGTGCCGGGCGGGGCCGAAGCCGTCGACGAGGCGGTGGGCGACACCGGACCGGTGCTTTTGTACTACTTCGAGGGATACATGGACGCCGGCGAGACCGGCGAACAGATCACCCGGCACCTGCTGGACCGCCTCGACAATCAGCTCATCGCCAGCTTCGACGCGGACCGTCTGGTCGACTACCGCGCGCGCCGGCCGCTGATGACCTTCGAGCGCGACCACTGGTCCGCGTACGAGCCGCCGGAGATCGACCTCTATCTGGTCCGCGACGGCACCGGCACACCCTTCCTGCTGCTGGCCGGCTCCGAGCCCGACGTGGAATGGGAGCGGTTCAGCACCGCCGTCCTGCAGGTCGTCGAGCGCCTGGGAGTGCGGCTGTCCATCAACTTCCACGGCATCCCGATGGGCGTCCCGCACACCCGTCCGGTGGGGCTGACTCCGCACGGTAACCGGGTGGACCTCATGCCCGGCCACCGCGCCTGGTTCGACGAGGCCCAGGTGCCCGGCAGCGCCGCCTCCCTGATCGAGCTGCGCCTGGCCGAAGCCGGCCGCGATGTGCTCGGCGTGGCCGCCCATGTGCCGCACTACCTGGCCCGTTCGCCCTACCCGGACGCGGCGCTCGCCGTGCTGGAGACGATCACCGCGGCCACCGGCCTGGTGCTGCCCGAAGTCGCCCACGCGCTGCGCAACGAGGCCCACACCGTACGGGTCGAGATCGACCGCCAGGTGGCCGAGGGAGACGCCGAACTCGTCTCCGTGGTGCGCGGGCTGGAGAGCCAGTACGACGCCGTCGCCGGTTCGCAGAGCCGGGAGAACCTCATCGCCGAGCCCGTCGACCTGCCCTCGGCCGACGACCTCGCCGCGGAGTTCGAACGGTTCCTCGCCGACCGGGAGGACGACGGGCGCTGACCGCCGCGGGCGCCCGGCCCCGGGCGCCTGCCCGCGGCCCCGGCGTACGCCGGTGTCAGCGTCCGGCGGCGGCTCCCGGCATCCGTCAGTGGCCGGCGGCGCGCTCGGTGAGCCGCTGCCACAGCGCCCGCACCTGGGGCTCCAGCGCGTCCAGCGGGCCGTCGTTGTCGATGACGACGTCGGCGACCGCAAGCCGCTCCTCGCGGGTCGCCTGTGCGGCCATCCTGGCCCGGGCCTCGTCCTCGGTCATCCCGCGCAGGCGGGTCAGCCGGTCCAGCTGGGTCTGCGGCCGGGCGTCCACCACGACCACGAGGTCGTACAGCGGCGCCAGCCCGTTCTCGGTCAGCAGCGGGACATCGTTCACCACGATCGCGTCAGGGCCCGCCTCCTGCTGGAGCGTGGCCGAACGGCGGCCCACCAGCGGATGGACGATCGCGTTGAGCGCCCGGCGGCGGTCCTCGTCACCGAAGACGATCGCCCCGAGAGCGGGCCGGTCGAGGGTCCCGTCGGCGTGCAGCACCTGCGGCCCGAACGCGGCGACGACGGCCGCCAGCCCCTCCGTCCCCGGCTCGACCACCTCCCGGGCGATCCGGTCCGCGTCGATCAGCACCGCCCCGTAGGAGGCGAGCAGCTTCGCCACCTCGCTCTTGCCGGCCCCGATACCGCCGGTCAGACCCACGTTCAGCATGGGTGACAGCCTAGGCCCGCTCCGGCACCGCCCGCCTGTCCCGCGGCGCCCGGCACGGTCCTGTGGCCGGGGGAATGAGGTTGCGGCCGGGCACGTTGGGTATGTCTGACCGGACGATCTGTCGTCACCCGTGCCCCGATGTCAGGGAGGCGGCCATGGCCCAGCGAACCCCCGAGACGCACGTCATCGACTACCGCGCCGCGGAGCAGCTGCTCGCCGCGCGTGACCCGCGCGGCGCGGTGAAACTGCTCGACCCGGTGATCGCCGCCCACCCGGAGAACACCGCGGCCCGGCTGCTGCGCGCCCGCGCCTTCTTCGCCGCGGCCCAACTGCGCCCGGCGGAGCTGGAGTTCCAGATCGTCCTGGAGCGCGAGCCGGACAACGCCTTCGCGCACTTCGCGCTCGCCCGCACCCTGGAGCGCTCCAACCGCCCCACCGAGGCCCAGCGCCACTTCCGCCTCGCCGCGGCGCTCGACCCCCGCCCCGACTACCTGGCCGCCGCCCGCTTCGACCCGAGCTGACGACCCCACCACCCCGGCCCCCGCCCCGCGGCGAGCACCGCCCCGGCAAGCACCCCGGCCGCCGCCGTGAAGACCAGCACGTTGATCCAGAGCGGCACCAGCTCCACCGTCGTGCCGTCCGCCCAGCGGCAGGCGCGGGAGAGCGGCAGCCACCCCTCGACCAGCCGCAGGTCGCCTGCCGGGCCGGCGCCGGCCGCCCTGACACAGCCCGCCTGGGCGCGGTCGGGGTCCAGACCCACCAGGAACCCGCCCGCGTAGGCAGGCAGCCCCACGCTCGCGCTGACCGCCATCACCTCCACGCCCCGGTCGGGACCGTAGGCGTCCCGGGAGAAGAACGGCCGCCGGGCGACCAGCAGATGGCACACCTTGACGACGAGCAGGCCGGCGCAGAAGGGGAGCAGGACGAGCGCCGCGGTGAAAGCGGCGCCCGCGGAGTCGGTGGTCAACACATGGCTTCCTGGCCGGGCCGCCGGAGCGGCGGCGGGGGAACGGCGCGGGCACGGGCGGGCGGTGGAGGGATGCGGAGGGCGGCGGAGGGCGGCGAGGGATCGTCAAGGCTGTGTCAAGGCAAGGGCATTGCCCCCGCCTGGTCCGCGGGCCGAGACTACGGTCACACCCTCGTCGGTGAATGGGGAGCGGGACATGGACATCGTCGTGGCACTGGTGATCATCATCGCGGTGCTCGGGCTGATCGTACTGCCGAGCAGTCTGCGGATCATCAAGCAGTACGAGCGCGGGGTGATCTACCGCGCCGGCCGCGTCAACCGGCTCGCCAAGGAACCCGGCCCCCGGCTGCTGATCCCCTTCGTCGACCGGATGACCAAGGTCAACATGCAGGTCATCACCATGCCGGTGCCCGCCCAGGACGGGATCACCCGGGACAACGTGTCGGTCCGGGTGGACGCGGTGCTGTACTTCCGGGTGGTGGACCCGATCCGCGCCACGGTCGACGTGCAGAACTACCAGTTCGCGATGTTGCAGGTGGCGCAGACCTCACTGCGGTCGATCATCGGCAAGAGCGACCTGGACGACCTGCTCTCCGGACGCGAGCGGCTGCACGAGGGCCTTGAGCTGATGCTGTCCACCCCGGCCACCGGCTGGGGCGTGCACATCGACCGGGTCGAGATCAAGGACGTGACGCTGCCGGAGTCGATGAAACGGTCGATGGCCCGGCAGGCCGAGGCGGACCGGGAGCGGCGGGCCCGCATCATCACCGCCGACGGTGAGCTCCAGGCGTCCCAGAAGCTCTCCGAAGCCGCCCGGACGATGGACGCGAACCCCTCGGCGCTCCAGCTGCGGCTGCTCCAGACCGTGGTCGAGGTGGCCGCCGAGAAGAACTCCACCCTGGTCATGCCCTTCCCGGTGGAGATGCTCCGCTTCTTCGACCGCGCCGCGGGCGGCCCCGCCCCGGACCCGCAGGCCGGCGCCGCGGGGGAGCGGAAGCCGGACCCCGTCGAGCCCTCCCTGGACCCGGCCGTGAACCCGCCCGTGGACCCTGCCGTGGGACCCGCAGGCGGCCCCGCCGCCGTCGCGTCCGCCGACGGCCCCGCGGAGCTTCCCGCGTCCGCCGCACCGCTCCCGATCCCGGATCCGCGCACCCCGGAGGAGTAGCGGCCGCCCGGCCCCGCCGCGGCCGGGGCCGATTGTCAGTGGCGGGTCGTACCGTTGATGTCATGCGGCCCGTATCAGACATCGAACGCAGTGTGGCGCCCTTCGAGGTTGTCAGTCCCTACCAGCCAAGCGGCGACCAGCCGACCGCGATCAACGAACTCGAAAGGCGCATCCGCGCAGGTGAGCAAGGTGTCGTGCTCCTCGGCGCGACCGGTACGGGCAAGTCCGCTACGACCGCCTGGATGATCGAGAAGCTCCAGCGGCCGACCCTGGTGATGGCACCGAACAAGACCCTGGCCGCGCAGCTCGCCAACGAGTTCCGCGAGCTGCTGCCGAACAACGCCGTCGAGTACTTCGTCTCGTACTACGACTACTACCAGCCGGAGGCGTACGTCCCGCAGACGGACACCTACATTGAGAAGGACTCCTCCATCAACGAGGAGGTCGAGCGGCTGCGGCACTCCGCGACGAACTCGCTGCTGACCCGGCGCGACACCGTCGTGGTCGCCTCCGTCTCCTGCATCTACGGCCTGGGCACCCCGCAGGAGTACATCGACCGCATGGTCCGGCTCAATGTCGGGGACGTCATCGACCGCGACCAGCTGCTGCGCAAGTTCGTCGACATCCAGTACACGCGCAATGACGTGGCGTTCAGCCGCGGCAGCTTCCGGGTCCGCGGCGACACCATCGAGATCTTCCCGGTCTACGAGGAGCTCGCGGTCCGGATCGAGATGTTCGGCGACGAGATCGAGGCGCTCTACACCCTCCACCCGCTGACCGGCGAGGTGATCACCGAGGACCGCCAGATCTACGTCTTCCCCGCCACCCACTACGTCGCGGGGCCCGAGCGGATGGAGCGGGCCATCGCCGGCATCGAGCAGGAGCTGGCCGAGCAGCTGCCCCGGCTGGAGCAGGCGGGCAAGCTGCTGGAGGCCCAGCGGCTGCGGATGCGCACCACGTACGACATCGAGATGATGCGGCAGATCGGCACCTGCTCGGGCATCGAGAACTACTCCCGGCACATCGACGGCCGCTCGCAGGGCAGCGCCCCCGACACCCTGATCGACTACTTCCCCGAGGACTTCCTGCTGGTCATCGACGAGTCGCACGTCACCGTGCCGCAGATCGGCGCGATGTACGAGGGCGACGCGTCCCGGAAGCGGACCCTGGTCGACCACGGCTTCCGGCTGCCGTCCGCGCTGGACAACCGGCCGCTGAAGTGGGAGGAGTTCCTGGGCCGGGTGGGCCAGACCGTCTACCTGTCCGCGACCCCGGGCCCGTACGAGCTCTCCCGCGGCAAGGGCGTGGTCGAGCAGATCATCCGGCCGACCGGCCTGGTCGACCCGCAGGTGATCGTCAAGCCGACCGAGGGCCAGATCGACGACCTGGTGCACGAGATCCGGCTGCGCACCGAGAGGGACGAGCGGGTCCTGGTCACCACCCTCACCAAGAAGATGTCCGAGGACCTCACCGACTACCTGCTGGAGCTCGGTGTCCAGGTCCGCTATCTGCACAGCGACATCGACACCCTGCGCCGGGTCGAGCTGCTGCACGAACTGCGGGCCGGCGAGTACGACGTGCTGGTCGGCATCAACCTGCTGCGGGAGGGCCTGGACCTGCCCGAGGTGTCGCTGGTGGCCATCCTCGACGCCGACAAGGAGGGCTTCCTGCGCTCCGGCACCTCGCTGATCCAGACCATCGGCCGCGCCGCGCGCAACGTCTCCGGTGAGGTGCACATGTACGCCGACCGGATCACCCCGGCGATGGAGAAGGCCATCGACGAGACCAACCGGCGCCGCGAGAAGCAGATCGCGTACAACACCGAGCGCGGCCTGGACCCGCAGCCGCTGCGGAAGAAGATCGCCGGCATCCTCGACTCCTTCGCCCGCGAGGACGCCGACACCGAGGAGCTGCTGGGCTCCGGCCGGCAGCGCTCGCGCGGCAAGGCCCCCGTGCCGGGGCTATCGGCCAAGGCCAAGGGCAAGCGCTCCGGTGCCCCGCTGCCCGCCGAGGAACTCGCCGACCTCATCGCGCAGCTCACCGAGCAGATGCACGCCGCCGCCGCCGAGCTGCAGTTCGAGGTGGCCGCCCGGCTCCGCGACGAACTCGGCGAGCTGAAGAAGGAACTCCGCCAGATGCGTGAGGCGGGCATGGTGTAGCGGGACCCGTGAGACCGGACCGCGCGCGGGCGCGGTCCGGTGCCCGGTCATCAGCCATGAAACGGCGGAAATCTCCTTCCGCCGAACCGGGATACCCCTGGGCGGCGTCTTGTTAGTGTCGGGGCACGAACGCCACACGATGTGACGGGTGAGAGGGGACAGCGCGTGACGGTCAATATGACCAAGGGTCAGAAGATCAGCCTGAGCAAGGCCGACGGGGGATCGCTGACCGCGGTCAGGATGGGACTGGGCTGGCAGGCCGCGCCGCGCCGCGGGCTCTTCGGCAGCCGCACCCGGGAGATCGACCTCGACGCCTCCGCGGTGCTCTTCGCCGACAAGCAGCCGGTCGACGTGGTCTTCTTCCGCCACCTGACGAGCGACGACGGCTCCGTCCGCCACACCGGGGACAACGTGGTCGGCGGCGCCGGGCAGGGCGGCGACGACGAGTCGATCCTGGTGGACCTGTCGCGGGTCCCGGTCCACGTCGACCAGATCGTCTTCACGGTGAACTCCTTCACCGGACAGACCTTCGCCGAGGTGCAGAACGCGTTCTGCCGGCTGGTGGACGAGACCAACGGCCAGGAGCTGGCCCGCTACACACTCACCGGCGGCGGTGCCTACACCGCGCAGATCATGGCCAAGGTGCAGCGGGGTCAGGGCGGCTGGACGATGACGGCGATCGGCACGCCCGCCAACGGACGCACCTTCCAGGACCTCATCCCGGCCATACTGCCCGCGCTGTAAGGGCACGGGCGGTCAGGGCGCGGGTGACACCACGACCGACCGGCACAAGAGAACACGTAGACGGGAACGGGGGCGGCCGAGATGAGCGCCGAACTGGTCCGCGGGCAGAACCACCGGCTGCCCGGCAACCGGCTGGAGATCCGGGTGTCGGCGGGCACCCCGGTGGTGGCCGCGGTCACCCTCGGGGACGAGCAGGGCCGGGTCGTCGGCGAGCAGGGGTGGCTCGCCCACCCCGGCACGCCCCACCTTCCCGGCATCGAGGTCCCCCGGCAGGCCGCCGCCGACCACCGGCTGGCGCTGGATCTCGGGGCCATGCCGGAGCCGGTGCGGAGGGTGCATGTCCTGCTGGCGCTGCCCACCGGGCGCCCCGGCGGACCGCAGGACTTCGGCGCCGCCCCCGCCCCGCACCTCGCCGTCACCACCCTGGACGGCATCCCCGCGGCCGGCTTCACCATCACCGGGCTCGGCACGGAGACGGCGCTGCTGGCGCTGGAGCTGTACCGCAGGCAGGGCGCCTGGAAGGTCCGCGCGGTCGGCCAGGGGTACGCCGGCGGCCTGCCCGCGCTCCTGCTCGACCAGGGCGTGCCGGAGGCGGTCACGGTGGCCGGGGAGATCCACGCGGCGGTGGAGCGGGAGCAGTCCCGTTCGGTGGCGCTCCCCAGCCAGACGGGTCAGACGGGTCAGGCGGGTCAGGGGGCCCAGGCGAGCCAGACCGGTCACGCGGGTCAGAGCGGCCAGGCAGCGCCGTCGGGCCGGCCGGTCCCACCGACAGCCGGCGCCGGTGGCGGCATCCCCGCCCCGCCCGGCGGGGATGCCGCCACCACCGCCGGCATCGACTACCGCCACCCCCGCCGCCGTACCGCCGCCGCGGTCCCGCCGCGCCCGGGCGGCGCCGCTCAGCCCGCCCCGGCGCAGCCGGTACCGCCGCAGGCACCGCCCATACCCGCCTTCCCCGGCCAGGTCCCCCCGGCGCCGGAGTACGAGCCGCCGGCCCCGCCCGACCGCGGCGCCCCGCCCGTCCCGGTGGCCGGCGACGCCTCCGGCTGGACGATGGAGGAGCGGCTGCACAACCAGATCTGGGGCATGTTCGAGGACCTGGCCCGTTCCGTCGCCGCGTACCGCAGCGCCGCCGACTTCGCCCAGTCCCGCTACGAGCAGGAGCTCGACCGGCTGCTCGCCGACCCCCGCACCCGCGGCGGCCCCGCCGCCGACGCCGCCCGGGACGAAGCCCAGCTCAAGCAGGTGGCGCTGGTCGACCAGGCGAGAGCGGTGCTGGACCGGGACCTCGCCCAGCTGACCGCCGAGGCCGAGGTGGTCGAGCCGGCACTGCCGGCGCCCTTCGCCGGCTGGGAGAACCCGGTCTGGCACGCCTACCGGGTGCCTTCCGAGCCGCCGATGGCGGTCCGTCTCGGCGGCCTCACGCTGCCGGAGGCGCCCGAGCTGTGCATCCCGCTGCTGGCCCGGCTGCCGCTGGAGCGCGGCCTGTGGATCGACAGCTTCGAGGACCGCCGGCTGGCGGTGGAGACCGCGGTCGCCATCGCCGCCCGGCTGCTCGCCTCGTACCCGGCCGGCGGCTTCGTCGTGCACACCCTGGACCCGGCCGGCTCGGGAGCGGCCCCGCTGGCCCCGCTCTCCTCCGGCGGCGCCCTGGTCCGGCCGCCTGCCGCCGCCGGGGCCGCCGGGGTGAGCGAGGTGCTGACCCGGCTGACCGAGCGGGTGGACCTGCTGCAGATGGCGTTGCGCGGGGGCGCGCCCGACGCGCTGCCGCCCGGCTTCGACACCGCCGAGCAGCTGCTGATCGTCAACGAGTTCCCGTACGGCTTCGACGACCGGGCCGTCACCCAGCTGCGGTACCTCGCCGACGAGGGGCCTCCGGTCGGGGTGCATCTGCTGCTGGTCGCCGACCGGGAGGACGCCGAGCAGTACGGGCCGGTGCTCGACCCGCTGTGGCGTGCGCTGCTGCGGCTGACCCCGCTGCCCAGCGACCATCTCGCCGATCCCTGGGTCGGGCACGCGTGGAGTTACGAACCGGCGCTGGTGCCGCCCGGCAGTCAGGTGCTGACCCAGGTGCTGCACCAATTGTCCTTTACCGTAAAGGAGTTCTGACCAGCGGTTTTGGGACTGGCTTTACTCTTCCTTGGTGATTCGTGTACCTTTTGAGGACCGACCCATCACCGGAGGATCAGTGGACGTTTCCCTTACCCTCTGGGCGCTCACGATCGCAGGACTGTGTGCCCTGATCGCCGCCGATTTCCTGATCGGCCGCACCCCGCACGACGTGTCCATGCGCGAGGCCGGAATATGGACCGTGGTCTGGGTGGCACTCGCCGGTCTCTTCGGCCTCGGCCTGCTGTTCTTCAGCGGCGGCCAGCCGGCCGGTGAGTTCTTCGCCGGATACATCACCGAGAAATCGCTCAGCGTCGACAACCTCTTCGTCTTCGTGCTGATCATGGCGAAGTTCGCGGTGCCCACGAAGTACCAGCAGCGGGTGCTGCTGGTCGGTGTGCTGATCGCACTGGTGCTGCGTGCTGTCTTCATCGCGGCCGGTGCCACCATCATCGCCAGCTTCTCCTGGGTCTTCTTCATCTTCGGCGCGTTCTTGATCTGGACCGCGTGGAAGCTGATCAAGGAAGCCCGCGCCGAGTCCGACGAGGAGGAGGAGTTCGAGGAGAACCGGCTGCTCAAGGCGGTCGAGAAGCGGATCCCGTCGACCGACCGCTACCACGGCACGCGGCTGTTCATCACCGAGAACGGCAAGCGGCTGATGACCCCGATGCTCGTGGTGATGCTCGCGATCGGCACCACCGATGTGCTCTTCGCGCTGGACTCGATCCCGGCGATCTTCGGTCTCACCCAGGACCCGTACATCGTCTTCACCGCCAACGCCTTCGCCCTGATGGGCCTGCGGCAGCTGTACTTCCTGATCGGCGGGCTGCTCAAGAAGCTGGTGCACCTGTCCTACGGGCTGTCGGTGATCCTCGGCTTCATCGGCGTCAAGCTGGTGCTGCACGCGCTGCACGAGACCGGGGTGCACGTGCCGGAGATCTCCATTCCGGTCTCCCTCGGGGTGATTGTCGCGGTGCTCGCGGTGACCACCGTGACCAGCCTGCGGGCGTCCCGCAAGCAGGCCGCAGAAGAGGCCGAGCCGGAGAAGCCGCGCGTCAACGTGTGACACCGGCGGCGACCCTGCGCGCCGAACCGTCCTTGTCGAGGGCTACCGTGGCCCCGATAAGGACGGTTCCGGTTCACGTGGAAAGGCGCCGATGTGGCGGGCACTGTGGCTCTCCCCGAGCTGACCGGCTCCCGGTTCTTCGCCTCCTGGCAGGTCGACGGATTCGCGCTCGCCGCCGTGCTGCTCCTCGGGGCGGCCTACGCCTACGGGGTGCGCCGCCGGCTGCGCGCGGGGGAGCGGTGGCCGCTGTGGCGGGTGCTGGCCTTCTACGTCCTCGGCCTCGGCACCCTGGTGATCGCCACGATGTCCGCGCTTGCGGTCTACGACCAGGTGCTCTTCTGGCCGGCCGCCGTGCAGAACATCCTGCTCGACCTGTTCGCGCCGCTCGGCCTGGCGCTCGGCGACCCGCTGGCGCTCGCCTCGCCGGCCGGCCGGCTGCGCCGCGCCTTCGCCTCCACACCGGCCCGCGTGCTCACCTATCCGCTGGTCAGCTCGGTGCTGGTGCTGATCTCCGAGCTGACCATCTACTTCACCCCGTACTTCTCCCACGCGCTGGGCAACCCCGGGATCCGGCAGCTGATGCACCTTCAACTGCTGCTCACCGGCTGCCTGTTCGTCCTGCCGATGCTCAGCCGCCAGGAATTGCTGCCCCGCTGGTGCAGCCACCCGGTACGAGCCGCGCTGGTCTTCTTCGACGGCCTCTTCGACTCCGTGCCCGGCATCGTGGTGATGACCAGCGGCACCCTGGTGGCCGGGCACTGGTACACCACCCACCCGCGTACCTGGGGTCCGTCCGTCCAGCACGACCAGATGCTCGGCGGCGGCCTCATGATCACCCTCGCCGAACTGGTCTCGCTCCCGTTCGTGCTGGCCGTCTTCTTCGAGTGGTGGCGGGCCGAACGCGAGAAGACCGCGGCGCTGGACGCCCGTCTCGACCGCGAGGCGGCGGCTCAGGCGCCGCCCGCCCCCGCCGGCGTGGCCGCGCCCGCCTCTTCGGCGTCTTCGGCCCCGTCATCCACATCCGCCGCCGCGACGGCCGCCGCCGCTGCCGTTCCCGAGATGACCCGCCCCTGGTGGGAGACCGACCAGGGCGAGGTCGGCATGCGCATGCGCGGGGAGAGCTGACCGGTCACCGATAGCGCTCCGCCAGCGCGCGGGTGGTGGCGGCCAGGCGGGCGCGCAGCTCGGGCGGGCCGAGGACCTCGACGGAGGTGCCCAGGGCGAGGATGTCGGACTCGGCCTGCTCCAGTGACTCGACCGGGAGCGTCAGGCGCAGCAGGCCGTCGGTGTCCGGGACCGCGGTGGCGGCAAGCGCCCGCCCGGCCGGGCCGCCCAGCCTGGCGGCGGCCTGCGGGGTGAGGCGCACCTCGGCCTCGAAGCGGCCCAGCTGGGCGAGGAAGTCGGCCTGCCGGCGGTGCCAGTGCGCCGCCAGGTCGAAGCCGGCGGGCGGCTCGAACGTCTCGTCGCGGACGGTGAGTGCGAGGATCCGGTCCACCCGGTACGTCCGCAGCCCGGTCTCACCGGCGGCGACGGTGTACCACCGGCCCGCCTTGAGCACCAGGCCGTACGGCTCCAGCCGGCGCTCCACGTCGGTGGGTTCCTTCCAGCGGCGGTAGCGGACGTCGAGCACCCTGTTGTGCCAGACCGCGTCCGCGACCTGCCCGAGGTAGGGCACCTCCTCGTCCACGGCGAACCAGCCGGGGGCGTCCAGGTGGAAGCGGGAGCGGATCCGGTCCGCCTGTTCGCGCAGCTCGGGCGGCAGCGCGGCCCGCACCTTCAGCTGGGCGGCGGCCAGCGCGCGGCCCAGGCCCAGCTCCGCGGCAGGGCCTGGCACCCCGGACAGGAACAGCGCCTCGGCCTCGTCGGGGGTCAGTCCGGTCAGCCGGGTGCGGTAGCCGGCGAGCAGCTGGTAGCCGCCGCGGTGGCCGGCGTCACCGTAGAGGGGCACACCGGAGACGTGCAGCGCCTCCACGTCCCGGTAGACCGTCCGCTCGGAGACTTCGAGCTCCGCCGCGAGCTGGGCGGCGGTCATCCGGCCCCGGGTCTGGAGCAGCAGCAGGATCGAGAGCAGCCGACTGGACTTCACTGACACAGGCTGTCAGTGGATGCGGCGTAGGGTCCAGCCATGCACCTCTCGTACGACGCCCGGCCCGGCGCGGGCGGCCGGCTACCAGCCGCGCTCGCGCCACTGCGCGAGGTGCGGGCGCTCGTCGCCGAGGGTGGTGTCGTTGCCGTGGCCGGGGTAGACCCAGCTCTCGTCCGGCAGGACGTCGAAGAGCTTCGCGGTGACATCGCCGAGGAGCGAGGCGAAGGCGGCGGGGTCGTCGTGGGTGTTGCCGACGCCGCCGGGGAAGAGGCAGTCGCCGGTGAAGACGTGCGGGTGGCCGTGCGGGTCGTCGTAGATCAGCGCGATGCTGCCCGGGGTGTGGCCGACCAGGTGGCGGGCGGTGAGCCGGACCTCGCCGAAGGAGATGGTGTCGCCGTCGTCCACCGGGTCGGTGGTGGGCACGGGGATGCCGGGGGCGTCGTCGCGGCCGGCGTAGGTGCGGGCACCGGTGGCGTCCACCACCGCGCGCAGGGCCTGCCAGTGGTCGCCGTGCTGGTGGGTGGTGACGACGGCGCCGATGCCGTCCGGGCCGATGACCTCCAGCAGGGTCTCCGGCTCGTTCGCCGCGTCGATCAGCAGCTGCTCTCCGGTGGCCCGGCAGCGCAGTACATACGCGTTGTTGCTCATCGGACCGACCGCCACCTTGCTGATGATCAGGTCCTTCAGTTCGTGCACGTCGGGCGCGCCGCCCACCGTGACCTGTCCCGTGTACACCATGGCGTCAGCGTAGCGGCGCAGCACACTATCGGGTGAACGTGGCGGCGTGCGTCCGTAAATCGAAAGCACGTGCTATACGCTCGATGTGTTGCCGAGCAGCCCCGACCGCTTGTCCCACAGGCGAAGCTGTCCGGGAGGCAAAGCTGTCCGACAGGGCAAGTGGAAGAAATGCCGGGCGCACCCCGTTGAGGCTCAGTGGGGGGTGCCGAAGTCTTGATCCCCCTCTATGAAAGGTGCGCACTGGCGTGGCCGATCGACTCACCATCCGCGGCGCTCGCGAGCACAATCTGCGGAATGTCTCGCTTGACCTGCCGCGGGACTCGCTCATCGTGTTCACCGGCCTGTCCGGTTCCGGCAAGTCCTCGCTTGCCTTCGACACGATCTTCGCCGAGGGTCAGCGTCGCTACGTAGAGTCGCTCTCCTCCTACGCGCGGCAGTTCCTCGGCCAGATGGACAAGCCCGACGTCGACTTCATCGAGGGCCTGTCACCGGCCGTCTCGATCGACCAGAAGTCCACCTCGCGCAACCCGCGCTCGACGGTCGGCACCATCACCGAGGTCTACGACTATCTGCGGCTGCTCTTCGCCCGGATCGGGAAGCCGCACTGCCCCGAGTGCGGGCGCCCCATCGCCCGGCAGTCGCCGCAGGCGATCGTGGACAAGGTGCTGGAGCTGGAGGAGGGCAGCCGCTTCCAGGTGCTCTCGCCGCTGGTGCGCGAGCGCAAGGGAGAGTTCGTCGACCTCTTCGGCGACCTGCAGACCAAGGGGTACAGCCGGGCCCGGGTGGACGGCGTCACCGTCCAGCTCACCGACCCGCCCAAGCTCAAGAAGCAGGAGAAGCACACCATCGAGGTGGTCATCGACCGCCTCACCGTGAAGAGCTCCGCCAAGCGCCGCCTCACCGACTCGGTGGAGACCGCGCTCGGCCTGTCCGGCGGCATGGTGATCCTGGACTTCGTCGACCTGCCCGAGGACGACCCGCAGCGCGAGCGGATGTTCTCCGAGCACCTGTACTGCCCGTACGACGACCTGTCCTTCGAGGAACTGGAGCCGCGCTCCTTCTCCTTCAACTCGCCCTTCGGCGCCTGCCCGGACTGCACCGGCATCGGCTCCCGGATGGAGGTCGACCCGGAGCTGATCGTCCCGGACGACCAGAAGTCGCTGGACGAGGGGGCCATCGCGCCCTGGACCGGCGGCATGACCAAGAGCTACTTCGACCGGCTGGTCAAGGGCCTCGCCCAGGAGCTGGGTTTCCGCACCGACATCCCGTTCGCCGGGCTGCCCGCACGGGCCCGCAAGGCACTGCTCCACGGCCACAAGTCCGAGGTCCGCATCGCCTACAAGACCCGGTACGGCCGGGAGCGGGCGTACAACGCCCAGTTCGAGGGCGCCATCCCGTTCGTCAAGCGCCGCCACCAGGACTCCGAGAGCGACTCCAGCCGGGAGCGCTTCGAGGGGTACATGCGGGAGGTGCCCTGCCCGACCTGCAAGGGCGCCCGGCTGAAGCCGCTGGTGCTCGCCGTCACCGTGCAGGACCGGTCGATCGCCGACATCTCGGCGATGTCGATCACCGACTGCGCCGAGTTCCTGGGCGCGATGAAGCTCAACGCCCGGGACAAGAAGATCGCCGAGCGGGTCCTCAAGGAGGTCAACGAGCGGCTGAGGTTCCTGGTCGACGTCGGCCTGGACTACCTCTCGCTGAACCGCGCCGCGGGCACCCTGTCCGGCGGTGAGGCCCAGCGGATCCGGCTCGCCACCCAGATCGGCTCCGGCCTGGTCGGTGTGCTCTACGTCCTGGACGAGCCGTCCATCGGCCTCCACCAGCGGGACAACCACCGGCTGATCGAGACCCTGGTCCGGCTCCGCGACCTCGGCAACACCCTGATCGTGGTCGAGCACGACGAGGACACCATCAAGACCGCCGACTGGGTGGTCGACATCGGCCCCGGTGCCGGTGAGCACGGCGGCAAGGTGGTGCACTCCGGCTCGCTCAAGGAGCTGCTGGAGAACGACGAGTCGCTCACCGGGCAGTATCTGTCCGGCAAGCGGTCCATCCCCACCCCCGAGGCGCGGCGGCCGCTGGACCGCAGCCGGCAGCTGACCGTGCACGGCGCCCGCGAGCACAACCTGCAGGACATCGACGTGTCCTTCCCGCTGGGGGTGCTCACCGCGGTCACCGGCGTCTCCGGTTCCGGCAAGTCCACGCTGGTCAACGACATCCTCTACACCCACCTGGCCCGGGAGCTGAACGGCGCCAGGAGCGTGCCCGGCCGGCACACCCGGGTGGACGGCGACGACCTGGTGGACAAGGTGGTGCACGTCGACCAGTCGCCGATCGGCCGCACCCCGCGCTCCAACCCGGCCACGTACACCGGCGTCTTCGACAACGTCCGCAAGCTCTTCGCCGAGACCATGGAGGCGAAGGTCCGCGGCTATCTGCCGGGGCGCTTCTCCTTCAACGTCAAGGGCGGCCGCTGCGAGAACTGCGCGGGCGACGGCACCATCAAGATCGAGATGAACTTCCTGCCGGACGTCTACGTCCCGTGCGAGGTGTGCCACGGCGCCCGGTACAACCGGGAGACCCTGGAGGTGCACTACAAGGGCAAGTCCATCGCCGAGGTGCTGGACATGCCGATCGAGGAGGCGCTGGACTTCTTCGAGGCGGTGCCCAACATCTCGCGGCACCTGCGCACGCTCAACGAGGTCGGTCTGGGGTACGTCCGGCTCGGCCAGTCCGCGCCGACCCTCTCCGGCGGCGAGGCGCAGCGCGTCAAGCTCGCCTCCGAGCTGCAGAAGCGCTCCACCGGCCGGACCGTCTACGTCCTGGACGAGCCCACCACCGGACTGCACTTCGAGGACATCAGCAAGCTGATCAAGGTGCTCTCCGGACTGGTCGACAAGGGCAACACGGTGATCGTCATCGAGCACAACCTGGACGTCATCAAGACCGCGGACTGGGTGATCGACATGGGCCCCGAGGGTGGCAACGGCGGCGGTCTGCTGGTCGCCGAGGGCACTCCGGAGCAGATCGCCGGCGTCCCGGCCAGCCACACCGGGAAGTTCCTGCGGGACATCCTCAGCCCGGAGGCGGTCAGCGACGCCACCGTGCCGGCGCCCCGGAAACGGGCGGCGGCCAAGCGGGCCGCACCGGCCCGCAAGCGCGCGGCCAGTAAGGCGTAGCGGGCCTGTCGCCTGTGGGCCGCCCATCCCCGGGTGGGCGGCCTCTCAGGGGACGGACAGGGGCGGCGATTAAGGTCAAAGGCGCCACAGGACGGCCAGCCGCGCCGGCCCCACGTACCGCACCACTGGAGCACACCATGTCCGCCGAACCGCCCGCCGAGACCGCCGCACCGCCGCCCCTGGGGCGCCGTACCGTCCTGCGGGGCGCCGCCGGGGCGGGCGCCGCCGGCGCCGCGGGGCTGGGGCTGGCCGCGTGCGGCAAGACCAGCTCCGACCTGCCGACCAAGCCGGTGGACCTCGGCGCCTCCAGCGACGTTCCGGTGGGCGGAGCCAAGCTCTACCGGGACGACAAGGTCGTGGTCGCCCAGCCGCAGCAGGGCACCTTCAAGGCGTTCAGCGCGGTCTGCACCCACCAGGGCTGCGTGGTCGACTCGGTCGACGGCACGACCATTTCCTGCCCCTGCCACGGCAGCCAGTTCAACGCACTGACCGGCGCCGTCCTGCAGGGCCCGGCGACCCGCGCGCTGCCCGCGGTCACCGTCAAGGAGACCGGCGGCAGACTCACCGCGGGCTGACCCCCGCGGGCGGACGCAACCCCGGTGGGCAGCGCCGAGTTGTCACCGTCCGCAAGTAGGGTGGAGAGCATGGCAGACCCCAGCAGCTACCGACCGAAGCCGGGCCAGATCCCCGACTCTCCCGGGGTCTACAAATTCCGGGACGAGCACCGCCGGGTGATCTATGTCGGCAAGGCGAAGAGCCTGCGGCAGCGGCTGTCCTCGTACTTCCAGGACATCACCAACCTGCACCAGCGCACCGCCACCATGGTCACCACCGCGGCCTCGGTGGAGTGGACGGTCGTCTCCACCGAGGTCGAGGCGCTGCAGCTCGAATACTCCTGGATCAAGGAGTTCGACCCCCGGTTCAACGTCAAGTACCGCGACGACAAGAGCTACCCGTCGCTCGCCGTCACCATGAACGAGGACTTCCCCCGGGTCCAGGTCATGCGCGGCCCCAAGCGCAAGGGCGTGCGCTACTTCGGCCCGTACGCGCACGCCTGGGCGATCCGCGAGACCGTCGACCTGCTGCTGCGGGTCTTCCCGGTCCGCACCTGCTCCCCCGGGGTCTTCAAGCGCTCCGCCCAGATCGGCCGCCCCTGCCTGCTCGGCTACATCGGCAAGTGCTCGGCGCCGTGCGTCGGCCGGATCAGCCCCGAGGACCACCGCGAACTCGCCGAGGAGTTCTGCGACTTCATGGCCGGCCACACCGGCACCTACCTGCGGCGCCTCGAACAGCGGATGAAGGACGCGGCCGGCGCCATGGAGTACGAGCAGGCGGCCCGGCTGCGCGACGACATCGAGGCGCTGCGCCGCGCCATGGAGAAGAACGCGGTGGTGCTCGCCGACGCCACCGACGCCGACCTGATCGCGGTCGCCGAGGACGAGCTCGAAGCGGCCGTGCAGATCTTCCACGTCCGCGGCGGCCGGGTGCGCGGCCAGCGGGGCTGGGTCACCGACAAGGTCGAGGCCGTCGACACCGCCGGCCTCGTCGAGCACGCCCTGCAGCAGCTCTACGGGGACGAGACCGGAGACGCCGAGCAGTCCGGCGGCAGCGGCGGCGTGCCCAAGGAGGTGCTGGTCCCGGCGCTGCCGGAGCCGGCCGGACCGGTCACCGAGTGGCTGTGCGAGCGGCGCGGCTCCCACGTCAGCCTGCGGGTGCCGCAGCGTGGCGACAAGAAGGACCTGATGGCCACCGTGCAGCGCAACGCCCAGCAGGCGCTGGCGCTGCACAAGACCAAGCGCGCCTCCGACCTCACCACCCGCTCCCGCGCGCTGGAGGAGATCGCCGCCGCTCTCGACCTGGACGACGCTCCGCTGCGCATCGAGTGCTACGACATCAGCCACCTCCAAGGTGACGACGTGGTGGCGTCGATGGTGGTCTTCGAGGACGGCCTGTCCCGCAAGAGCGAGTACCGCCGCTTCCAGATCAAGTCGTTCGCCGGGCAGGACGACGTCCGCTCCATGCACGAGGTGATCTCCCGCCGCTTCCGTCGCTACCTCCAGGAGAAGCAGCGCACCGGGGAGTGGGCGGAAGACCAGGAGGACCAGCAGGTCGGCGGTGAGGTCGAGGCGCACAGCGGCCCGATCGACCCCGACACCGGCCGCCCCCGCAAGTTCGCCTACCCGCCGCAGCTCGTGGTGGTCGACGGCGGTCAGCCGCAGGTCGCCGCGGCCCGCCGGGCGCTGGACGAACTCGGCATAGACGACGTGGCGGTCTGCGGCCTTGCCAAGCGGCTGGAAGAGGTGTGGCTGCCGGGTGAGAACGACCCGGTCATCCTGCCCCGTACGAGTGAAGGTCTCTATCTGCTGCAGCGGGTACGGGACGAGGCACACCGGTTCGCGATCAACTACCAGCGGTCCAAGCGCTCCAGGACGATGAAGGCCGGCGCGCTGGACACCGTGCCGGGTCTCGGCGAGACCCGCAGGCAGGCCCTGCTCAAGCACTTCGGTTCGCTGAAGCGGCTGCGCTCGGCGACCGTCGAGGAGATCTGCGAGGTACCGGGGATCGGCCGCCGCACGGCGGAGACGGTCGCCGCCGCCCTGGCGTCCGCGGCCCCGGCCGCCCCCGCGGTGAACACCGCGACCGGAGAGATCATCGAAGAAGGCGACGCGACCCCGGCCCCGCCGGAACCGGTCCCGTCAGACCATCGGGGGAAGAGCGAATGAGCGAGTTGGAAGAGCATCAGCAAGGCGAACAGGACCGTACCGACGTGACCGGTGACGAAGCGGACGAGGCCGTGGAGGCCATCCCCGAACTGGTGATCATCTCCGGCATGTCCGGAGCCGGCCGCAGCACCGCGGCCAAGTGCCTCGAAGACCTCGGCTGGTTCGTCGTCGACAACCTGCCGCCGGCGCTGATCCCGACCATGGTCGACCTCGGCGCCCGCTCGCAGGGGAACGTGGCGCGGATCGCGGTGGTGGTCGACGTCCGTGGCCGCCAGTTCTTCGACAACCTCCGCGAGTCGCTGGCCGACCTGGCGGGCCGCGGCGTCAAGCGCCGGGTGATCTTCCTGGAGGCGTCCGACGACGCGCTGGTGCGCCGCTTCGAGTCCGTACGCCGCCCGCACCCGCTGCAGGGCTCCGGCCGGATCGTGGACGGCATCGCCGCCGAACGCGACCTGCTGCGCGAACTGCGCGGCGACGCCGACCTGGTGATCGACACCTCCAGCCTCAACGTGCACGAGCTGCGGGCCAAGCTGGACGCCCAGTTCGCCGGTGAGGAGGAGCCGGAACTGCGGGCCACCGTGATGTCGTTCGGATACAAGTACGGACTTCCGGTCGACGCCGACCTGGTGGTGGACTGCCGCTTCCTGCCCAACCCGCACTGGGTGCCAGAACTGCGGCCCTTCACCGGGCTCAACGAGGAGGTGGCGCAGTACGTGTTCGGCCAGCCCGGCGCCAAGGAGTTCCTCGACCGGTACACCGAACTGCTGCACATCATCGCGGCCGGCTACCGGCGTGAGGGCAAGCGGTACGTGACCATCGCGGTCGGCTGTACCGGCGGCAAGCACCGCAGCGTGGCGATGTCGGAGCGGCTCGCGGCGCGACTGGCGGCGGACGGAGTGGAGACGGTGACCGTGCACAGGGACATGGGGCGCGAGTGATCATGACGGGCCGGCGGCGGCGCCGGGACTCGGGCCGCCGCGCCGGGGTCCCGCCGAAGGTGGTCGCCCTCGGCGGCGGCCATGGGCTGTCCGCCTCGCTCGCGGCGCTGCGCCGGATCACCGGCGATCTGACCGCGGTGGTCACGGTCGCCGACGACGGCGGCTCCAGCGGACGGCTGCGGACCGAGATGGGCGTGCTGCCGCCCGGCGACCTGCGCAAGGCGCTCGCGGCGCTCTGCGGCGACGACGAGTGGGGCCAGACCTGGTCCAAGGTGCTCCAGCACCGCTTCGTCAGCGGCGGCGACCTGCACGGCCACGCGGTCGGCAATCTGCTGATCGTCGCCCTGTGGGAGCAGCTCAACGACGAGGTGGCCGCGCTGGAGTGGGTGGGCCGGCTGCTCGGCGCGCACGGCCGGGTGCTGCCGATGTCCGCCGTCCCGCTCGACCTGCACGCCATCGTCCGCGGGCACGACCCGGCGCTCCCCGACGCGATCTCCACGGTCCGCGGCCAGGCCACCGTGGCGCTGACCCCCGGCGAGGTGCAGGAGGTGATGGTCGTACCCAACGACCCGCCGGCCGTGCCGGAGGCCGTACAGGCGGTGCTTGACGCCGACTGGGTGATCCTCGGACCCGGTTCCTGGTTCTCCTCGGTCATCCCGCACCTGCTGGTACCGGAGTTGGCCGATGCGCTGATGAACACCAGGGCCCGGCGGGTGCTCACCCTCAACCTCGCGCCGCAGCCCGGAGAGACCGAAGGATTTTCTCCGCAGCGTCACTTGGAGGTTTTGGGGCGACACGCCCCTAAACTCACCATCGACGTGGTTCTCGCCGACGAGGCCGCCGTACCCGATCGCGACAGCCTCTCCGAGGCGGCCGAGCGGTTGGGAGGTACGGTCGAGCTTGCCCCGGTCGCCGCCCCCGACGGGCCGCGGCACGACCCGGAGTTGTTGGCCGCCGCGTATGACCGGATTTTTCGTATGCGTGGAAGGATCGGCCCATGGCGATGACGGCAGCGGTGAAGGACGAGATCTCCCGGCTTCCCGTCACCCGGACCTGCTGCCGCAAGGCAGAGGTCTCGTCGATCCTGCGGTTCGCGGGCGGCCTGCACCTGGTGAGCGGGCGGATCGTGATCGAGGCGGAGCTGGACACCGGGATCGCGGCCAGGAGGCTCCGCAAGGACATCCTGGAGATCTTCGGGCACTCCTCGGACCTGGTGGTGATGGCGCCCGGCGGGCTGCGGCGCGGCAGCCGTTACGTCGTACGGGTGGTGGCCGGCGGTGATCAGCTGGCCCGGCAGACCGGCCTGGTCGACGGCCGCGGCCGGCCGATCCGCGGGCTGCCGCCCCAGGTGGTCTCCGGCGCCACCTGTGACGCCGAGGCGGCGTGGCGGGGTGCCTTCCTGGCCCACGGCTCGCTCACCGAACCCGGCCGCTCCTCCTCCCTGGAGGTGACCTGCCCGGGTCCTGAGGCCGCCCTGGCGCTGGTCGGCGCGGCCCGCAGGCTGCAGATCCCGGCCAAGGCCCGTGAGGTCCGCAATGTGGACCGGGTGGTGGTACGCGACGGTGACGCGATCGGCGCGCTGCTCACCCGGTTGGGCGCGCACGATTCGGTGCTGGCCTGGGAGGAGCGCCGGATGCGGCGCGAGGTGCGGGCCACCGCCAACCGGCTGGCCAATTTCGACGACGCCAACCTGCGGCGGTCGGCTCGTGCGGCGGTGGCGGCCGGTGCGCGGGTGCAGCGTGCGCTGGAGATCCTGGGCGAGGAGGTCCCGGAGCACCTGGCCGCGGCGGGGCGGCTCCGGATGGACCACAAGCAGGCGTCCCTGGAGGAGCTGGGGTCCCTCGCGGAGCCGCCGCTCACCAAGGACGCGGTGGCCGGGCGCATCCGGCGGCTGCTGGCGATGGCCGACAAGCGGGCGTCGGATCTCGGCATGCCGGGCACGGAGGCGAACCTCACGGACGAAATGGTCAGCTGACCCCCCCCTGCGGGGCGCCTTTCCCGGACGACGGTGCCCTACCCGGCGGGTGCCCTTACGGGAGGCGGTTGCTTTTAGGGGCGCGGGGAACTGCGCGACCGGCCACGACGGGGCCGCACTCCGTCACCGGCCCAAAGGGGCTGTTGCTGTCGTTCCCGGACCACCGGCCGGTGGCCGGTTGCTCGCGCAGTTCCCCGCGCCCCTTCGGGGCACAGGCACTCCGGTGCACCCCGCGCCCCTGGTGGATGCCGTCCGCCCGCGAGGGCACCCCGCGCCCCTGGGGGAGCCGTCCGCCCGCGAGGGCACCCGCGGCGAAAGGCGCCCGCCTGGTAGGGCCCCCTCCCGGGAAGGGACCCGTCCGGCGGGGCGCGCGACGGGTAGGGCGCCGCAGGCGGGGGAGGGGAGGTAGTTGGGGGTGGCGGCCCGCAGGGGATGGCTGGGCGGTGTCACCGGGAACACCCCGGCGAGGTAGGGTCATCAGTGGTCGGGGACATCCCATATTTCGCAGCCGGAGAGGGACTCCGGCGACTGAGCGAGGAGATCGGTTCGTGACGATCCGGGTAGGCATCAACGGCTTTGGCCGCATCGGGCGTAACTTCTTCCGCGCCGCCCTGGAGCAGGGCGCGGACATCGAGATCGTGGCTGTCAACGACCTGGGTGACACCGCGACCACGGCGCACCTGCTGAAGTACGACACCATCCTGGGCCGCCTCAAGGCCGAGGTGACCAGCACCGCCGACACCATCACCGTGAACGGCCACACCATCAAGGTGCTCGCCGAGCGCGACCCCGCCGCCATCGCATGGGGCGAGCTGGGCGTCGACGTGGTGATCGAGTCGACCGGCATCTTCACCAAGGCCGCCGACGCGGGCAAGCACATCGCGGGCGGTGCCAAGAAGGTCATCATCTCGGCGCCCGCCACCAACGAGGACATCACCATCGTGATGGGCGTCAACCAGGACGCGTACGACCCCGCCAACCACCACATCATCTCCAACGCGTCGTGCACCACGAACTGTGTGGCGCCGATGGCGAAGGTGCTGCTGGAGAACTTCGGCATCGTCAAGGGCCTGATGACGACGGTGCACGCGTACACCAACGACCAGCGCATCCTGGACTTCCCGCACAAGGACCTGCGCCGCGCCCGCGCCGCCGCGGAGAACATCATCCCGACCACCACGGGCGCCGCCAAGGCCACCGCGCTGGTCATCCCGGAGCTCAAGGGCAAGCTGGACGGCATCGCGATGCGCGTCCCGGTCCCCACCGGCTCGGTCACCGACCTGGTCGTCGACCTGGAGCGCGAGGTCACCAAGGACGAGGTCAACGCCGCGTTCCTGAAGGCGTCGCAGGGCCAGCTCAAGGGCCTGCTGGAGTACACCGAGGACCCGATCGTCTCCTCGGACATCGTCAACTGGCCGGCGTCGTGCACCTTCGACTCCTCGCTGACGATGGTCCAGGGCAAGACCGCCAAGGTCATCGGCTGGTACGACAACGAGTGGGGCTACTCCAACCGTCTGGTGGACCTCACGGTCTTCGTCGGCGGCCAGCTCTGAGCGCGTAACCACCACATCAGCCACCGCACAGCGATGTGAGCGGCAGGGTCCGGACGGGCGCGGCGACGCGCCCGCCGGGCCCTGTTCGCGTGGCCGCCTTCCCGACTCGTACCCACAGGAGACCCCACAGATGAAGACGATCGACGACCTGATCGCCGAGGGGCAGGTCGCGGGCAAGCGTGTGTTCGTCCGCGCCGACCTCAATGTGCCGCTCGCCGGCGAGACCATCACCGACGACGGCCGTATCCGCGCCGCCGTCCCGACCATCACCCGTCTGGCCGAAGCCGGCGCCAAGGTGATCGTCGCCTCGCACCTGGGCCGCCCCAAGGGCGAGCCCGACCCGAAGTTCTCCCTCGCCCCGGTGGCCGCCCGGCTCGGCGAGCTGCTCGGCAAGGACGTCGCTTTCGCCGCCGACACGGTGGGCGACAGCGCCCGCGCCACGGTCGGCGCACTCGCCGACGGCCAGGTCGCCCTGCTGGAGAACCTGCGCTTCAACGCCGGTGAGACCGCCAAGGACGACGCCGAGCGCGGCGCCTTCGCCGACCGGCTGGCGGCGCTCGCCGACACCTACGTCGGGGACGGCTTCGGCGCGGTGCACCGCAAGCACGCCTCGGTCTACGACCTCCCGGCCCGGCTGCCGCACGCGGCCGGCGGCCTGATCGCCACCGAGGTCGGCGTGCTCAAGAAGCTCACCGAGGACGTGGCGCGGCCGTACGCGGTGGTGCTCGGCGGCTCGAAGGTCTCCGACAAGCTGGGCGTCATCGACCACCTGCTGGAGAAGGCCGACCGCATCCTGGTCGGCGGCGGCATGGTCTTCACCTTCCTCAAGGCCCAGGGCTACGAGGTCGGCAAGAGCCTGCTGCAGGAGGACCAGATCCCGGTCGTCACCGAGTACCTGGAGCGGGCCAAGGCCAAGGGCGTGGAGTTCGTGCTGCCGGTGGACGTCATCGGCGCCACCGAGTTCCCCGACCTGAAGACCAAGGCGCCGGCCTCTCCGGTCACCGCCGCCGTGGACGCGATCCCCGCGGACGTGCTGGGCCTGGACATCGGCCCGGAGTCCCGCAAGCAGTTCGCCGCCAAGCTCGCCGACGCGGCCACCATCTTCTGGAACGGCCCGATGGGTGTCTTCGAGCACCCCGACTTCGCCGACGGCACCCGCGCGGTCGCCCAGGCGCTGGTCGACTCGGACGCCTTCAGCGTGGTCGGCGGCGGCGACTCGGCCGCGGCGGTCCGCATCCTCGGCTTCGACGAGAACGCTTTCGGCCATATTTCCACCGGAGGCGGTGCCAGCCTGGAGTACCTGGAGGGCAAGACGCTGCCCGGCCTGGCCGCACTGGAGGACTGATCTCACATGACTGAGCAGCAGACCGAGAAGGTCGCCCGCACCCCGCTGATGGCGGGCAACTGGAAGATGAACCTCAACCACCTTGAGGCCATCGCGCACGTCCAGAAGCTCGCCTTCGCCCTGTCCGACAAGGACTACGACGCGGTCGAGGTCGCCGTCCTGCCGCCCTACACCGACCTGCGCTCGGTGCAGACCCTGGTGGACGGCGACAAGCTGAAGATCAAGTACGGTGCCCAGGACCTGTCCCAGCACGACGCGGGCGCCTACACCGGCGAGATCTCCGGCGCCATGCTGGCCAAGCTGAAGTGCACCTTCGTCGCCGTCGGGCACTCCGAGCGCCGCCAGTACCACGGCGAGGACGAGCCGGTCGTCAACGCCAAGATCAAGGCGGCCTACCGGCACGGCCTCACCCCGATCCTGTGTGTCGGCGAGGGCCTGGACGTCCGCAGGGCCGGCCGGCAGGTCGAGCACACCCTGGCCCAGCTCGACGGCGCCCTGAAGGACATTCCCGCAGATCAGGCGGCCACCATCGTGATCGCCTACGAGCCGGTCTGGGCGATCGGCACCGGCGAGGTGGCCACCCCGGGGGACGCCCAGGAGGTCTGCGGGGCGATCCGCGGCCGGCTGGCCGAGCTGTACGGCCAGGAGCTCGCCGACGGCGTACGGATCCAGTACGGCGGCTCGGTCAAGGCCGGCAATGTGGCCGCGATCATGGCCCAGCCGGACGTGGACGGCGCCCTGGTGGGCGGTGCGGCGCTGGACGCCGAGGAGTTCGTCAAGATCGTCCGCTTCCGGGACCAGTGAACTCCGCGGGACTGTGAAGTACCCTGGCGGGGCCAAACCGTGGAGGTACGCGGTTTGGCCCCGTGCCGTAATCATGTAGTGCCGTCATGTAGTCGAGAGAGTTGGTCCAGCCGTGGTCATCGGGTTCTCCATCGCCCTCATCATCTTCAGCCTGCTGCTTCTGCTGCTCGTGCTGATGCACAAGGGGAAGGGCGGCGGCCTGTCGGACATGTTCGGCGGCGGCATGCAGTCCTCGGTCGGCGGTTCCTCGGTGGCCGAGCGCAACCTCGACCGCATCACCGTGGTGATCGCCCTGCTCTGGTTCGCCTGTGTGGTCGTTCTCGGTCTGGTGATGAAGTTCCAGAAGTGAGCGGGCCGCGTGGGCCGTTCGCCGTCACCGGCGGATGAACGAAGCACGCAGGGCGTTCGATTCCGGCCCATCCAGGGATAACTGACGCTCCGTCGCGGACGCGACTTATCATGGAACCGCATCTTGGGATACCGTGCCCTTTCCCGCCAGGCGCGGGTGAATCGGTCTTTCGCATGCAGGGCGACCTCGCAGCACCATCACGCAGGGAGTTACGACCGTGGCAAGTGGCAACGCGATCCGTGGCAGTCGGGTCGGAGCGGGGCCGATGGGAGAGGCCGAGCGCGGCGAGTCCGCGCCCCGGCTGCGCATCTCCTTCTGGTGCTCCAACGGGCACGAGACCCAGCCGAGCTTCGCCAGCGACGCGCAGATCCCGGACACCTGGGACTGCCCCCGCTGCGGCTTCCCGGCCGGGCAGGACGAGGAGAACCCGCCGGCCCCCCCGCGTACCGAGCCGTACAAGACGCACCTCGCCTATGTGCGGGAACGGCGCTCGGCGGCCGACGGCGAGGCGATTCTCGCGGAGGCGCTGGCCAAGCTCCGCGGCGAGATCTGACCGGTCCGAGCGGCTTCCGCTCTCCGGGGTGCTGCCGGGGCTCCGCCGGGGCCTTCGGGTGCTTGCCGGGGTGCGGTCCGGGTCAGCCCCGGCGCCGCGGGCGAACGGCGTGGCCGTCGCCGATGTGGGACGTCAGCGCGATCGAGGCCGTCGCCCGTTCGTAGGTCAGCTGGGCGACACGGGCGTACAGGCAGTCCACGATCAGCAGCACCGAGTGGCGGGTGCCGAAGTTGCCCCGCCGGAAGCTGGTCTCACCGGAGAAGGACGTCAGGGTGATGTCCGCGGCCTGGGCGATCGGTGAGCGCGGGTCGCCGGTGAGGGCGACGGTGGTGGCGCCGCGCTCGGCGGCCAGCCGCAGCGGCTCCAGCACTTCCCGGGTGGTGCCCGAGTGGGAGACCACCACCACCGCGTCGGAGGGCGTCAGCAGGGCCGCGGAGGTCTCCGCGGCGTGCACCTCGGTCCAGGCGTGGGCGGCGCAGCCGATGCCGTAGAGCCGGGCCTGCGTCTCATGGGCGACGATTCCGGAGCCGCCCACTCCGTACACATCGATCCTGCGGGCCCTGGCGAGGGCCTGGGCGGCCCGTTCGAGTGCCGGCCGGTCCAGCTGGTCGGCGGTGTGCCGCAAGGCCCGCAGATCGGCTTCCGCGACCACCCCGATGACATGCTCCAGGTCGTCCTCCGGGCCGATCTGCGGGCCCAGCGCGGCGCTCGGCGGGCCGCCGGCCTCGGCGCGGCCCTGCTCCTGGGCGAGCTCGATCAGCAGCTGCTGGTACGAGTCCAGGCCGAGCGCCCGGCAGAAGCGGGTGACGGTGGCCTGGGAGGTGCCGGTACGGCGGCCCAGCTCGGCGGCCGAGCCGTGGGTGGCGGCGGCCGGGTCGGCCAGCACCAGTTCGCCGACCTTGCGCAGCGAGCCGGACATCCGGGGGAGTTCGGCGCGGATCAGAGCGGTGATCATGACGACTCGTCTCCTCTGGGGCCGGGCGGTGCGGGGCGGCGGGGTTGTGCCGGGGTGAATCTATCAACCACGATGCGTGTCGATGAATGAAATCTACAGCCGGCCTCTTGTGGTCGGGGTCGACGCGGGCGGCACCCGCAGCCGGGCGTGCCTGGCGGTGGCGGGTCCTGGCGGGCCGGTGCTGGGGCGGGGGACCGGTGGGCCGGGCAACGCGCTCAGTGTGGCGCGGCCGGATCTCACCCGGCACCTGACCGAGGCGATTGCCGGGGCGGTGCCGGTGGCGGCGCGCGGGCGGGTGGTGGCCGCGTACGGCGGCTTCGCCGGGGCCGCGGACGGGGTCGGGCCGGAGCGGGGGCGTGAGCTGGCGCTGTCCTGCCTGGTGGACGCGCTGGCCGCGAACGGGATCACCGGGGTGCCGGCGGATGTCGGCGGCGACACGGAGGTGGCGCTCGCGGCGGGTCCTGGCGCTCCCGCGGACGGGCTGGTCCTCATCGCCGGCACCGGGGCGATCGCCGCGCGGATCAGCGGGCGGCGGCGTTCGGCTGTCACCGACGGGCACGGGTGGCTGCTCGGGGACGAGGGCAGCGGGTTCTGGCTGGGCAGCCACGCGGTGCGGGCGGCGCTGGAGGCGCTGGACGCCCGTGGGCCGTGGACGTCGCTGGTGGGGAGGGTCACCGCGCACTACTTCCCGTCGGCGGCGGGTGGCCTGCCGCGGCAGGACTGGTCGCCGCTCGCCCGGCACGGGCTGGCCGAGGCGATCGTGGTGGCCGCGTACGGGCAGCCGCCGCCGCAGCTGGCCCTGCTCAGCCCGGCCGCGGTGGCGGCGGCGGAGGAGGGGGACGCGGTGGCGCGGGCGCTGCTGGACCGGGCGGCGGAGCTGCTTTCCGCGACGGTGCGGTCGCTTGGGCCGCGGGTGGGGGAGCCGTTGGTGATGACCGGGGGGTTGCTTGGGCCCGAGGGGCCGTTGCGGGGGCGTGTTACCGCGCTGCTGGGTGACCTGGGGCTTTCGGTCCACCCCGTTCCCGACGGGGCCGCGGGCGCGGCGGCGCTGGCGCTGGCCTAGCGGGGCGCGTGCCCGCGGGGCACGTTCTGCCCCTGCGGCGCCCTTCCCGGGTGCGGTCCGGTGGGGGCTGGTCGCGCAGTTCCCCGCGCCCCTTCAGGGCACGTTCTGCGTCGTGCGGTGTCGTTGCCGGGTGCGGCCCGGTGGTGGGCTGGTCGCGCAGTTCCCCGCGCCCCTTTGGGGCTCGTTCCGTTGCTCGCGCCCGCGCGGCGGCAGCCGCTTATTGGACACGGTCCCGCGCCCCTTTGGGGTGCGTCCTGGTAGCCGCCTGTTGGACACAGTCCCGCGCCCCTTTGGGGTGCGTTCTGCGTCGGGTGGGGGGTGGGGGTGGGTTGACGGGGGTTCGTGGTTGGCTGTTTCATCGATGGGGAGAAGGTCTGGCTCGGTCAACCGAAGATCCACTTCCGTAAAAGGGGCCCCGCATGGGTGAGGGACAGGTCAACGCGGCGACGTTCGCGGATGAGGGACGGTCGGCCGTGGAGCGGGCCATCGCGGCCAACAAGGACGGCGTGGCCGCCGCCGGCCGCCTGGTGGCGGAGTGCGTCGCCGCCGACGGAGTGATCCACGGCTTCGGTACCGGCCACTCGCAGGCCACGGTGCTGGAACTCGTCGGCCGGGCCGGCGGCCTGATCCCCACCAACCGGATCGGCCTCACCGACCTGGTGCTGCGCGGCGGCGCCGACCGGGCGATCCTCGACGACCCGCTGCTGGAACGCTCCCCCGGCCTGGCCCGCAAGCTCTACGAGCTCGCCGGCCCGCACCCGCAGGACCTCTTCGTGATCGTCTCCAACTCCGGCGTCAACAACTCCATCGTGGACATGGCCCTGCACGTCAAGGAGGCCGGCCACAAACTGATCGCACTCACCTCGCTCATCCACACCCGCGCCGTCCCCGCGCTTCACCCCAGCGGGCAGCACCTCGCCGACATCGCCGACGCCGTACTCGACAACTGCGCCCCGGCCGGCGACGCCCTGCTCCCGCTGCCCGACGGCGGCGCCCTGTGCGGGGTCTCCACCATCACCTCCGCGCTGCTGGTGCAGATGGTCGTCGCCGAGGCGGTCGGCCTGCTCACCGCCGAGGGGAAGACCGCCCCGGTCTACATCTCCGCGAACCTGCCCGGCGGCCACGAGCGCAACGCCGTACTCGAAGCGCACTACGCGGGCCGCCTGCACCGCAACGGTTTCTGACCCGCGGCCACCTTCCCGGCCGGCCCCCGCCGGGCCCGCGCACACGGACGCGTACCCGGGCGGGGGCCCACCGGATCTCGTTCCGCCGCCGCATCAATTAGTTTGGTCCTGCAGCGAGGACGAGGAGAAGTGGACTGATGTCCGAAACCAATGCGCAGGCCGCCACCAGGCCCGACCAGCGCCCCGAATGGCACGCGCTCGCCAAGCACCGCGACGATCTGGCGGACGCTCACTTGCGTGACCTGTTCGACAGCGACCCGGACCGGGGCAGCCGTTACACCCTTCAGGTCGGCGACCTCCACCTGGACTACTCCAAGCACCTGGTCACCGATGAGACACTGCGGCTGCTGCACGAGCTGGCCGCCGCGACCGGCGTCTTCGAGCTCCGGGACGCGATGTTCAACGGTGAGCGGATCAACGTCACCGAGAACCGCGCGGTGCTGCACACCGCGCTGCGCGCCCCGCAGTCCGCGACGATCGAGGTCGACGGGCAGAACGTGGTGCCGGCCGTGCACTCGGTGCTCTACAAGATGACCGTCTTCACCGACCGCATCCGCTCCGGCGAGTGGACCGGCCACACCGGCAAGCGGATCAAGAACATCGTCAACATCGGCATCGGCGGCTCCGACCTGGGCCCCGCGATGGCCTACGAGGCGCTGCGCGCCTACGCCGACCGCGGCCTGACGGTCCGCTTCGTCTCCAACGTGGACGGCGCCGACCTGCACGAGGCGGTCCGCGACCTGGACGCGGCCGAGACGCTGTTCATCATCGCCTCCAAGACGTTCACCACCATCGAGACCATCACCAACGCCACCGCGGCCCGCAACTGGCTGCTGACCGAGCTGCGCGCCGACGACTCGGCGGTGGCCAAGCACTTCGTGGCACTCTCCACCAACGCGGAGAAGGTCGCCGAGTTCGGCATCGACACCCAGAACATGTTCGAGTTCTGGGACTGGGTCGGCGGCCGTTACTCCTACGACTCCGCGATCGGCCTGTCGCTGATGGTGGCGATCGGCGCGGAGGCGTTCCGCGAGATGCTGGCCGGATTCCACCTGGTGGACGAGCACTTCAGGACCGCTCCGCCGGAGCGGAACGTGCCGCTGCTGCTCGGGCTGCTCGGCGTCTGGTACGGAAACTTCCACGACGCCCAGTCGCACGCGGTGCTGCCGTACAGCCACTACCTGAGCAGGTTCACCGCGTATCTGCAGCAGCTGGACATGGAGTCCAACGGCAAGTCGGTCGACCGCCAGGGGAACCCGGTCAACTGGCAGACCGGACCGGTGGTGTGGGGCACGCCCGGCACCAACGGGCAACACGCGTACTACCAGTTGCTGCACCAGGGGACCAAGCTCATCCCGGCGGACTTCATCGGCTTCGCCCGTCCGATCGCCGAACTCGGCCCGCTCACCGGGCAGCACGACCTGCTGATGGCCAACTTCTTCGCCCAGACCCAGGCGCTGGCCTTCGGCAAGACCCCGGACGAGGTCCGGGCGGAGGGCGTCCCCGAGGAGCTGGTCCCGCACAAGACCTTCCGCGGCAACCACCCCACCACGACGATCCTCGCCACCGAACTGACCCCGTCCGTCCTGGGCCAGCTCATCGCGCTCTACGAGCACAAGGTCTTCGTCCAGGGCGCGATCTGGAACATCGACAGCTTCGACCAGTGGGGCGTCGAACTCGGCAAGGTCCTCGCCAAGCGCGTCGAGCCCGCCCTCACCGAGGGCGCCGACGTCCCGGGCCTCGACCCGTCGACCACCGCCCTCGTCGCCAAGTACCGCGAGCTGCGCGGACGGTGACGGAGAAGAACGCGAAGGGGGGCCGGGGGATCACATCCCCCGGCCCCCTTCGCGTTCGCGGTGCGCTACGAGGACGCCGCCGGATAGAGCTGGGCGGGCAGCTTGGCCGCTGCCGCCCGGTCCAGCAGCCACAGGGTGCGGGAGCGTCCGTAGGCGCCGGAGGCCGGCGCCTGGACCTCGCCGGGCGCGGACAGGGCCAGGGCGACCGCCCCCGCCTTGTCCTCGCCGGCCGCCAGCAGCCACACCTCGCGGGCCGCCCGGATGGCCGGGAAGGTCAGCGAGATCCGGGTCGGCGGCGGCTTGGGAGAGCCGTGGACACCCACCACCGTACGGACCGACTCATGGGTCGCCGGGTGCTCCGGGAAGAGCGAGGCCACATGGGTGTCGGGTCCGACACCCAGCATCAGGACGTCGAACGACGGCACCTGCGCGTGGTCCTCCGGCCCGGCCGCGGCGGCGAGTTCGGCCGCGTATGCCGCTGCCGCCGCCTCCACGTCGGAGCCGAAGGGACCGTCCGAGGGAGCCATCGCATGCACCCGGGCCGGATCGAGCGGCACCGCGTCCAGCAGCGCCTCCCGGGCCTGGGTGACATTGCGCTCCGGGTCGCCCTCGGGCAGGAACCGCTCGTCACCCCACCACAGATCCAGATGCGCCCAGTCGATCGCGTCCCGGGCCGGTGAGCCGGCGAGCGCGGCCAGCAGGCCGTTGCCGTTGCGCCCCCCGGTGAGCACCACCGAGGCGCTGCCGCGGGCGGCCTGGGCGTCCACGATCTTCGTGATCAGCCGGGCCGCCGCGGCGCACGCCATCAGTTCCTTGTCCCGGTGCACGACCACCTGTGGCGTACTCACTTGGTGGACGCCGCCTTCTTCGCGGCCGGCGGGGTGGCCTTCTTCGCCGCGGTCGCGGACGACTCCCCGCCCTTGCCGTTGCTGGTCACCAGGTGCTTGACCCCGAAGGCGATGGTGTTGCGGTATATCTCGTCGGGGTCGAGCCGGCGCAGCTCCTCCGAGATCAGCTCGGAGGTCTCCCGCCGCTTGAGCGCCACATGCCGGTCCGGCTGGCCGGGCACCGCCAGCTCGGCGAGCCGCCCGTCCGCCCGGTCCAGGCAGATGTCGCCGTCCGCGGTGAAGAGCCGTACCGCGGTGAGCCCGGGTCCGTCGGTGACCTTCCGCTCCACCGGCACGCCCAGCCGGTCCGCCAGCCACAGGGCCAGCAGCTCGGAGCTGGGGTTGTACGCCTCACCCTCGACCGCGGCCGCGGTGATCCTGGAGTGCTTCTGGTCCAGGGCCGCCGCCAGCATCGAGCGCCAGCCGGTGATCCGGGTCCAGGCCAGGTCGGTGTCGCCCGGCGCGTAGGTGGCGGCGCGCTGCGAGAGCGCGCCCACCGGGTCCTCCTCGGAGGCCGCGTCGGTGATCCGGCGCTGCCCGAGCCGGCCCAGCGGGTCGAGCGCGGGGTTCTCCGGGCTGCCCTCCGGCCACCAGACCACCACCGGGGCGTCCGGCAGCAGCAGCGGCAGCACCACCGACTCGGCGTGCGCGGCCAGCTCGCCGTGCATCCGCAGCACCACCGTCTCGCCGGTGCCCGCCTCCGCGCCGACCAGCACCTCGGCGTCGAGCCGGGCCGAGGCCCGGTCCCGCGGGGACCGGCCGGGCCGCTTGATGACGACGATGATCCGGGAGGGGTGCTCACGGGACGCGTCACCCGCCGCCTTGAGGGCGTCGTACGCGCTGCCCTCGTCGGTGACGATGACCAGGGTCAGCACCATGCCGACCGCCGGTGTCCCGCTGGCCCGGCGGGCCTGGATGAGCGCGGAGTTGATACGTGAGGACGTGGTGTCCGTCAGATCGATCTTCATGGGCGGCGCCAGCTCCTGCCGTCTCGTGCGAGCATCTCGTCCGCCTCGGTGGGTCCCCAGGTGCCGGACGCGTACTGCGCGGGCCGGCCGTGCTTCTCCCAGTACTTCTCGATCGGGTCGAGAATCGTCCAGGACAGTTCGACTTCCTGGTGGCGCGGGAAAAGGTTGGCGTCGCCGAGCAGCACGTCCAGGATGAGCCGCTCGTACGCCTCCGGGCTGGATTCGGTGAAGGACTCGCCGTAGGCGAAGTCCATCGTGACGTCCCGGACCTCGGTGGAGGTGCCGGGCACCTTCGAGCCGAACCGCACCGTCACGCCCTCGTCCGGCTGCACCCGGATGACCAGCGCGTTCTCGCCCAGCTCCTCGGTGGCACCGGACTCGAACGGCAGATACGGGGCCCGCTTGAAGACCACCGCGATCTCCGTCACCCGGCGGCCGAGCCGCTTGCCGGTGCGCAGGTAGAACGGCACCCCGGCCCAGCGCCGGTTGTTGATCTCCAGCTTCACGGCCGCGTAGGTGTCGGTCTTGGACTTGGGGTCGATGCCCTCCTCCTCCAGGTACCCGAGCACCTCCTCGCCGCCCTGCCAGGCGTGCGCGTACTGACCGCGCACGGTGAACTTGCCCAGGTCCTCGGGGAGCACCACGGCGCCCAGCACCTTCAGCTTCTCCGCGGTCAGCGCCTTGGGGTGGAAGGACCCCGGCTCCTCCATCGCGGTCAGCGCCAGCAGCTGCAGCAGGTGGTTCTGGATCACGTCGCGGGCGGCGCCGATGCCGTCGTAGTACCCGGCACGGCCGCCGATGCCGATGTCCTCGGCCATGGTGATCTGCACATGGTCGACGTAGGACCGGTTCCAGATCGGCTCGTACATCGTGTTGGCGAACCGCAGCGCCAGGATGTTCTGGACGGTCTCCTTGCCCAGGTAGTGGTCGATCCGGAAGACCTCGTTGGGCGGGAAGACCTCGTGCACGATCCGGTTGAGCTGCTGGGCGCTCTCCAGGTCGTGGCCGAACGGCTTCTCGATGACGGCACGCCGCCAGGAGTCGCCGGTGGGCTTGGACAGGCCGTGCTTCTGCAGCTGCTGGGCCACGTTCGGGAAGAACTTCGGCGGCACCGACAGGTAGAAGGCGAAGTTGCCGCCGGTCCCGCGGGCCTTGTCCAGCTCCTCGATGGTCGCCTTCAGCGTCTCGAAGGCGGCGTCGTCGTCGAAGTCGCCCTGCACGAAGCGGACGCCCTCGGCGAGCTGCTGCCACACCTCCTCACGGAAAGGGGTGCGGGCGTGCTCCTTCACCGAGTCGTGGACCTCCTGGGCGAAGTCCTCGTTCTCCCAGCTGCGGCGGGCGAAACCGACCAGGGCGAAGCCCGGGGGCAGCAGCCCCCGGTTGGCCAGGTCGTACACCGCGGGCATCAGCTTCTTGCGGGACAGGTCGCCGGTGACCCCGAAGATCACCAGGCCCGACGGGCCCGCGATCCGCGGCAGCCGCCGGTCCAGCGGGTCCCGCAGCGGGTTGCGCTGCCCGGGCTTGGCCGGCGTGTCACCGGTACTCGCGCCGGCGTCGTCGATCTCGGTCGTCACCTCAGGCCTCCGAAGGGGCAAGCCGCTCGAGCTCGGCCTTGGTGGACTCGAGCAGCTCGTTCCATGCCTGCTCGAACTTCTGCACGCCCTCGTCCTCCAGCACCTGCACCACGTCGTCGTACGAGATGCCGAGCGCGGCCAGCGCGTCCAGCTCGGCGCGTGCCTGCTCGTAGGTGCCGCGGATGGTGTCGCCGGTGATCTCGCCGTGGTCGGCGGTGGCCTCCAAGGTGGCCTCCGGCATGGTGTTCACGGTGTTCGGGGCGACCAGCTCGGTCACATAGAGGGTGTCCGGGTAGGCCGGGTCCTTCACGCCGGTCGACGCCCACAGCGGGCGCTGCTTGTTGGCACCGGCCCGCTCCAGGGCCGCCCAGCGGTCGGAGGAGAAGACCGCTTCGTACGCCTGGTACGCCAGCCGGGCGTTGGCGAGCGCCGCCTTGCCCTTGAGCGCCTTGGCCTCGTCGGTGCCGATCTTCTCCAGCCGCTTGTCGATCTCGGTGTCCACCCGGGAGACGAAGAACGACGCCACCGAGTGGATCTCCGACAGGTCCAGGCCGGCCTTCTTGGCCGTCTCCAGACCCGTCAGGTAGGCGTCCATCACCTTGCGGTACCGCTCCAGCGAGAAGATCAGCGTGACATTGACGCTGATGCCGCGGCCGGTCACATCGGCGATGGCCGGCAGGCCCGCCTCGGTCGCCGGGATCTTGATCAGGGTGTTGGGGCGGTCCACCAGCCAGGCGAGCTGCTTGGCCTCGGCGATGGTCGCCCGGGTGTCCTTCGCCAGCCGCGGGTCGACCTCGATCGAGACCCGGCCGTCCTGGCCGCCGGTCGCGTCGAAGACCGGCCGGAAGATGTCGGCAGCATCCCGTACGTCGGCGGTGGTGATCATCCGGACCGCCTCGTCGGGGGTGAGCCGGCGGGCGGCCAGGTCACCGACCTGGACGTCGTAGCCGTCGCCCTGCGAGATGGCCTTCTGGAAGATCGACGGATTGGTCGTCGCGCCCACCACGTGCTGCTGGTCGATGAGTTCGGCCAGATTGCCGGACGTGATGCGCGTGCGCGACATGTCGTCCAGCCAGATCGCGACGCCTTCGTCGGAGAGGCGCTTGAGTGCGTCTGTCATGGGATCTGCATCTCCTACTAGTCGTGTACTTGCGTCAGCGATCTACGGCGTCGAGAGATTCCCGCGCCGCTGCGGCCACCGCTTCAGGGGTGAACCCGAACTCGCGGAAGAGCACCTTGGCGTCCGCGGAGGCGCCGAAGTGCTCCAGGCTGACGATGCGCCCGGCGTCACCCACGAAGCGGTACCAGCTCAGCGCGATGCCGGCCTCCACCGCGACCCTGGCCTTCACCGAAGGCGGCAGAACGCTGTCCTTGTAGGCCTGGTCCTGCTCGTCGAACCACTCCACGCAGGGCATCGAGACCACCCGGGTCGGCACCCCCGCGGCCTGCAGCTGGTCCCGTGCGGCGACCGCGAGCTGCACCTCGGAACCGGTGCCGATCAAGATCACCTGCGCCGGGCCGCCCTCGGCCTCGAAGAGCACGTAACCGCCACGGGCGGCGTCCTCGTTGCGCTCGTACGTCGGCACGCCCTGCCGGGTCAGCGCCAGACCGTGCGGGTGGCCCTTGCCGTACTCCTTCGTCCACCGGCGCATGACCTCGCGCCACGCGATGGAGGTCTCGTTGGCGTCGGCCGGGCGGACCACGTTCAGTCCGGGGATGGCCCGCAGCGACGTCAGGTGCTCCACCGGCTGGTGGGTCGGACCGTCCTCGCCCAGGCCGATCGAGTCGTGCGTCCAGACGTACGTCACCGGCAGGTGCATCAGCGCCGAGAGCCGCACGGAGTTGCGCATGTAGTCGGAGAAGACCAGGAACGTACCGCCGTAGACCCGGGTGTTCCCGTGCAGGGTGATGCCGTTCATCTCGGCAGCCATCGAGTGCTCACGGATGCCGAAGTGCACGGTGCGGCCGTAGCGGTGCGCGCTGGGCAGCGGGTTGTCGTCCGGCAGGAACGAGGAGTTCTTGTCGATGGTGGTGTTGTTGGAGCCGGCCAAGTCGGCGGAACCGCCCCACAGTTCGGGGACGATCGCGCCCAGCGCCTCCAGGACCTTGCCGGAAGCGGCCCGGGTGGCGAGGGACTTGCCCACCTCGAAGACCGGCAGGTGGTCCTCCCAGCCCTTGGGCAGCTCGCTCGCGGCGACCCGGTCGTACGTCGCGGCGTGCTCCGGGTTGGCCTCGCGCCAGGCGCTGAAGGACTTCTCCCAGTCGGCCCGCGCCGCGCTGCCGCGCTCGCCCACCGCGCGGGTGTGCGCGATCACCTCGTCGGCGACGTCGAAGTGCTTGTCGGGGTCGAAGCCGAGCACCCGCTTGGTGGCGGCGACCTCTTCCTCGCCCAGCGCCGAGCCGTGCGCCGCACCGGTGTTCTGCGCGTGCGGGGCGGGCCAGGCGATGATGGAGCGGGCCGCGATGAACGACGGCCGGCCGGTCTCGGCCTGCGCCGCCTTCATGGCCGCGTACAGCGCCTGCGGGTCCAGGTCGCCGTTCTCCTTGGGCTGCACCCGCTGCACGTGCCAGCCGTACGCCTCGTACCGCTTGACGGTGTCCTCGGAGACCGCGGTCTCGGTGTCGCCCTCGATCGAAATGTGGTTGTCGTCCCAGAGCAGGACGAGGTTGCCGAGTTTCTGGTGCCCGGCCATCGAGGACGCCTCTGCGGAGATGCCCTCCTCCAGGCAGCCGTCGCCGGCGATCGCCCAGATGGTGTGGTCGAAGGGGGACTCGCCGGTGGGCGCGTCCGGGTCGAAGAGGCCACGCTCGTAACGGGCGGCCATCGCCATGCCGACCGCGTTGGCGACACCCTGGCCCAGCGGGCCGGTGGTGGTCTCCACGCCGGGGGTGAGGCCGTACTCCGGGTGGCCGGGGGTCCGCGAACCCCAGGTGCGGAACGCCTCCAGGTCCTCCAGCTCCAGGCCGTAGCCGGCCAGGTAGAGCTGTGTGTAGAGGGTCAGACTGGAGTGGCCCGCGGAAAGGACGAAGCGGTCCCGGCCGACCCAGTCCGGGTCGGACGGGTCATGGCGCATGATCTTCTGGAACAGCAGATAGGCGGCGGGAGCCAGGCTCATGGCCGTGCCCGGATGGCCGTTGCCGACCTTCTGCACGGAATCCATGGCCAGGACTCGGGCCGTGTCAACTGCCCGCTGGTCCAGTTCGGTCCACTCAAGGTCTGTGGTGGTCGGCTGCTTGCTCACCCTGGGTCAGGGCTCCTCTCCACATGTTGATAAGCGCGGGTAACTGGTACGTACCCGGCGCTGCCGAGCCTACCGCCGCGGGGTTGCACCCTTTCGATCCTGCCCCGGTGCTGCGCTCTTCGCCTCCCGAACGCCGTGAACGGCGGGTTAACCCGGTCATGCCGCGAGCCGTGGACACGCGGCACCCCCGGAGAAAGCTGGGTATTCCCTGCGTCTAGAGTGGCGTGGTACGTGCAAGCCTTCCCTGGCCCCGCTGTTCCGTGCCGCTGTGTGCTGCTCGGCGGGCGGCCGGAGCTTGCTGGTCTCAGCTCTCTTTTGGGGTGTTCGTGACGGCCGTCGAATCCCGACCCGCAGGGGTCCTCGGGACGGGCCCGGGTCATCGGCCGCTGCGGGCCCGTGTCATGGGGTTCGTGGCGCTGACCAAGCCGCGCATCATCGAGCTGCTGCTCATCACGACGGTCCCGGTGATGTTCCTGGCGGCGGGCGGCGTGCCCGATCTGTGGCTGGTGCTCACGACCGTGGTCGGCGGTTACCTGTCGGCGGGCGGCGCCAACGCGCTCAACATGTACATCGACCGCGACATCGACGCGCTGATGCACCGCACCGAGCAGCGGCCGCTGGTCACCGGGCTGGTCTCACCGCGCGAGGGGCTGGTCTTCGGCATCGCCCTTTCGGTGGTCTCCACCGTGTGGTTCTGGACGCTGGTCAACCCGCTGTCGGCGGTGCTGTCGCTGACCGCCATCCTCTACTACGTCTTCGTCTACACGCTCGGGCTCAAGCGCCGTACCGCGCAGAACATCGTGTGGGGCGGCGTCGCGGGCTGTCTGCAGGTCTTCATCGGCTGGTCGGCGGTCCGCGACGAGCTGGGCTGGGCGCCCTTCGTGCTCTTCCTGGTCCTCTTCTTCTGGACGCCGCCGCACTACTGGCCGCTGTCGATGAAGGTGAAGGACGACTACGAGCGGGTCGGCGTACCGATGCTGCCGGTGGTGGCGGGCAACCAGGTGGTGGCCCGGCAGATCGTGATCTACAGCTGGGTGATGGTGCTCACCTCGCTGGCGCTGTGGTGGCCGCTGGGGGAGACCTCCTGGTTCTACCCGCTGGTGGCCGCGGGGCTCGGGGCCTTCTGGCTGAAGGAGGCGCACGGGCTGCACTCCCGTGCCAAGGCCGGTGTGGTGGGCGCCGCGCTCAAGGAGATGCGCCTCTTCCACTGGTCGATCACCTACGCCACGCTGCTCTTCGTCGCCGTGGCGATCGACCCCTTCCTCCATTAGCCTTCGCGTTTCGTTTGCGGTTGCGTCCGGATCTTGAGCGGGAACGCGAAAGTGCCTTCTGAGCTGGGATGATGAGGCTTGTCTAGGGCTTCTGTCACCACAGCAGGAAGGCACTTTCTGCGTGCACACTACCGGGTCACGTCCCAAGCTGGTCGTGTCGGCCGACGGTCACGGGGTGGTCAGCCACGCGGGTTCCCGGCTTTTGGCCGACCTCGCTGATGCCACCGGCCTGACAGCGGCCTTCACCGACACACTGCGCCGGCTTCGTCCGCGTGGCACCGGGCACGATCCGGGCAGGATCGCGGTCGATGTGGCGGTGATGCTCGCCGACGGCGGCGAGGCCATCAGCGACCTGGCCCTACTGCGTGACCAGGCCCCCGTGTTCGGCCCGGTCGCCTCCACCGCGACTGCCTGGCGTCTGCTGGCCGGCCTTGATCCGGCCGCACTCGCCGGACTGCGCCGGTCCAGGGCCGCGGCCCGGGACCTCGCCTGGCTGCAGGCCGCCGAGACCCGAGAAGGCATACCGTCGGCCCGTGCCGGCGGCCGGGACCTGCCCGGCCTGGTCCTGGACATCGACGCCACCCTGGTGACCTGCCACTCCGACAAGGAGGAGGCGGCGCCCACCTACAAACGCGGGTTCGGCTACCACCCTCTGCTGTGCTTCCTGGACAACACCGGCGAGGCCCTGGCCGGCGTGCTGCGGCCGGGCAACGCGGGCGCGAACACCGCAACCGACCACATCACCGTCCTGGACGGGGCACTGGCCCAGATCCCCGACGCCCACCGCCACGGCACCCCGATCCTGGTCCGCACCGACAGCGCCGGCGGCGCGAAAACCTTCCTCGCCCACCTGCGTTCCCTGCGGGACCGGGGCATCCGCACGTCGTTCTCCGTCGGATACGCAGTCACCGAACCGGTCCGCCGGGCGGTCCGTGCCCTGCCCGACCGGTTCTGGCATCCGGCTCTGGAGCAGGACGGCACCTTGCGGGCCGGCGCCGAGGTCGCCGAGCTGACCGGCATGCTCGACCTGGCCGGACACCCCGACGGCACCCGGATCATCGTCCGACGCGAACGCCCCCACCCGGGCGCGCAGTTGTCGCTGTTCGACCTCGACGAGGGCATGCGCCACCAGGCGTTCATCACCGACACTCCCGTCGGTGAAGGCTCGCTGCAGTTCCTGGAGGTCCGCCACCGCGGGCATGCCCGCGTCGAGGACCGCATCCGATGCGGCAAGACCACCGGCTTCGGCCGCTTCCCCTCCCGCCACTTCGCCATCAACCAAGCGTGGCTGGAGCTGGCACTGACCGCCATCGACCTGCTCGCATGGACCCAGACCCTCCTGCTGGACGGCGAACTGGCCACCGCCGAGCCGAAGAAACTCCGCTACCGCCTGCTGCACGCAGCCGCCCGCCTCACCCGTGGCGGGCGACGCCTCCACCTGCGGATCGCCGCCACCTGGCCCTGGCGCCACGAGCTGACCACAGCATTCACCCGTCTCGCGGCCCTACCCAGACCAGCCACCTGAGCCAACGACCAGTCGCTGTCCGCCCACGACCCGAGGACCCCTGGAGCACCCGACCCGAGCGTCGGGCCAAAGCCATACCCACCCCACACAAACCGCGACGACCACCGAAAAGAGACGTCAGCCCAGCTCAGCCAAGCCCAACCGAAACAGCGAGGTTAGTCCTTCATTAGTCCTCCGCTGGTCCTCAGCTGGTCGCCTCCACCGGTCGCCCTCACCGTTCTACCGGCGGGTAGCATCTTCCGCATGGCTGAGAGCAGTGCGGAAGACAATCCCAAGGCGCAGGCCCGTGCCGAGCGCCGGGCGGCGCGGCTGGCGAAGCAGATCGGCGCGTTCGCGGGCGCCCATGGCGGGGCCGAGGCGAACCTGGCGTACATCGGCGAGCGCGGCACCCGGATCGTACTGGTGGCCGCCGACGGCGCGTGGGGAGACCTCGTGGCCCCCACGCACGCCATCGCCGTGGCGGCGGCAGAGCGCTCCGGCGTCACGGTGCGCGAGGCCCTCGACGGGGAGCTCGCGGCGACCATGCGCACCGGGCCGTACGAGTGGCGGCGGATGGCCGGCATCCAGATCGGCGGACACGCCAACACCTGACGGCCGTCCGCGCCGTTAGGACCATGGCAAGGTCTTGACGACGAAGAGCGCGGCGGCAAGGGGCGGCGGATGACGCAGGCACACCACCTGGTGGACGCGTACTGCCACGGGGTGCTCCCGGGCGACCTCGGTCTGGGTGCCTTCGAGGCGCACCTGCCGGGCTCCGCGGCCCCGCGCACCACGCTCTTCGACAGCCCCACCGGCTTCGCGGTACGCCGCTGGTGCCCCCCGCTGCTCGGCCTGGAGCCGCACTGCCCGCCGGCCCGCTATCTGGCCCGCCGCCGGGAGCTGGGCGCGTACGAGGCGGCCCGGCTGCTGCTGCGCGGCACCGGCATCACCGACTACCTGGTGGACACCGGCGAACCCGGCGACCTGACCCCGCCCAAGGAACTGGGCGCGGCCGGCGCGGCTGCCGCGTACGAGATCGTCCGGCTGGAGCCGCTGGCCCAGCAGGTCGCCGACACCTCCGGCACCGTCGACTCCTTCCTGGCCAATCTCGCCGAGGCGATCCACGCCGCCGCCTTCAGCGTGGCCGGCTTCTCCTGCGGTGACGGGGCGGGCGCCGGCAGCGGCCGGCACGCCCGGCCGGCGCCGGACTCGTTCGCGGCGCTGCCCCTCCCGCTGCCCGGCGGCTACGGCGTCGGCCCCAGCGGGGACGGCGGCAGCTTCGGCGGCGGCGTCGGCATCACCGAGTACGTCGGCAGCGGCTACGGCTCCCGCCCGCCCGGTGCGGCCGAGGTGCGGTACGCCGCCGGGCAGTGGCTCGGCGACCGGCCGGTGGGCGGGCGGCCGACCAGTCCGGTACTGCTGCGGCACCTGCTCTGGCACGCGGTGGCCACCGGCCTGCCGCTGGTGCTGCGGCATCACGCCGCCGGCCCCGGGCCGCTGGCCGGCGAGGACTTCCTGCGGGCCACCGCCGGATTCGGTACGGATGTGGTGCTGCTGCCCGGGCTGCCGCACGAAGCCGCCGCCGCCGATCTGGCGGCGGCGCTCCCGCACGTCTACGTGGGCCTGGGCACCGACCCGGCCGCGGTGCTCGCCCGCGCCCCCTTCGGCAAGGTGCTCTACGCCAGCGGCTCGGTGGGGCTGCCGGAGCTGTACGTCACCGGCACCCGCGGCTTCCGGGCCGCGCTGGACCGGCTGGTCGCCGAGCAGGTCGGCGCGGGGGAGTGGTCAGCGGCGGACGGACAGCGGGTCGCCGCTCTCGTCGGCGAGGGGAACGCGCGCCGTGTCTTCCGGCTCGCGCCGGTCCCCGAGGCCCGGCTCCCGCAGCCCCGTTCCGGCCGCACCGGCGGAGGGCACTGAGGCGCCGGGCTCGGCGAAGGGACGCTCCCGGAAGGAGAGCAGCACCCGCAGCACCGCGATCCACACCAGGCAGGCGCCGAACATGTGCAGGTCGACCAGCGCGGCCGGCAGATGGGTGAAGTACTGCACATAGCCGATGACGCCCTGGCCCATCAGCACCAGGAAGAGGTCCCGGGTGCGGTGCTGCGGTCCGGCCGGCGCGTCCACCGCGCGCAGCACGAACCACAGGGCGACGGTCAGCCCGACCACCACCCAGGCGAAGTCGGCGTGCAGTTGCGCGATCGTCCGCCAGTCCACCGCGATCCGCTGCACCGTGAACCGGCCGCTGGAGTCGCCCGGATGGGGTCCTGCGCCGGTGACCAGGGTGCCCACCACGATGAGCACCGCCGAGACCGCCGCCAGCAGTTGGCCCAGCTGCCGTACCGGCTTGCCCACCAGCGGCCGGGGCGAGGCGTCGCCCTCACCCACCCGGTGCCAGGTCAGCACCGCGACCGTGACCAGCGCCGCGGACAGCAGGAAGTGGAAGGAGACGACATAGGGGTTGAGCTTGGTGAGGACGGTGATGCCGCCCCACACCGCGTTCGCCACCACGACCCAGAACTGCGCCCACGCCAGCCGCGACAGGGCGGTGCGGCGCGGCTGCGTCGCGCGCAGCGCCACGATGGCCCAGCCGACGGCCGCGCACAGCACATAGGTCAGCATCCGGTTGCTGATCTCGATGGTGTGGTGGATGCCCATCTCACGGGTGCCGAGCAGGCTGTCGCCGCTGCAGGTGGGCCAGGTGGGGCAGCCGAGGCCGGAGGCGGTGAGCCGGACCGCGCCGCCGGTCACCACGATGAGCACCGACATGATCAGCGCGGACAAGGTGGCCCGACGCACCGTCACCTCGGCGGGGGTCCACCGGGCGGCGATGAAGGCGAGCGGGTTCCGCACGAGCTCGGTCGGCGTCTGGGGCAGCTTCGGCACGGAGCCATCGTAAGCGCCGCCTTGTGCACGGTTTCACGAGGGGGTGCGGCCGGGGCAATCCGGGCGTCCGCCGCAGGCGGTGGCCCCCGGGGTCACTCCCAGCGGAAGAAGCGTGCCGCCGCGGCGAGCGCCACCACCGCCCAGACGGCGAGGATGCCCAGGTCGCCCCAGGGCATGCCGGCCCCGTGCTGGAGTACGTCCCGCAGCCCGTCGGACAGCGCCGAGATCGGCAGCAGCTTCAGCACCGACTGGACGCCGCCGGAGAACTTGTCCATCGGCACGATCACGCCGCCGGCCACCAGCAGCAGCAGGAAGACCAGGTTGGCGGCGGCGAGCGTCGCCTCGGCCCGCAGGGTGCCGGCCATCAGCAGGCCGAGCCCGGAGAACGCGGCCGTGCCGAGGAGGAGGAGCAGCAGGACGGCGAAGGGGTTGCCGTGCGGGGACCAGCCCAGGGCGAGGGCGATCACCGTCAGCAGCACGATCTGCAGGACCTCGGTGACCAGCACCGAGCAGGTCTTCGCGGTCATCAGTCCCCAGCGCGGCAGCGGCGAGGCGCCAAGCCGCTTCAGCACGCCGTAGCGCCGCTCGAAGCCGGTGGCGATGGCCTGACCGGTGAACGCGGTGGAGAGCACGGCGAGCGCCAGGATGCCCGGGGTGAGGAAGTCCACCGACTTGCCCGCGCCGGTGTCCACGATGTCCACCGCGCTGAAGAGCACCAGCAGCAGCGCCGGGATCACCACGGTGAGCAGCAGCTGTTCACCGTTGCGGAGCAGCAGTCTGGTCTCCAGCGCCGCCTGCGCCCGGATCATCCGCCCGAGCGGCGCGGCTCCCGGCCGTGGGGCGAACGAGCCGTCGGCGTACCCGATCTCGGTGGTCATACCCGCAGCTCCCTGCCGGTCAGTTCCAAGAAGACGTCCTCCAGGGTGCGGCGCTCCACCGCGAGGTGGTCCGGCATGACGCCGTGCTGGGCGCACCAGGAGGTGACGGTGGCCAGCAGCTGGGGGTCGACCTTGCCCTCGATGCGGTAGCTGCCGGGGGACGGTTCGACCGCGATCGTGTCGGCGGGCAGTGCCTTGAGCAGGGAGGGCAGGTCGAGGCCGGGGCGGCCGGAGAAGCGCAGGGTGTTCTCGGCGCCGCCGCGGCACAGCGCCTCGGGGGTGCCGGCCGCTATCGCGCGACCGCTGTCGATGATCACCACCTGGTCGGAGAGCTGCTCCGCCTCGTCCATGAAGTGGGTGGTGAGCACGACTGTGACGCCGTCCGAGCGCAGCTCCCGTACCAGGTCCCAGGTGGCGTGCCGGGCCTGCGGGTCGAGGCCCGCGGTGGGCTCGTCCAGGAAGACCAGCTCGGGGCGGCCGACCACCGCCATGGCGAGCGCGAGCCGCTGCTGCTGACCGCCGGAGAGCCGGCGGTAGGTGGTCCGTCCGCAGGATTCCAGGCCGAGCCGTTCGATCAGCACGTCCGGGTCGACCGGATCGGCGTAGAGCGTGGCGGCGTGCCGCAGCATTTCGACGGCGCGCGCTCCCGGGTACACGCCCCCCGACTGGAGCATCACCCCGATCCGCGGCCGCAGCTTCGCGCTCTGCGCCACCGGATCGAGGCCCAGCACCCGCACCGCGCCGCCGTCGGGCCGCCGGTACCCCTCGCAGATCTCCACCGTGGTGGTCTTGCCCGCGCCGTTGGGGCCGAGCACCGCGGTGACGCCGCCACGGGCGACGGTGAGGTCGAGGCCGGCCACCGCGGTCCTGGATCCGTACCGCTTGACCAGACCGGTCACCTCGACCGCGGGCTCGTTTCGCATGGCGTCGAGTCTAGGGAGCGGGCCGGGCCCCGGTGGCGGCAGGGCGGAATACGCGCGCGGCCGCCGTGGCCGCGCGGTCCGCGCGCCCCGGCCGTGGGCCCGGCGCACATCCCAGCTGCTTAGGTGACCCTAAGTGATGCAGACCACCGTGCCCGCGATCGTGGCCGCTTGCCGGTCCCAGAGGAATTACGCAACAATGGGCTTGTGAAATACGTGGACGGGGCTGCCCAGGGGGCGGCGGAAGAGCAGACGACCGGGGAGCGGCGCACCCGCAACCGGGTCGCCCGCTCCATCCTGGACCACGGACCGTCCACCGCCGCCGATCTCGCCGAGCGCCTCGGACTGACCCAGGCGGCGGTACGCCGTCACCTTGACGCGCTCGTCGCCGACAATGTGGTGGAACCCCGCGATCAGCGGGTGTACGGCAACCGCGGCCGCGGCCGCCCCGCCAAGGTCTTCGCGCTCACCGACTGCGGCCGGGACGCGTTCGACCAGGGGTACGACCAGCTGGCCGCCGACGCACTGCGGTGGATCGCCCAGGCGGCGGGCGGCGGTGAGGACGGGCAGGCCGCGGTCTCCGCGTTCGCCCGCGCCCGCGTCGCCGCGCAGGCCGAGCGGTACCGCGCACTGGTCGAGGCGGCGCCCCCCGCCGAGCGGGCCAAGGCACTCGCCTTGGCCCTGTCGGCGGACGGGTACGCTGCTACGGCTCGCAGTGCTCCCGGCCCTGCCGGAGAGCAGCTCTGCCAGCACCACTGCCCGGTGGCCCACACCGCCGAGCAGTTCCCGCAGCTGTGCGAGGCGGAGGCCGAGGTCTTCTCCACGCTGCTCGGGACCCACGTCCAGCGGCTGGCCACCATCGCCCACGGCGACGGGGTGTGCACCACCTTCATCCCGCAGGCGCACCAGACCGCACCTGATCCACCCCCAGCGGAACCCGCGGCACAGGCCGCGGTACGAACCCCTGCACCAGACCGAGCATCAGCCAGCACGTCCGGGAGGAACCCCGCATGACTGCTCCCACGGAGACCACTCACCCGGAGCTCGAAGGCATCGGCACATACGAGTACGGCTGGGCCGACTCCGACGTCGCCGGCGCCGCCGCCAAGCGCGGCCTCTCCGAGGACGTCGTCCGCGACATCTCCGGCAAGAAATCCGAGCCGGAGTGGATGCTGAAGCTGCGGCTGAAGGGCCTGAAGCTCTTCGGTAAGAAGCCCATGCCGACCTGGGGCTCCGACCTCTCGGGCATCGACTTCGACAACATCAAGTACTTCGTGCGGTCCACCGAGAAGCAGGCCGAGTCCTGGGAGGACCTGCCCGAGGACATCCGCAACACCTACGACAGGCTGGGCATCCCGGAGGCCGAGAAGCAGCGCCTGGTCGCCGGTGTCGCCGCGCAGTACGAGTCCGAGGTCGTCTACCACCAGATCCGCGAGGACCTGGAGGAGCAGGGCGTCATCTTCCAGGACACCGACACCGCGCTGCGCGAGCACCCGGAGCTCTTCCAGGAGTACTTCGGCACCGTCATCCCGGCCGGCGACAACAAGTTCGCCTCGCTGAACACCGCGGTGTGGTCCGGCGGCTCCTTCATCTACGTGCCGAAGGGCGTGCACGTGGAGATCCCGCTCCAGGCCTACTTCCGGATCAACACCGAGAACATGGGCCAGTTCGAACGGACGCTGATCATCGTCGACGAGGACGCCTACGTCCACTACGTCGAGGGCTGCACCGCGCCGATCTACAAGTCGGACTCCCTGCACTCCGCGGTGGTCGAGATCATCGTGAAGAAGGGCGGCCGCTGCCGCTACACGACCATCCAGAACTGGTCGAACAACGTCTACAACCTGGTCACCAAGCGTGCCGTGGCCTACGAGGGCGCGACCATGGAGTGGGTCGACGGCAACATCGGCTCCAAGGTCACCATGAAGTACCCGGCGGTCTACCTGATGGGCGAGCACGCCAAGGGCGAGACGCTCTCCATCGCCTTCGCCGGCGAGGGCCAGCACCAGGACGCCGGCGCCAAGATGGTGCACATGGCGCCGAACACGTCGTCGAACATCGTCTCCAAGTCGGTGGCGCGCGGCGGCGGCCGTACCTCCTACCGCGGTCTGATCGAGATCGGCGAGGGGTCCACCGGCGCGAAGTCCAATGTGCTCTGCGACGCGCTGCTGGTGGACACCATCTCCCGCTCCGACACGTACCCGTACGTGGACGTCCGTGAGGACGACGTGTCGATGGGTCACGAGGCCACCGTCTCCAAGGTCTCCGACGACCAGCTCTTCTACCTGATGAGCCGCGGCATGACCGAGTTCGAGGCGATGGCGATGATCGTGCGCGGATTCGTCGAGCCGATCGCCAAGGAACTGCCGATGGAGTACGCGCTGGAACTCAACCGGCTGATCGAGCTCCAGATGGAGGGCTCGGTGGGCTGACCGCCCGCAGCCCGCCCGCCCGACGGCCCACACGTCCCGACCAGAAAGCAGTAAGCAGAAGCGATGGCTGAGAACACCCCTGCGGGCAGCACCACCGACGGTGCGATCACGGTGGGGCAGCCGGTGGCCCAGCCCACCGACGCCCGGGTCAGTGCGGCCGCGTCCTTCGACGTGGCCGACTTCCCGGTGCCGAACGGGCGCGAGGAGGAGTGGCGCTTCACTCCGCTGGAGCGGCTGCGCGGCCTGCACGACGGCACCGCGGAGGCCACCGGCGCGCTGCGCGTCGAGGTGACCGCGCCGGAGGCCGTCACCGTGGAGACGGTGGACCGCACCGACCCCCGGCTCGGCAAGGCGGGCAAGCCCGTCGACCGGGTGGCCGCCCAGGCGTACTCCTCCTTCGAGAAGGCCTCGGTCATCTCGATCCCCAAGGAGACCGTGCTCACCGAGCCGGTCCGGATCTCCGTGCACGGCGAGGGCGGCACCTCCTACGGTCACCAGGTGATCGAGGTCGGCGCCTTCGCCGAGGCGGTCGTGGTCCTGGACCACACCGGTGACGCGGTGGTCGCCGCCAATGTCGAGTACCAGATCGGCGACGGCGCCAAGCTCACCGTGGTCTCCGTGCAGGACTGGGACGACACCGCGGTGCACGCCGCCCAGCACACCGCCCTGGTCGGCCGCGACGCCAGCTTCAAGTCGGTGGTCGTCACCTTCGGCGGCGACCTGGTCCGGCTGCACCCCCGGGTGGTCTACGGCGCGCCCGGCGGTGAGGCCGAGCTGTTCGGCCTGTACTTCACCGACAAGGGCCAGCACCAGGAGCACCGGCTCTTCATCGACCACGACACCCCGCACTGCCGCTCCAACGTCGCCTACAAGGGCGCGCTGCAGGGGCAGGACGCGCACGCGGTGTGGATCGGCGACGTGCTCATCCGGGCCACCGCCGAGGGCACCGACACCTACGAGCTCAACCGGAACCTGGTGCTCACCGACGGCGCCCGCGTCGACTCGGTGCCGAACCTGGAGATCGAGACCGGTGAGATCGTCGGCGCCGGCCACGCCTCGGCGACCGGGCGCTTCGAGGACGAGCAGCTGTTCTACCTGATGTCCCGCGGGATCCCCGCCGACGAGGCCCGCCGCCTGGTGGTCCGCGGCTTCTTCGGCGAACTCGTCCAGCAGATCGGGCTGCCCGACCTGGAGGAGCGCCTGATGGCGAAGATCGACGCCGAGCTGAAGGCGTCGGTCTGATGAGCCTTCCCGAACAGGCCGAAGCCTCCTACGTCCGCGCCTGCGCGCTGAGCGATCTGGACGAGGACACGCCCCGTAGGGTCGAACTCGGCGGTGTGCCCGTCTCGGTCGTCCGCACCTGCGGCGAGGTGTTCGCGATCAACGACATCTGCTCGCACGCCAATGTCTCGCTCTCCGAGGGCGAGGTCGAGGACTGCCAGATCGAGTGCTGGCTGCACGGCTCCAGCTTCGACCTGCGGACCGGCAAGCCGTCCGGGCTGCCCGCGACGCGGCCGGTCCCCGTATACCCCGTAAAGATCGTTGGGGACGACGTGCTCGTCTCCGTCACCCAGGAGTCCTGAGTCACCCATGGCAACGCTTGAAATCCACGACCTGCACGTCACCGTCGAAGCCGACAACTCCACCAAGGAGATCCTGAAAGGCGTCGACCTGACCGTGAAGCAGGGGGAGACCCACGCCATCATGGGCCCCAACGGCTCCGGCAAGTCCACCCTCGCGTACTCGCTGGCCGGCCACCCGAAGTACACCGTCACCGGCGGCACCGTCACCCTCGACGGTGAGGACGTGCTGGCGATGACGGTGGACGAGCGCGCCCGCGCGGGCGTCTTCCTCGCCATGCAGTACCCCGTCGAGATCCCCGGGGTGTCGGTCTCCAACTTCCTGCGCACCTCCGCCACCGCGATCCGCGGCGAGGCCCCGAAGCTGCGCACCTGGGTGAAGGAGGTCCGGGAGACGATGGAACACCTCCACATGGACCCCGCCTTCGCCGAGCGCAATGTCAACGAGGGCTTCTCCGGCGGTGAGAAGAAGCGCCACGAGATCCTTCAGCTCGAACTGCTCAAGCCGAAGGTCGCCATCCTGGACGAGACCGACTCCGGCCTCGATGTGGACGCGCTGCGCATCGTCTCCGAGGGCGTCAACCGGGTCCGTGAGAGCGGCGAGGTCGGCACCCTGCTGATCACCCACTACACGCGCATCCTGCGCTACATCAAGCCTGACTTCGTGCATGTCTTCTCGGCCGGCCGGATCGTGGAGTCCGGCGGCGCCGAGCTCGCCGACAAGCTGGAGGAAGAGGGCTACGAGTCCTATGTGAAGGGCGGCGCTTCCGCGTGACAGACCCCACCTCGGCCCGCCGGGTCCTGCCCGGCCTCCTCGACACCGAGGCGATCCGCAAGGACTTCCCCATCCTGGACCGCCTGGTCCACGACGACCGGAAGCTCGTCTACCTGGACAACGCGGCCACCTCGCAGAAGCCGCAAGCGGTGCTCGACGCGGTCAACGCGTACTACATGAACTCCAACGCCAATGTGCACCGCGGGGTGCACGTGCTGGCAGAAGAGGCCACCGCGCTGTACGAGGGGGCCCGTGACAAGGTCGCCGCCTTCATCAACGCGCCCAGCCGCGACGAGGTGATCTTCACCAAGAACGCCTCCGAGTCGCTGAACCTGGTGGCGAACATGCTCGGCTGGGCCGACGAGCCGTACCGGGTGGACCGCGACACCGAGATCGTCATCACCGAGATGGAGCACCACTCCAACATCGTGCCGTGGCAGCTGCTCTCGCAGCGCACCGGCGCCAAGCTGAAGTGGTTCGGGCTCACCGACGACGGCCGGCTGGACCTGTCCGACATCGAGCAGGTCATCACCGAGAAGACGAAGATCGTCTCCTTCGTGCTGGTCTCCAACATCCTCGGCACCGTCAACCCGGTCGAGGCGATCGTCCGCCGCGCCCAGGACGTCGGCGCGCTGGTGCTGATCGACGCCTCGCAGGCCGTACCGCACATGCCGATAGACGTGCAGGCGCTCGGCGCGGACTTCGTCGCCTTCACCGGCCACAAGATGCTCGGCCCGACCGGCATCGGCGCGCTGTGGGGCCGCCAGGAGCTGCTGGAGGATCTGCCGCCGTTCCTCGGCGGCGGCGAGATGATCGAGACCGTCTCGATGCACTCCTCCACCTACGCGCCCGCCCCGCACAAGTTCGAGGCCGGCACCCCGCCGATCGCCCAGGCCATCGGCCTCGGGGTGGCGGTGGACTATCTGACCGCGCTCGGCATGGACAAGGTCGCCGCCCACGAGCACGCGATCACCGACTACGCCATCGGCCGGCTGCTGGAGGTCCCGGACCTGCGGATCATCGGCCCGGCCACCGGCGAGGACCGCGGCGCGGCGATCTCCTTCACCCTCGGTGACATTCACCCGCACGATGTGGGGCAGGTGCTGGACGAGCAGGGGATCGCGGTCCGGGTCGGCCACCACTGCGCGCGGCCGGTCTGCCTGCGGTACGGAATTCCTGCGACCACGCGGGCGTCGTTCTATCTGTACTCCTCTCCGGCCGAGGTCGACGCCCTGGTCGACGGGTTGGAGCAGGTATGGAATTTCTTCGGCTGATGGTGGTGCTGCTGTGAAGCTGGACTCGATGTACCAGGACGTGATCCTGGACCATTACAAGCATCCGCACGGGCGCGGTCTGCGGGACGGCCAAGCAGAGGTGCACCACGTCAATCCCACCTGCGGTGACGAGATCACCCTGCGGGTACGGATGGACGGCGCCGTGATCAGCGACGTGTCGTACGAGGGTCAGGGCTGTTCGATCAGCCAGGCCAGCGCGTCGGTGCTCAATGAACTGCTCGTCGGCAAGGAGGTGGCCGAGGCGCAGCGGATCCAGGAGACCTTCCTGGAGCTGATGCAGTCCCGCGGCCGTATCGAGCCGGACGACGCCATGGAGGAGACCCTGGAGGACGCCGTGGCGTTCGCCGGCGTCTCCAAGTACCCGGCGCGCGTCAAGTGCGCGCTGCTGAGCTGGATGGCCTGGAAGGACGCGACCGCCCAGGCGCTGTCCGGCACGGCCGGCAACGCTGGTAAGGAGACCGCATGACCGACAACACCGAGGTCGCCGTCAAGCCGGCCTCCGAAGAGGAACTCCGCGAGGCGCTCTACGACGTGGTCGACCCCGAACTGGGCATCGACGTCGTCAACCTGGGCCTCATCTACGGCATCCACATCGACGACACCAACATCGCCACGCTCGACATGACCCTCACCTCGGCGGCCTGTCCGCTCACCGATGTGATCGAGGAGCAGGCGAGGACCGCGACCGAGGGCATCGTCAACGACCTCAAGATCAACTGGGTCTGGATGCCGCCGTGGGGCCCCGACAAGATCACCGACGACGGCCGTGAGCAGCTGCGGGCGCTGGGCTTCAACGTCTGAGCCGCACGTGCGCACGTCCGTCCACACACCAGGCCGCGGAGCGGGCGGCCACCGCGAGTGAAGCGGTGGCCGCCCGCCGCTGTTTGTACGTCCGTCCGGGTGACTCGCCGGGGACCGGCCGGTCCGTCCGGGTGACCCGCCGGGACCGGCCACCCGGCCGTCCCCCGTCCCTCCCGGCCGGTCTTGATCCGTTGACGCTGGACGGCCGGGGTGGCGAGAGTGGTCCGCGACACCGGTCGGACGGCGGAAGGCGGCCAGCCATGGCCAGCGGTACGGAGCACCCGGGCGGCGCGCGGGCGGACCTGCAGGGGTACGTGACGGAGTTGGCCGGACCGCTGGTGCGGTACGCGAGCCCGGCCGGTGCGCGGATCCGGCTCGGCGTCAACACCGCCCACCACGACGACACCGCCGCCGACCTGGAGGGGTACGCCCGCCCGCTGTGGGGGCTGGCCCCGCTGGCGGCCGGCGGCGGTCACTTCGCGCACTGGGACCTGTGGGCCCGCGGGTTCGCGGCCGGCACAGACCCGGGGCACCCCGAGTTCTGGGGCACCCCGGACGGCATCGACCAGCGGACCGTCGAGACCGCCGCCCTCGGCTTCGCGCTGGCTCTCGTCCCCGAACGGCTCTGGGACCCGCTCACCGGCAAGGAACGCGACCGGGCCGCCGACTGGCTGGCGCGCTTCATCGACGCCCGCACCCCCGAGAACAACTGGAACTTCTTCCCCGTGATGATCAGCCTCGGCCTGGACCGGATCGGTTACGCCCACGACCGCGAGGCCCGCCACGCGCGTCTCGACCGGCTGGAGACGTATCTGCTCGGCGACGGCTGGTACGGCGACGGCGCCACCGAGCAGCGCGACTACTACATCCCCTGGGCGATGCACTTCTACGGCCTCATCTACGCGGCGCTGGCCGGCGCGCAGGACCCGGCCCGCGCGGAACGCTTCCGGCAGCGCGCCGCCGCGTTCGCGACCGGCTTCCGGCACTGGTTCGCCGACGACGGCTCCGCGGTGCCCTTCGGCCGCAGCCTCACCTACCGCTTCGCCCAGGGCGCCTTCTGGGGCGCGCTGCCGTACGCGGGCGTGGACGCGGTGCCGTACGGCGAGGTCAAGGGGCTGCTGCTGCGGCACCTCCGGTGGTGGCGGGCGCGCACCGCGCAGACCTCGCCGGACGGGCTGCTGACCATCGGATACGGCTATCCGCAGCCGGCGGTGGCCGAGCAGTACAACGGGCCGGCGTCGCCCTACTGGGCGCTCAAGGCGTTCCTGCCGCTGGCGCTGCCGGCGGAGCACGCCTTCTGGACCGCGCAGGAGGAGGGGCCGGCCGTGCGGTCGCCCGCCGTGCTGGAGCAGCCCGCGGCCGGTGCGGTGGTGATGCGCTCCGGCGGGGACGTGACGCTGCTCAGCGGGCGGCAGCGGAACATGTGGGCGCGGGGCGGGGCGGCCAAGTACGCGAAGTTCGCGTACTCCACCCGCTTCGGGTTCAGCCTTCCGGCGGGTGACGCGGGGCTCGCGCAGGGTGCGTACGACTCGATGCTGGCGGTCAGTGAGGACGGGACGCACTACCGGGTCCGTGAGGAGCCCGCCGACCCCGAGGTGCTGACCGGGGACGGCACGGTGCGCAGCGTCTGGCGCCCCTTCCCCGACGTCGAGATCATCACGTGGCTCACGGCGGCGCCTCCGTGGCACCTGCGCACCCACCACATCCGCACGGGCCGCGCCCTGCACGCCGCGGAGGCCGCGTTCGCCGTCCCCCGCGAGGGGGCCCGCCGTGCGGCGGAACCGGGCGCCGCGCACGCGGTCTCCGCCGCGGGCGACCTCTCCGGTCTCCGCGACCTCTCCGGCCTCCGCGAGTCCGATGTCATCGACCTCCTCCCCGGCACGAACGTCCTCTCCCCCCGCACCTGCCTCCCCCTCCTCTCAACAGACCTCCCCCCGGGCTCCCACTGGCTCCGCTGCGCAGTCCTCGGCGCGGCCCCCTCCCAGGCCCCCGCCTGGACCGAGGATCCCCCACCGTGGAGCTACTGAGGCCCCTGGCCGCCGACCCTCCACCACGACCCGCACACAGCCGGCAGTGACACCGGGCTTGGGTAGCGGTGGGTTTGGGTGGTGGTGGTTTCTGGTGGCAGTGGATTCCGGTGAGAGCCGATTCCGGCGGCGCCGGGTTCCGGCACCGGGTTTCGGTGGCAGCGGGCTTGGGCAGCGGCGAGCTTCTGGTGGCAGCCGATCGCGGTGGCAGGGACGCTTCCGTGGAGCGGCGGGGGCTGATGCCTCGCAGTCATCCGCAGTCATCCGCAGTCCTCCGCAGTCGGCGCACCGCGGTGGCCGCAACCGCTGTTCGGCGCAGCCGACGCCGAGGACTCGGCGGGGCTGGCCCCGCGGGGCCAGTTGGCGCGGGCCGGGGGCCCGGCGCCAGCCGGACGCCCCCGGCGGGGGCGGCCGGCGCGGGCCGGGGGCCGGCGGGGGCCGGGGGCCGGCGGGGGCCGGGGGCCGGCGGGGGCCGGGGGCCGGCGGGGGCCGGGGGCCGGCGGGGGCCGGGGGCCGGCGGGGGCCGGGGGGGGTGCGGCGGGTGAGCCGGTGACGCGCCCCCGCGGGGCAAACGCTAGCGTCGGGGTATGACTCAGACCCGCCCCGGCGCCATCGCCTCCGGCCTGGCAACCGTCGCAGACGACGGCACCGTACTCGACACCTGGTACCCCGCCCCGGAGCTCACCGACGAGCCCGGTCCCGCAGGGACCGAGCGGCTGTCCGCCGAGGAGGCCGCCAAGGCCCTCGGCGACGCCGCCCCGAAGGCCCTGGGTCCCGACCCGCGCCGCGGCGTCGAGATCATCGCGGTCCACACCGTCATCGGCTCGACCGACGACAAGCCGCTCGACGCGCACGACGCGTACCTGCGGCTGCACCTGCTCAGCCACCGCCTGGTCCGTCCCAACGAGCTGAACCTCGACGGCATCTTCGGCCTGCTGGCCAATGTCGCCTGGACCTCGCTGGGCCCCGTGCCGGTCCCCCGGCTGGAAGCGACCCGGCTGGCGGCCCGTGCGGAGGGCCTGCACCTCGGGGTGTACGGCATCGACAAGTTCCCCCGGATGACCGACTACGTCTCGCCGGCCGGCGTCCGTATCGCCGACGCCGGCCGGGTCCGCCTCGGCGCCCACCTCTCGGCCGGCACCACCGTGATGCACGAGGGCTTCTGCAACTTCAACGCCGGCACCCTGGGCACCTCCATGGTCGAGGGCCGCATCTCGCAGGGCGTGGTCATCGGTGACGGCTCCGACATCGGCGGCGGCGCCTCCATCATGGGCACCCTCTCCGGCGGCGGCACCCAGCGCGTCTCGGTCGGCGAACGCTGCCTGCTGGGCGCCGAGTCCGGCCTGGGCATCGCGCTGGGCGACGACTGCGTCGTCGAGGCGGGCCTCTACGTGACCGCCGGCACCCGCGTCACCCTCCCGGACGGCCAGATCGTCAAGGCCGTCGAACTCTCCGGCGCCGACAACCTCCTCTTCCGGCGGAACTCCACCACCGGCAAGGTCGAGGTGCTGCAGCGCACCGGTTCCTGGGGCGGCCTCAACTCCGTGCTGCACAGCCACAACTGACGCGGCCCCGGACACCGCCCCGTCCGACGCGGGGTGGACACCGCGCCCGGCCCCCTGCCACCGCCCGGTACGGCGGGGCGGGCCGGGCGCAGCCGCGTCCTCAGCGCCGAGCGGCCCCGCCGCGCAGCGACGCCAGTGCGGTGGGCCGGGGCGGGCCGGGGCGGGCCGCCCGCCGCGGGGCGATGCCGCGCTCGTTTCCGGTCCGCCGCTCCCGCGGAATGCCATCCTGGTCACAGGAACCGCGCCGCCGGGGGGAGAGCCGATCCATGACCGTGTTCGCCGCACTGCGCTCCGCCGAGTACGGATACGGATATCTGGACGAGGGCGGCCACGTCTACCTCGACCACACCGGCGCCGGCCTCGCCGCCCGCGCCCAGGTGCGGGCGCACGCCGACCGGATCGCGGCCGGCTGCTTCGGCAACCCGCACTCGGTCAGCCCCGCCTCCGCGGCCTCCGGCGCGCTGGTGGACAGCGCCCGGCGCCGCGTCCTGGACCACTTCCACGCCGATCCGGACGAGTACGCGGTGGTGTTCACCGCCAACGCCACCGGGGCGTGCCGGCTGGTCGGCGAGGCGTACCCGTTCCGCCCCGGCAGCCGGCTCGCCCTCACCCTCGACAACCACAACTCCGTCAACGGCCTGCGGGAGTACGCCAGAAGCCGCGGCGCCGGCACCGTCCTGGTGCCGCTGGAGGCGCCCCGCCTCGGTCTGGACGCCACCGCCATGCGGGCGGTGCTGGAAGGCGGCGGCACCGGCCTGCTGGCCTATCCCGCGCAGAGCAACTTCAGCGGGGTGCAGCACTCCCTGGAGTGGGTGGCGCTCGCCCGGGCGGCCGGCTGGGACGTGCTGCTCGACGCGGCCGCCTACGCCCCCGCCAACACCCTCGATCTGACCGCGGTGCGGCCGGACTTCGTCGCGGTGAGCTGGTACAAGGTCTTCGGCTACCCGACCGGCCTCGGCGCGCTGATCGCCCGCAGGGAATCCCTTGCCCGGCTGCGCCGCCCGTGGTTCTCCGGCGGCACCATCCATGTGGTCAGCGCCCAGGGCCAGTGGCACCACATGGCGGACGGCGAGGCCGCCTTCGAGGACGGCACCGTCAACTACCTCAGCATCCCGGACGTCGAGTGGGGTCTGGACTGGATACGGTCCGCGGCCGGCGGAGTCGACGCCATACACCGTCATGTGACCGCGCTGACGGCCGAGTTGCTGGCCGGCCTGGCCGCGCTGCGGCACACCGGCGGCAGCCCGCTGGTCCGGGTCTACGGCCCGCAGGACCCGGTGGGCCGCGGCGGCACCGTGGCGCTCAACCTCCTCGACCCTGCGGGCGGCGTCATCGACGAACGGATCGTCGCCCGGGACAGCGCGGCCCGCCGGATCTCGCTGCGCACCGGCTGTTTCTGCAACCCGGGGACCGGCGAGGCCGCGTTCGCCATCGACCGGGACGTGCTCGGCGGCGCGGTCCGCACCGCCACCGGCACCATCGACGACTACCTGGGCCGGCTCGGGCTGCCCTCCGGCGGCGCCGTCCGGGTCTCGCTCGGCATCTCCTCCAACCGGGCGGACATCGACGCCTTCCTCGCCTTCGTCGCCGAGACCTACGGCGACCGGGTCCCCGACCCGACGGGCCTCACCCCTCGGCTGGTGTGCTGACCGCCACGGCGGCGGCCGGGGCGCCGGACCGCACCTGCCGCGAAGGGCCGCCGACCGTACGGCACTTGGCGGCCAGCACCGCCCACGCCCCGGCCAGGAAGAGCAGGGTGAAGCCGGCCAGCAGCAGCCAGTTCACCCACGTCGCCCGCCCGAACGAGTCGCCGTAGGACGCCAGGAGCGGCGGCCCCAGCGGCGACGCCCCGTGCGCCCACAGCGCCGGCAGCCCGATGCCGGCGCCCAGCGCCTCGAACGCCCACCTGTTCGTCATCGCCGCGCTCAGCACCCGCCCGGCCCATGCCATCTGCGGCACGGGTACGAACGCACCGGAGAAGAGCACCTGCGGGAAGCAGAGCAGCGGCAGCATCAGCGTCGCCTGCCCCGGCTCGCGCACCGCCGCCGACGCCAGCAGACCGAGCGCCAGCGCCGCGGCGGACGCCAGCAGCACCGTGGTGAAGAGCGAACCGTAGGTGCCCCAGCCGGCCGCCGGCAGCCGGTCCAGGGCGCGCAGCACCACGAGCAGCAGGGCGTCGGCCGCCGCCAGCACCGGCATCAGCAGGGCCGCCTTCGACAGCAGATACGGGCCGAGCCGCAGCACGGTCAGCCGCTCGCGCCGTACGACCGGCAGTTCGGCGCAGATCTGCAGCAGTCCGTAGGTGAGGCCGAAGAAGAAGCCGCCGAAGGCGATCCAGAACAGGATCATCGCCGCGGAACCCGGGCTGGGCGCGGCCGGATCGAAGGCACCTGGCCGGAAGAGCAGCGCGAACATCGCCACGATGACCAGCGGCGAGCCGGCGACGACCGCTGCCGCCGGCCGGTTGCGCAGCAGCAGTTCGGCGCTGCGCCGGGTCAGCAGCCACCACTGGCCGAAGGGTCCGAGCGGCGAACCCGCCTCCGGGGCGGTCGTGCTGCGGGTCTCCTCGACCTGGTGGCCGGGCCCCGGCAGCGGGTCGGCCCGCCGGACTGCCGTCTCCTCGCCGGTCCGCTCGGCGCCGCGGGCCACCGCGCCGTACACCTCCTCCGGCGTCCCGACCCCGAAGGCCGCCGTCAGGCCGCCGGGTCCGCCGAGGTAGGCCGGGCGGCCGGCCGGGGAGAGGAAGAGCACCCGGTCGCAGCGGGCCAGATCGGCCGGGGCGTGGGTGGTGAGCACCACCGTCACCCCTTCGCGTGCCAAGTCCCGCAGGGTGCCCATGAGTTCGGCGCCGGTCGCCGGGTCGAGCCCGGTCGTCGGCTCGTCCAGGAAGAGCACCCGTGGCCGGGTCAGCAGCTCCACCGCGATGCAGGCACGGCGCCGCTCGCCCTCGCTGAGGGTCCGCAGCCGCTGCACTGCCCGCGCGGAGAGCCCCACCGCCGCGAGTGCGTCGTCCACCGCCGCGGCCAGCCGCACCGCGCCGGTCCTGGCCGGCATTCGCAGCCGGGCCGCGTAACCGAGCGCCCGGACCAGCGGCAGGTCCTCGTGCATGACGTTGCCGTGCGGGAGATAGCCCAGCGCGGGCCGCAGCAGGGCGGGTTCGGTGCCGTCGTGCCGGACCTCGCCGGCGCCGGGGGAGCGGAGCCCGGCCATCAGCTCCAGCAGGGTGGTCTTCCCCGAGCCGCTGGCGCCGGCCACCGCGAGCAGTTCGCCCGGCGCGACACTCAGCGTCACCCCCGCCAGCGTCTCCCGGGACCTGCCGCGGCTTCGCCGGCCCCCGCCCACCCGCTGCCCGACGCCGTCCACGTCGATCCGCAGCCCGTCCGCGCCCATGGCTCTCCCTCCCGAGCCCCTGGCTCGCCCGTTCCTGTGGGCCGTGTCCCGCCGTCCCCCGGCGGGACGGGCACCGGCCGCAGGCAGCGTACGCGGATCAGCCGAACAGCTCCGCCAGCCGCGCCATCTGCGCCGCGGTCTGGAACGCCCCGCCGCCCTCATGGCCGTTGTACTTCCAGACCCGGATGTCCTTGTCCGCCCCGGCCCAGTGGTTGTACGCGGCGAAGACCGTCGAGGGCGGGCAGGTCGCGTCCATCAGGGCCACCGAGAAGAGCGCGGGAGCGGTGGCGCGGGCCGCGAGGTTGACGCCGTCGAAGTAGTCCAGCACGTCGAACACCGCCTCCGCGCGGTGGCGTTGGGTGCGGCAGTAGGTGACAAGCTCCAGGTACGGGTGGTTGTCGGTGATCTCCACCGCGTGCCGGAAGTCGCACAGGAACGGCACGTCCACCATCGCCCCGGCCAGGCCCCGGGAGAGCGCGGCGGCGGCGATGGCGATACCGCCGCCCTGGCTGGCGCCGGCGACCGCGACCCGGTCGGGGTCGACCGCCGGGTGCGCACGGGCGGTGTCCACGGCGCGGGCGGCGTCGGTGAAGAGCCGCCGGTAGTAGTACGTCTCCGGCGAGCCGATGCCGCGGGTGAGGAAGCCGGGCGTACTGGGGTCACCGGCCGGCGCCGGGTCGGGGGTGACCGCGTGGGTGTACCCGCCGCTGCCCTGGCCGCGGCTGTCCATCACCAGGTGGGCGTAACCCGCCGCCGACCAGGTCAGATACTCGTGCGGCAGGCCGCGCCCGCCGTTGTACCCGATGTACTCCACCACGCACGGCAGCGGGCCCGCGGCGCCGCGCGGCAGGATCAGCCAGGCCCGGACCGGGTGGGCGTCGTAACCGGAGAAGGTGACGTCGAAGACCTCGACGGTCCGCAGCCCGGCGTCGTAAGGGGCGAAGACCGGGGGTACGGCCGCGGCACGTGCCTCGGCCAGGGTGCGGTCCCAGAAGGCGTCGAAGCCGGCGGGCTCGGAGCGGTCGGGGCGGTAGGAACGCAGTTGCGGCAGGGGGACGTCGACGAGCATGGCGGAACGGCCTCTTCTTCCTCGGTGTGCGCACGGGCCCCGCGGGATCCGGTCAGGTGCCGTACGGACCGCCGGGGCCGGCGGACGGGCCGACCACCGCGACGGTCTGCGGTGACCCCGGGTCCTGCGGTGGCCACGGGTGACGATAATGCGCCTTCGTGCGGCCGACAACGACGGGGTGACCGTCGGCCCGGGCCGCACGCGGGGTGAGCGGCGGGCGGGCGGGAGGGCGCGCAGGCAATACGCTGATGCCGTGCGTCCGGTCGGTGTGACGCCGGGCGCCGTCGCCGGGTCCGCCGACCCGTGCTCCGCCTTGCCGATGCGTCCGAATGGGAGTCCGTCCAATGTCCGCAAGTCCTCTCGTTCTGCCGCCGGTGCGGCTCCTGCCCGCGGACGAACTGGCCCGGCTGGCGCCGGCCGTACCGCTGCTGGACCGCGCCCTGCGGCTGGTGCGCTGGGCCGGCGAGGAGCGGCAGGTCGACGCGATGGGCGAACTCCTGGAGGCGGACCTGGTGGCCGCCGCCACCGAACTGGGTCTGGACGGCACCGAGGGCGAAGAAGGGCTCGGCGAGGTCGCGCAGGCGTGGGGCGCGGCCGTCGAGACCGGCCTGCTGCGGCTGGAGATCGAGGAAGGCGCCGAGGAGAGCACGCTGGTCGGTGAGGCGGCCGGCCGTGCGGTACGCGGTGAGGCGTACGAGGCGGTGGCCGCCGGCGACCCGCACGAGGTGCTGGACGCCTGGCTGGGCGCGGCGGAGTACGCGCTGGCCGACGCCGCCGCGCTCGACTACGAGGGCCTGCGCGAGGCCCTGGACGACGGCGACCGGTCGGCGCTTGACGAGGCGGACTGGGACCCGGAGCAGGAGGCGGAGTTCCTCGACACCGCCCTCGCCAACCTCTACGTGCTGATGGCGATGGACGGCGCCACCCCGGACAGTGACCAGGGCGGCGCCGTGCCGCTGCCGGTACTCGCCGCCTCGCTGGTGGTGCCGGACGAGATGGAACAGCCGAGCGACGCGGTCCTCCAGGAGGTGACCGAGGTGATGCTGCGGCTGGACGAGCACTTCCGGCTGCTGCTGCCGACCGGTCTGCTGGAGTACCAGCCGGTGGACGAGGCGCTGATCGAGGAGGAGAGCGAGCCGGAGTTCTCCCAGGCGGCGGCGGACGACCTCGACCCGGAGGAGATCTCGCGGTACGGGCTGGTCAAGCTCAGCCCGCTCGGTGTGTACGGCATGCGCGAGCGGCTCGCCGACGCCGGCGCCCACGCGCCCGCGGTCGGAGACCTGGCCGACGGCCCGGCGGTGGACCTGCTGGACGCGCTCACCGAGTACCCGGACCATGTGGCCCGCGCCGAGGCCGAGTTGTGGCTGGAAGGCCGTAAGCCCGCCGAGGCGGCGGCCGAACTGCTGGCGGCCGCGCGCGGTGACGACCCGGGCGCACCCGGCCGGCGGCTGATCTGCCAGCAGACCCTCGCCCTGCTCGGCGCCGAGGCGGAACCCGCGCTGCGTGACGTGCTCGACGACCCCGAACTCGGCGGCCTGGCGAGGGTCTGGCTCACCGAACGCGGCGCCGCCGACGTCCCGCCGCCCAGCGCCGCCATGGTCTTCTGGCTCACCATCGACACGCTGGCCGCCCAGCTCTCCGCGGACGACGACGCCGAACTCCTCGGCGAGCTGATCCGCGACCTGGTGGCCCGGCACGACGGTTTCTTCGACGCCGCCTGGCGCGTCGACCACCCCGCCACCGCCGATGTCCTGGAGGCCATGGGCCGGCTGCACCCGGACCGCAAGATCGCCAAGGACGCCCGCAAGGCGGCGTTCAAGGCGCGGTCCAGGGAAGGCGCGGCGGGCTGAGCGAGGCCCGGCACGTGGCGCCGGCCGGTCCGGGGAGCACCGGCCCGGGGATGACGACGGCCGCCCCGGTGGGCACCGGGGCAGCCGGATCGTTTCTGCGGACCCCGGGTCAGCAGCCGCTGAGTATCGAGGAGAGCGCCGACTTCTCCGCGCTGTCCACGCTCAGCCCGTAGTAGTGCTTCACCTGCACCCAGGCCCGCGCGTAGGTGCACTGGTACGACGCCCGGGGGAGCCACTCCGCCGGGTCGTCGTCGCCCTTGGAGCGGTTGGAGGAGGCCGACACCGCGACCAGCTGCGGCCGGGTGGTGTCATTGGCGAACGACTGCCGCTGCGCGGTGGTCCAGGCCCAGGCGCCCGACGCCCACGCCTCGGCGAGCGGTACCAGGTGGTCGATGTCGAACGTCGACGGGTCGGTGGTGGTGGCGCCGTCGTAGACGCTGCTCCAGTGGCCCGAAGTGGCCTTGCACGCGCTGTCGGTGACCACGCTCGTGCCGTCGCGCTTGATCACGTACTCGCGGGTGTCGCAGGTGCCGGAGATGGTGATCCAGGTCGGGAAGAGGTCACGGTCGTAGGTGGAGGAGTGCGTCTCGGTGGTCGCCGTCATGCCGGAGAGGTAACTGCGGGCGGTGGAGGCGGCGATGGGGGTGGGCAGCGCCGCCTGGGCGGTGCCGCCGGAGACGAACAGGGCGGTCGCGGCGAGGAGTACGGATCCGGCGGCGGCGCAGATACCGTGCAGGAGACGGGTTTTGGGCATGACGGAGCGCTCCCGTGGCTGGGGGACGATGGCGTGCGGACGGTGCCATCACAGGGTCCCGGGCCCGGGTCTATGCGGGTAGACGGTCAGCGGTAAATTTTAGGTGACCATGACATGTGCGAGACGCACGCAGTGCATGGGGAAAGGCCCCCGCCCGGAACGGACGGGAGCCTTTCAGCGGGCCGGCCGGCCGGCGTGAGGTCAGAGCGCGGCGGCTCCCGGCTTCTCCAGCGCCCGCGCGGTCCGCGCGTCCAGGAACTCGCCGAGCGCCGTCATCTCCCACTCGCCGGAGAACTGCTTGACCATCTTCGCCATCAGAACTCCGGTGCGGGCCTCGCCCTTGGAGAGTTCGAAGCGGACCAACTCCTCGCCGGTGGTCTCGTCCAGCAGCCGGCAGTACGCGCTCTTGACCTTGTTGAACTTCTGCCCGGAGAAGGAGTTGACGGTGAAGACCAGGCCGGTGACCTCGGCAGGCAGCCCGCTCAGATGGACGGTGATCGCCTCGTCGTCGCCCGAGCCCTTGCCGGTGAGGTTGTCGCCGTGGTGCTGGATCGCCCCGTTCAGCACCATCAGCTTGCCGAAGTAGCACGTCGCGATGGGGTTGCGCTGCGGGCCGTAAGCGATCACGGACGCGTCCAGGTCGATGTTCCGGCCGCCGAAGGCGGGCTCCCAGCCGAGGCCCATCCGGACCGAGGAGAGCAGCGGCTTGCCCGCCTTGACCAGCGAGACCGTCTCGTTCTTGCGGAGGCTGACCCGGCCCTTGTCCAGATTGATCCGGCCGGGCGCGGCAGCGGGCGCCGGCGGTACGGGCGGAGCGGGCGGCGCGGCCGGGGGTGCGGCGGGCGGCGGCGGCAGGTGGGTGGCGGCCGGGCCGGTCGGCGGCTTGGCGTAGGCCGGCGGTACGGGGGCCGCGGCCGGTGCGGCGGCCACCTGCGGAGCCGGGGCCGCGGGCTCGTCCACATGCACCCCGAAGTCGGTGGCGATACCGGCGAGTCCGTCGGCGTAACCCTGGCCGACCGCCCGCACTTTCCACGCGCCGCCCCGCCGGTAGACCTCCATGATCACCAGCGCGGTCTCGGGGCCGAGACCGGTCGGGGCGAAGGTGGCGATCTCGGTGCCGTCGTCCGCGCCGCGCACGGTGGCGGTCGGGGTGACACCGGCGAACGGGCCGCCGCCGTCCAGGCTCGCGGTCACCACGATCTTCTCCACGTCGGCGGGAACGGCACCGGTGTCCACGGTGATCCCGTCCGGCCCCGAGCCATTGCCCGAGCGGTACGTCACGCCCGCGCCCTGCGGCTGGTTGTAGAAGACGAAGTCGTCGTCCGAGCGGACCTTGCCGCCCGCGCCCAGCAGCAGCCCGGACACATCCAGCCGGACGGCGGCTGCGACCTCCACGGTCACCCGGGAGGCGGCGAGCGGCACATTCGAGCCAGGCGTCATAGCGTTCATGCCCCGGTAACGACCGACTCAGCTTTGCGGTTCCATTACCCGCGCACCCGGGGGACCGCTGTTTCCGCCGGCAGCGCGAGGCCGTCGGCGGAGCCCGGCGGCAGCGCGAAAGCCGAGGCCACCTCCGGTGCGGTGACGGCCAGTCCGAGCAGCGCGCACACCGTCCGGGTGGTCAGCGCGTGCCACAGTGCCGCGTGCCGCAGCATCCCGTGGTCCCCGCCGGCCAGTTCGTAGCGGCAGACCTGGGCGCCCGCCGCCCGCGCCTGTACGGCCGCCTGCATCGACTCGTCCGGGGCCGTCACCCGGTCGGCGAGCGCGTGCACGAACACCAGCCGGACGCCGGCCAGTCCGCCCACTGGCTCCCCGGTGGGCCACCACGTCCCGAGCGCGACCACCCCGGCCACGGTGCCCGCGCCGGCCGGGCCGCGCGGCTCTCCGCCCGCCGGGCCGCCGCCCGCGCCGTCCTGCGGCCCGGCGGGCTCACCGACCGCGACGGCCGGCCCGCCGGTACGGCCCGCCGCCCCGGCCGCACCGCCGGCCGCCTCGTTCACCCCCCACGCGCCCGCCGCCCGCAGCGCCGCCCGCGCGCCCATCGAGTGGCCGACCAGGACGACGGGGCCGCCCCCGGTGAGCCGGGAGAGTTCTCCGACCGCCGCCACCGCGTCACGGGCGGCGTCCGCGCGCTCGCCGTTCCAGCCGCGGTGCCGGTAACGCGCCTCGGCCAGGGCGATCGGGAGATCGCGGGTCGCGGCGGCGAGCGCCGTCACGAACGGGCGCATCCGCAGGGCCGCGAGATCGAGCAGCGCCGGGCGCCGCAGGCCGTGTTCGCGGCCACCGGGCAGCACCAGCACCCCCGCGGTCGCCCGCGGCGGCAGCCGCCGTACCACCAGCCGTCCACCGTCACCCATCCCGGCGTCTCCTTCCCCGGCCCGCCCGGCCGGCTGCCCCACGGGGCCAGTGGAACGTCGCAGCACGAGCCCAGTAGAACAGAGCCGCCCGTGCCCCCGCGCGCCCCGCGTGCGGGTGGCGTAAGGGGATTGCCGCATATGCCGGGACAGGCACTTCCCGTACGCTCGGCGCGACATCATCTGTGGGTGGGCGGCCGCAAGCTGGAGGATGAGGGAGTTGGCACAGAACGGCCCGGCGGGGACCGGGCTCGACGGCCCGGCCCAGGCCGGCCTTCCGGCAGGGGAGCCGCAGGCCCGGGTGCCGCACGCGCGCGACCCCAGGGGGGTACCGGACATCAGGGCCGCGCGCGGTCAGGACGGCTCGCAGACGGTCCTGCTGGTCGAGGACGACGAGGGTGACGCGCTGCTCGTCGAGGAGTACCTCGGCGACGCGCCGAACGCACCGCGGCTGACGCGGGCCCGCAACCTCGCGGAGGCGGTGAAGCTGCTCACCGGGGGGCCCGCCCCCGACTGCGTGCTGCTCGATCTGCACCTGCCCGACGCCTTCGGGGTGGACGCGGTCACCCGGCTGCTGCGCGACGCCCCCGGCGCACCCGTGGTGGTGCTGACCGGACTCTCCGAGGAGGACGCCGGCCTGGCCGCGGTCGCGGCCGGCGCCCACGAGTACCTCTCCAAGAGCTCGCTCGACCCGCAGTCCCTGGACCGTGCCATCCGCTACGCCGTCCAGCGCAAGCAGATCGAGCGGGCCACCGTCGCCCTGCGGGAGAGCCGGCTGCGGGCCGAGGAGAACGCCCGGCTGGAACGCGGTCTGCTGCCGGTGCCGCTGCTGCGGACCGACGACCTCCAGGTGACCACCCGCTACCTGCCCGGCCGCGACCTCGCGCTGCTCGGCGGGGACTTCTACGACGTGGTGCAGACCGAGGACGGCACCGTGCACGTCGTCATAGGCGACGTCTCGGGACACGGCGCCGCCGAAGCCGCGCTGGGGGTGTGCCTGCGGGTCGCCTGGCGCTCCTTCGTACTGGCCGGTACCGGCACCGCCGAGCGGACCGGGCTGCTGGAACAGATGCTGGTCGCCGAGCGCGCCGCCACCGACGTCTTCGCCACCGTCACCGAGCTGGAGTTCCCGCCGGACCGCCGCTCGGTGCGGGTGGTGCGGGCCGGACACCCGGGGCTGCTGCTGCGCCGCGGCGGCACCGTGGAGTGGTACGAGCCCGAGGGCGGCCCGGCGCTCGGCCTGCTGCCGGGCGGCGCGGTCTGGCCGGTGACCTCGCTGCCGCTGGACGGCGCGGCGCTGGTGCTCTTCACCGACGGTCTGTTCGAGTGGCGGTTCGGCGGCGGCCCGGAGCGGCTGGGCGAGGAGGGTCTGCTGGCGCTCGCCCGCCGGCATGCCGCGCTGTCGCCGGACGACTTCGTCGATGCCCTGATCAGCGCCGCCGAGACGGCCACCGCCGACCACGGCGGCCTCGCCGACGACGCGGCCGTCGTGCATGTCGGATGGAATACCGGACAAGACAGTGGATGGAAGCCGGAAACGTGACCCGGAGCAACACCTTGACCCAGGACCTGACGGCCCCCGCGAAAGCCCGGGCCAGACTGCGCGGCCGGGCGACCGTCCAGGTCTGGTTCAACCTGGTGCTCGCCCTGATGGTGCTGCTGGTGGTGGTCTTCGCGGTGATCGGGGCCCGGCTGCTGGCCCGCAACTCCCAGATATCCGACGACCTCTCCGGCCGGGTGCAGCCCGCCCGGGTCGAGGGGGTGCGGCTGCAGTCCGCACTGCTCGACCAGGAGACCGGCGTCCGCGGCTACGTCCTCACCCACGACGAGCAGTTCCTCGCGCCGTACACCCAAGGTCTCGCCGACGAGCAGCGCACCGCCGCCCGGCTGCGCCCGCTGATCAGCGACAACAAGCGTGCCACCGCCGACCTCAAGGCACTCCAGGACGCCGCCGCGCAGTGGCGCACCGACTACGCGAGGCCGCTGGTCCAGCACGCCCGGCAGGGCCTGCCGACCGCCACCGACAGCGATCTGCTCGACGGCAGCCGGCACGCCTTCGACCGGATCCGGGCGCTGTACGCGGCCGAGGACGCGCATCTGCTGGCCGACCGGCAGCACAGCCAGCGGCAGTTGCGGCACATCGAGGGCCAGCGCGACGCGGTGTTCCTGGCGATGCTCGCCTGCTTCCTGCTGGCCGCGCTGGTACTGGCGCTGCTGCTCCGGCAGAGCGTCGGCCGGCCGCTGAACCGGCTGCGGGAGGGCGCGCTGCGGGTGGCGGACGGCGACTTCGAGGGCCGGATCACCCCGGCGGGACCGGCCGATCTGCGGATACTCGCCGAGACCGTGGAGGCGATGCGCGACCGGCTGGCCGGGGCGCTCGGCGAGGCGCACGAGCAGCGCGGGCGGCTGTCGGTGCAGGCCGCGGAGCTGACCTCGCAGGCCGAGGAGCTGCGCCGGTCCAACGCCGAGCTGGAGCAGTTCGCCTACGTGGCCTCGCACGATCTGCAGGAGCCGCTGCGCAAGGTCGCCTCCTTCTGCCAGCTGCTGGAGAAGCGCTACCGCGACAAGCTGGACGAACGCGGCGTGCAGTACATCGACTTCGCGGTGGACGGCGCCAAGCGGATGCAGGTGCTCATCACCGACCTGCTGGCCTTCTCCCGGGTCGGCCGCACCTTCGACGGCCGGCTGCCGGTACGGCTGGACACGGCGCTGGACGCCGCACTGGCCAATCTGGCCGGCGCCCTGGAGGAGTCCGGCGCGCAGGTGCGCCGCCCGGACGCGCTGCCGGAGGTGACCGGTGACGTGACGCTGCTCACCATGGTGTGGCAGAACCTGATCGGGAACGCGCTGAAGTTCCACTCCCCGGACCGCCCGCCGGTGATCACCGTGACGAGCGGCACCGGTCCTGACGGGATGTACACCTTCGGCGTCGCCGACAACGGCATCGGCATCCCGGCGGAGTTCGCCGAGAAGGTCTTCGTGATCTTCCAGCGGCTGCACAGCCGCGACGTGTACGAGGGCACCGGGATCGGCCTGGCCATGTGCCGGAAGATCGTCGAACACCACGGTGGCAGAATTTCGGTCGACACCGGCTTCACCGAAGGCACCCGGATCCGCTTCACCCTGCCGGCCCCGGCGGCATCCGGGGACGCCGGGGACGCCGGGGAAGGCGCGGTCAAGACCCTGCCCGGCGACGTACCGACACCCACCGAGGGAGCGCAGCCCGCATGACCGACTCCGTACAGCCGATCTCCGTCCTGCTGGTCGAGGACGACGCGGGCGACGAGCTGATGACCCGGGAGGCGTTCGAGGACAACAAGATCCGCAACGACCTCTTCGTGGTGCGCGACGGCGAGGAGGCGCTGGACTACCTCTACCGCCGCGGCGCGCACATCGACGCGGTACGGCCCGACCTGATCCTGCTCGACCTCAACCTGCCCAAGTACGACGGCCGGCAGGTGCTGGAGCGGATCAAGGGCGACCCGGAGCTCGCGGCCATACCGGTGGTGATCCTCACCACCTCCTCCGCCGAGGAGGACATCGTGCGCAGCTACAAGCTGCACGCCAACGCGTACGTCACCAAGCCGGTGGACCTGACGCAGTTCATCCGGGCGGTCCGGCAGATCGACGACTTCTTCGTCTCGGTGGTCCGGCTGCCCGGCCGCTGAGCCGGCTCAGATCTCCCACTGCGGCGGGTCGGTGCAGAAGGCGCCGCCCAGGTTGGCGTGGGCCGGGTTCGCCGGGTCCAGCTCGCCCTGCTCGGCGATCAGCGCGGCGGCGAAGGGCTCGGAGTCGTCCTGCGGCTCGTAGCCCAGCGCCCGCGCGGGCGCCAGGTCCCACCAGAGCCGGGTGTTGGCGGAACTGCCGTACACCACGGTGTGCCCGGACACACCGGCGCTGAGCGCGGCGTGGAAGAGCCGGGCGCCGTCGGCCGGGCTCATCCACACCGACAGCATCCGCACGGTGCTCGGCGCGGGGAAGCAGGAGCCGATCCGGACCGAGACGGTGTCGATGCCGTGCAGGTCGGCGTAGAGCTGGGCCAGGTCCTCGCCGAAGCACTTGGACAGGCCGTAGTAGGTGTCCGGGCGGCGCGGGGTGGTGACCGGGATCAGCGGGTCGTCGCCCTGCGGGCGGGGGGTGAAGCCGACCGCGTGGTTGCTGGAGGCGAAGACGACCCGGCGCACGCCCTCGGCGCGGACCGCCTCGTAGAGGTTGTAGGTGCCTTCGATGTTGGCGCGCAGGATGCGGTCGAAGGAGGACTCCTTCGAGATGCCGGCCAGGTGCAGCACCGCGTCCACGCCCCGGACCGCCTCGCGCAGCGCGTCCTGGTCGGCGAGGTCGGCGGTGATCACCCGCTCGACGCCGGGCCCGTCCGCGACCGGCCGCATGTCGAGCAGCCGCAGCCGGTAGCCGTGGGCGGGGAGCAGATCACGCATCAGGGTGCCGAGGCCGCCGGCGGCTCCGGTGAGCAGGATGGTTCGGGGAGCGGACATGCGGGCGGGTCTCCTCGGTCTCACCGGCCGCGGGCCGCCCGTGCGGGACGGGCCGCCGCGGCCGTGCGCGGGCGAACGACAGCGTCGAGTATATCCATGGACGTAGTTCATGTACGTAGACGACTCGGCGCTCGTGGCGTCTCTTCGGAGCGGGCCCTGCGAGGCTCTACCGGCCTGCTCGTCGGCTTGACCGCCGCTGGGGGCCTCGCTTAGCGTGGCAGCGTTCACGAATATAGACATAAGTCAGATGAGCGCACACCCTCTGGGGGGACCCGATGACCTCACCCTCACCCTCACCCGCACTCGCCGACCGCCTCGACGGCCTGCTCTTCTTCCCGGTGACCGCCTACGGCCCGGACGGCGGCCTCGACCTCGACGCCTTCCGTGCCCATGTGCGGGCCGGGGTGGACGCCGGAGCCGCCGCGGTCTTCGCCTGCTGCGGCACGGGTGAGTTCCACGCGCTGACACCCGAGGAGTTCGCCGCCTGCGTCGCCGCCGCCGTCGAGGAGACGGCCGGCCGGGTGCCGGTGGTGGCAGGCGCCGGCTACGGCACCGCGCTCGCCCTGCGGTACGCGGAACTCGCCGAGCAGGCAGGCGCCGACGGCCTGCTCGCCATGCCGCCCTACCTCGTCGTCGCCGACCAGGAGGGCCTGCTGCGGCACTACACGGCGCTGGCCGCGGGCACCTCCCTCGACGTCATCGTCTACCAGCGGGACAACGCCGTCTTCACCCCGCAGACGGTCGTCCGGCTCGCCCAGGTGCCCAACATCATCGGCCTCAAGGACGGTTACGGCGACCTCGACCTGATGCAGCGGATCATCAGCGCGGTCCGCACCGACCTGCCGGGCCAGGACTTCCGCTACTTCAACGGCCTGCCCACCGCGGAACTCACCGGCCTGGCCTACCGCGGCATCGGCGTGACGCTCTACTCCTCCGCGGTCTTCGCCTTCTCGCCCGAGATCGCGCTCGCCTTCCACCGGGCCCTCACCACCGGCGACGACCCCCTGGTCAACAAGCTGCTCGACGGCTTCTACCGGCCGCTGGTCGACCTCCGCAACCAGGGACGCGGTTACGCGGTGTCGCTGGTGAAGGCGGGCGTACGGCTGCGCGGGCTGGACGTCGGCGAGGTCCGCCCGCCCCTGTCGGAACCGTCACCCGCGCACATCAAGGAGCTCGGCGACCTCATCGAGCGGGGCCTGGCCCTGCTCACCCCCGCCCCCGGCGCCAACTGACCCGCGACAGAAGGCCGACCGCCCCGTGAAGACCTCCGCCTTCCTCTACCCGTGGGACGTCGTGGGCGACCCGGAAGCCGCCGCCCGCGTGGCTGGCCTCGGCGTCCAGCAGGTGACCCTCGCCTCGGCGTACCACTCCACCCGGGCGCTCACCCCGCGCCATCCCCGGCACCGCGTCGTCACCGCGGAGCACGCCGCCGTCCTCTACCCGCCGGACGAACACCGCTGGCAGGGGCGGGAGTTGCGGCCGTATCCGGCGGGCCGGTGGGCCGCCGCCGAGGACGCGTACCAGGTCGCCGCCGACGCGCTGGCCGCCGCGGGCCTTGAGGTGCACACCTGGGTGGTGCTCGCCCACAACTCCCGTCTCGGCGCCGAGCATCCGCACACCTCGGTGGTCAACGCCTATGGCGACCAGTACCCGTGGGCGCCGTGCATCGCCCGGCCCGACGTCCGCCGCTACCTGGTCGACCTCGCCGCCGAAGCGGCGGTACGGCCCGGCGCGGCCGGTACCGAACTGGAGTCCCTCGGCTGGTACGGCCTGGCCCATCTGCACGCCCACGACAAGACCGCCGGGGTGCCGCTCGGCGACGCGGCCCAGTACCTGATGTCGCTCTGCTTCTGCGGCCACTGCCGCGACGGCTACGCGGAGTTCGGCGCCGACCCCGGCGAACTGGCCGCCGCGGTGCGCCGCGCGCTGGTCCCGGTCTGGGCCGGCGACGCCACCGGACCGGCCGGACTGCCCGGTATCGCCCGGCTCCTCGGCGAGGAACTCACCGTCCTCAGCCTCGACTGGCGGCTGCACACCGCCCGTCTGCTCCAGGAACAGGCCGTCGCGGCGGTCCGGGCCGCCGCCCCGGCCGGCTTCCAGGTGCTGATGCACGCCGACCCGGCCGCGTACCGCTGCGGCGCCAACGCCGGTGTGGACCCCCGGCACATCCTCGGCCACACCGACGGCCTGGTGCTGCCCTGCACCGGCGGCCCCCAGGCGCGCGAGGCGATGCTCGGCCCGACCGCCCCGCACCGCGGCCCGCACACCGTGCTCGCCGCCAACTTCACCGTGGTCGGCGGCATGGGCGGCAGCCCGGGCACCCTCGCCGCGGACGCGGCACACGCCGCCTCGCTGGGCGCCAACGAACTGCGGCTCTACCACGCCGGGTTGGCGTCCGACGCGGATCTGGCCGCGGTACGCGGAGCGCTGCGCCGGAACTGATCCGGCCAGGACGGTGCCGGGGCGCGGCGATCATGGGGGTATCGCCGCGCCCCGGAGCTGCGCCGGCCGTACGGCCGGGAGAGCCGTGCGCACCCCCGCGCACCCACGCCGTCGCCGGGACGCGAGAGGTCGCCGTGGTGACGCGAATATTTCCGGGAAGCGGCCGGGAAGGTCCAGCCCTGTGACGCAACCGGCCGGACAGCGCCCCGCGAACGGCTCAGAACCCACTGGTGGCGGGCGCCCGGAGCGGCCTTCCCGGTGCCCGCCACCGCGCACCCGGTCCTGGTGCCGCCACTTCGGCGCAGCCGCGTCCGCCGCGTCCGCCGCGGGATCGTCCGCCGTGTCCGCCCCGCCGGTCGGCGGCTCGGCGCGGCGGGCGGGCCCGGCGTAAGGGCGTGCGGAGAACGCGTGGCACGCGACGCCGTCGTCGCCGTCGGTGGCGGCTGTCCCCACGGTCACCTCTTCCTGCCCGGACGTCCCCGCCACGGCGCGGCGAGAGCGTAGCAGTGGCGAAAGCCGCTGGGCAGAGGTCGGAAGCGGCTGATCCACGCCGCCCGCGGGATGCCCGTGCCACCGGCAAGAGCACCCGGCGGAATCAGCCCGGCAGGCAGAATCAGTCCGGCAGCCGGACGCAGCGCTGTGCCCGGGTGATGATCTCCAGGTCGAACTCACCGGTCGACGTCTCCGGGCGGGACTCCAGCAACTGCCGGATCCGGCCGAGGACTTCCTCCCGCTCGGCGGGTTCCAGCACCAGGATGTGGGAGTGGGTCGCCACCGTCGCGATCAGGGAGTCGACGGTACGGCGCTGGCGGTGCGGGAAGTCGGCACGCTCAAGGGGGGAACAGGCGGGGTGCGGTTCGATCCGGCGGGTCGGCGACCAGTCGATGAAGGAGATCCGGCTGCCGGCGATCCGCCCGAACTCGGCGATCCAGTCGATCCGGTCGTCATCGGTGTTCCACAGCGCCGCCAGCGCACCACCGGGCCGCAGCACCCGGGCGATCTCCGGCAGCGCCCGCTCCTGGTCGAACCAGTGGAACGCCTGCCCGGCCAGTACCGCGTCCACCGAGGCGTCCGGCAGCGGGATCCGCTCGGCGCCGCCGGCCAGGGCGGTGGCCTGCGGCACCTGGGTCCGCAGCACGGCCCGCATGGCGTCGTCGGGTTCCACCGCGGTCACCCGGTGACCGAGGGCCACCAGGGAGGCGGAGAGCTTTCCGGTGCCGGCGCCGAGGTCGAGCACGTCGAGCGCCGCGCCGGGGGCGGCCTGCGCGGGAGCCAGCGCCCATGCCACGGCCGCGTCCGGGTAGTCCGGCCGGTGTTCGGCGTACGCGGCGGCCACCGGCCCGAAGGACGCGGCGCGGCGGGCGAAGAGCTCCGGGTCGTAGGGCTGGTCGCGGTCTGCCGGGGAAGCTCCATGAGTGGTCATACCTATGACCATATGCCGGGGTGGCCGGGGGCGGCACGGGCCGGCGACCCCGTGTGCGGCCCTGCCCGCGGGCCCCGCCGCCCGGCGGACGGACGGCGCTGTGGGCCGGACGCGCCCTCAGAGGCGCCGGGTCGCCATCAGCAGCCGGTCCCGGGCGTCGAAGAGGGTGTCCTTGATCATCTGCTCGTGCCCCTCGGTGAGCCGGGCCACCGGTACCGAGCAGCTCACCGCGTCCCGCGCCGGGGTGCGGTACGGGATCGCGATGCCGAAGCAGCGCAGGCCCAGGGTGTTCTCCTCGCGGTCCACCGCGTACCCCTGCTCGCGGATCTGTGCCAGCTCCTCGATCAGCTTCTCGCGGTCGGTGTGGGTGTGTTCGGTGAGCGGCTCCAGCGTCGCCGGCAGCAGCTTGCGCACCTGCTCGTCGGTGTACGTCGCCAGCAGTGCCTTGCCGAGCGAGGTCGAGTGCGCGGGCAGCCGGCGGCCGACCCGGGTGAACGGCCGCAGGTAGTGCTGCGACTGCCGGGTGGCCAGGTACACCACGCTGGTGCCGTCGAGCCGGGCCAGGTGGATGGTCTCGCTGGTGTCGTCCGACAGCCGGTCCAGCGTGGGCCGGGCGGCGGCCACCACCTCGTCACCGTCGATGTAGGAGGTGCCGACCAGCAGCGCGCGCACCCCGATGCCGTAGCGGGTGCCGGTGGCGTCGGTCTCGATCCAGCCGAGTTCGACCAGGGTGCGCAGCAGCATGTAGAGGCTGGACTTGGGGTAGCCGACCGACTCCTGCACCGCGGCCAGGCTGTGCATACCGGGGCTGCCCGCGAAGAACTCCAGCAGTTCGACCGTGCGGACAGCGGACTTGACCTGGGAACCCGCTTGCTCGGCAGCAGCCATTCGCGACAGACCCCTCTTGTTCGGCCGGAAGCCGCAGACGTAGGCTCCGGCGTAGATTCACATGCGAAGACGCCGTTCAGTATAGAGAACGACGATCGTGGACAGTACGGAAAATCTGGAGGTTCTTCCGGTGGCAGTACCAGTCTGGAGCGTCGACCCCCGAACCGGAAAGCAGCGCGAGCAGGCCGGCGCCGAGGCCACGGCCGCGGACGTCGATGCCGCGGTACGCGCCGCGGCCGCCGCTCTCCCCGCGCTCGCCGACCGCAGCGTACGCTCCCGGCTACTGCGCGAAGCCGCCGGGCTGCTGGAGGAGTCGGCCGCCGAGGTGATCGCGACCGCCGACGCCGAGACCGCCCTCGGGGTGCCCCGGATCACCGGCGAACTGGCCCGCACCGCCTTCCAGCTGCGGGCCTTCGCCGGCATCGTGGACGAAGGCACCTTCCTTGATGTCATCATCGACCACCCCGACCCGGCCGCCCACCCCATCCCGCGGCCCGATCTGCGCCGCTACAAGATCCCGCTGGGCGTGGTCGCCGTCTACGCGGCCAGCAACTTCCCGCTGGCCTTCTCGGTCCCCGGCGGCGACACCGCCAGTGCGCTGGCCGCGGGCTGCCCGGTCGTCGTCAAGGCGCACCCCGACCACCCGGCGACCTCGGTGCTCTGCGCGGACATCCTGCGCCGGGCGGCCGTCGCGGCCGGACTGCCCGCCGACACCGTGGTGCTGCTGCACGGCTTCGAGGCCGGCGTCGAGCTCGTCAAGCACCCGCTGATCGCCGCGGCCGGCTTCACCGGTTCCGTCCCCGGCGGCCGGGCCCTCTTCGACGCGGCCGCCGCCCGCCCGCGCCCGATCCCCTTCTACGGCGAACTGGGCAGCCTCAACCCGGTGGTGGTCACGGCGGCCGCCGCGGCCGAACGCGCCGAGCAGATCGGCACCGGTCTGGCCGGCTCCTTCACCCTGGGCAACGGCCAGTTCTGCACCAAGCCGGGTCTGGTGCTGGCGCCCGCGGGCCCGGACGGCGACCGTCTGGTGGGCGCGCTCACCGGCGCCGCGCAGGGAGCGCTGCCGGGCGTCCTGCTCGACTCCCGCATGCGGGACACCTTCCTCAAGGGCGCCGCCGCCCGGGCCGCGCTGCCCGGTGTCACGGTTCCCGTCGAGCCCGGCGAGGTCCCCGGCGACCCGCTGGCGGTACGGCCCGGCTACGTCGAGGTCGCCGCGCGGGACCTCGCCGGGCAGGATGCGTACGAGGTGCTGCTGGAGGAGTGCTTCGGGCCGCTGACGGTGGTCGTACGGTACGGCGACGACGCGGAGCTGGGCGCGGTCCTCGACCGCCTCCCCGGCAACCTCACCGCCACCGCCCACCTCGGCGCGGACGAGGCCGCGGAGCCGGACGGTTCCGCGGTGGCGCTCCTTGCCCGCCTCACCGCGCTGGCCGGGCGGGTGCTGGTCAACGGCTGGCCCACCGGCGTCGCGGTGGCGGCGGCCCAGCACCACGGCGGGCCGTACCCGGCCACGACCTCCACGTCCACCTCCGTGGGCGGCACCGCGATCGAACGCTGGCTGCGCCCCGTCGCCTACCAGGACACCCCACCGGCCCTCCTCCCCCCGGAACTCCGCGACTCCAACCCCACCCGCGTCCCGCGCCGCGTGGACGGGATCAGGGAGTAACCCGACCACCGTCCGAGGTGGGGGCGGTGCCGGTCAGCCGCGGAGGTGGTCGAGCAGTACCGGGACGTGGCTGTGGTCCGGCTCCTTCACGGCGGTGAGCAGGGTGACGGGACCCCGCGCCGCCGCCGCGCGAAGCCGCTCCGCCGTCGCCTCGGCGTCAGGGCCCGCGGCGGCCAGCTCGCCCCGGTACCGCTCCGCGAACGCGTCGTACCGCTCCGGGTGGGTGTGCAGCCACGTCCGCAGCTCGTTCGACGGGGTCAGCTCCTTGACCCACTCGTCCACCTCCGCCCGGGCCTTCGCCAGCCCCCGCGGCCACAGCCGGTCCACCAGCACCCGCAGTCCATCCGCCTCCTCCGGCGGATCGTAGACACGCCGCACCCGGAAGGCAGTCGCGGACAAGGACATCACGGACCTCCTGAAGCTACGGAAACACGTACCGCCTCAGCCTCCCGCCTCCCGCCCCTCCCCGCTGGGCATGGCGGCCCGGGCACCGCCTGCCGCACCGGCACCGGCGCCGCCATCAGCACCACCGACGTGACGACCCCGGCCCCAACCCACTCACCCACTCAGGTGGCCGCAGGCCGGAGCCTGGACCCCGGAGCCGGCGCCGCAGGCGGGTCAGCGGCGGAGGGCGGCGCTCAAAGTGGCGAGGGTGCGGTCCACCACCGCGGGGTCGGCCGCCGTGCCGTAGTGGTTGACCCGCAGCATGTCGGCCGCGAGGGCGCCGCCGCCCGGGGAGAGGGGGAGCCCGGGGTCGACGGCGAGCGCCGCCGCCGCCAGTTCCCCCGCGTGCATCCCCGCAGGGGTCCGTACCGTCGTGGCGACCGGCGCCGCGTCGGCTGCCTCCACCACGTAAGGCGTCAGCCCCAGGTCCAGCGCCCCCTCGCGGGTCTGCGCCGCCGCCGCCCGGTGCCGCCCGATCACCGCGTCGAGCCCCTCCGCCTCGATCCGGTCCAGGCACGCGTCGAGCGCCAGCATCTCCAGCTGCGCCGGGGCGTGGGGCAGCACCCGCCGCCCCGCGTCGATCCACCGCTCCTTCCAGTCAAGCAGCGACAGGTACGACCGCCGCGGCGCCGCCGGATTCTCCGCGAACCGCCGCCACGCGCGCTCGCTGACCGCCACCGCCGACACCCCGGCAGGACCGGCCATCGCCTTCTGCCCGCCGATCACGCACAGGTCCACCCCCCACTCGTCGGTGAGCAGCGGCTCCGCGGCCACCGAGGCGACCGCGTCGAGCATCAGCAGCGCCCCCTGCGCCCGTACCACCGCCGCGATCCCGGCCACCGGATTCGTCGTACCGGTGGCCGCCTCCGCGTGGACCAGCGACACCAGGCCGATCTCCGGGTCGCGCTCCAGCGCCTCGCCCACCTGCTCCGCGGTCACCGCCCGGTCGAACGGCACCTCCAGCTCCACCACCTTCGCGCCCGCGTCCCGCAGCCAGCCGCCGAAGGTCTCCCCGTACGGGCCGGTGACGACGTTGAGCGCGGTGGAACCCGGCCGGGCCGCCCCCCTGATCGCGCCCTCCAGCGGCAGCAGCGCCTCGCCCTGGGTGATCACCACGTCGTTGGCGGTGCGCAGCAGCGCCGCCACCCGGCGTTCGGTGGCCGCGAAGGCACCGGCGGTCAGCGGCGGCAGGTCCAGCAGGTGGCCGGGGTTCGGGGACACGTGGTGCGCTCCTCGGGGTGACAGGGACCGTACGGATCCGACCCTACCCAGCGCCTCGTACAGTGCCGTGCATGGCTGACAGCGAGGTGTTGCACATCAGGGGCCGGATCCTGGCCGGTCCCGCGGACGTACGGGACGAGCTGTGGGTGGTCGGCGGCCGGATCACGTACGACCGCCCCGCCGCCGCACCGGCCGGCACGGTCACCGGCTGGGCGCTGCCGGGCCTGGTGGACGCGCACTGCCATGTCGGCCTCGACGCGCACGGCGCGGTGGACCCGGAGACCGCGGAGCGGCAGGCGCTGACCGACCGCGGGATCGGCGCGCTGCTGCTGCGGGACGCCGGTTCGCCGAGCGACACCCGGTGGACCGACGAGCGCGACGACCTGCCGAAGATCATCAGGGCCGGCCGGCACATCGCCCGCACCCGCCGCTACATCCGCAACTACGCGTACGAGATCGAGCCGGGCGACCTGGCCGCCTGCGTCCGCCGCGAGGCGCGCCGCGGCGACGGCTGGGTCAAGCTGGTCGGCGACTGGATCGACCGGGAGACCGGCGACCTCTCCGCCTGCTGGCCCAAGGACGCGCTCGCCGAGGCGATGGCCGCGGCGCACGAGGAAGGCGCCCGGGTCACCGCGCACTGCTTCGCCGAGGAGTCGCTGGCCGACCTCGTCGAGGCCGGCATCGACTGCGTCGAACACGCCACCGGGCTGACCGCCGGCACCATCCCGCTCTTCGCCGCGCACGGCGTCGCGATCGTCCCGACGCTCGTCAACATCGCCACCTTCCCGCGCCTGGCGGAGGGCGGCCGGGCGAAGTTCCCGCGCTGGTCGGAGCACATGCTGCGGCTCCACGAGCGCCGCTACGACACCGTGCGGGACGCCTACGACGCGGGCATCGCCGTCTATGCCGGTACGGACGCGGGCGGCGGCCTGCCGCACGGCCTGATCGCCGCGGAGGTGGCCGAACTGGTGCGGGCCGGGCTGCCCGTGGAAGCCGCGCTGTCGGCGGCCACCTGGGGAGCGCGCGACTGGCTCGGGCGCGCCGGTCTGACCGAGGGCGCCCCCGCCGACCTGGTGGTGTACGACGAGGACCCGCGGGCCGACGTACGGACGCTGGCCGCGCCGCGCGCGATCGTGCTGCGGGGCGCACGCGTGGCCTGACCTGCGGAGGCACGTCGTTGACCGGCCGTGTCGTCCACGGGACGTACGGAGTTGAACACTTCCGCGCCCGGCGCGGTCGCGTCAACCGGGCCGCGCGTGTCCTCCCGTGGCGCGGACGACCGTCTGGAACGGCCGTGCGCATCCGGGGCACCGGGATTCGAAGAAACGCACGGAAACCACCCGTTTGGATGAACTAGCCCCGTGTAGCCGCCAGTTCACCCTCAGTGCGTAAACATAACCGGGTCAAGGTCCCCGGCTGCTGTCCCCATCAGCGCGCGCCGGGGATGCCATGTCACTCGTAGGGATCTTTCGCGTGTACCGCACTCTCTCTTTCCGCATGCCCGCAGGTCGTTCCGCCGCAGCCATCGGCGCCGCCGTCGCCCTGGCCGCGGGCAGCGCACTGGCCGTCGCCCCGGCGGCCCACGCCAACCCGCAGCAGTACACCGGCGGCACGTCCACCGCGACCGTGCTGCGGGTCGGGCTGGACGTCTCGCTGCTGAACAAGACGGTCGACGTGCCCGTGAACGTGTCCCTGAACGACGTGAAGGCGCCCGCCGACGCCAACCGGACCGCGCTCGCCGTCACCGTCGGCCACGGCGTGGAGGCCGGCCGGAGCGTCAGCCTGCTGCGGGCCGCGGTCGCCACCGCGAACGCCACCGCCGACGGCGACAAGGCCGAGGGGTACGCGAACATCGCCAACGCCCAGGTGCACGTGCCCGGTCTGCCGCTGCTGTCCCTGGTCAAGCTGGACGCGGTCACCTCCAAGGCCACCTGCCAGGCCGGCCACCGGCCCACCGCCTCCTCCAAGCTGGCCGGCGTGACCGTGCTCGGCCGGAACATCTCGCTGCAGGCGGTCGGCACCACCCAGCTGAACGTGCCGGGGGTCGGCCAGGTCGATCTGGACCTCACCAACACGGTCACCACCTCCAGCACCGCCGCCGCCACCGCGCTGCGACTGAAGGTGCGCATCAACCCGCTGAACCTCGGCGTGGCGGAGGTCACCGGTGAGGTGACGCTGGCGCAGGCCACCTGCCGCACCCCGCACAAGAGCGGCGGCTCGGGCACCGGCGGGTCCACGAACGGCGGGTCCACCTCCGGCGGGTCCACGAACGGCGGCTCGACCACCGGGGGTTCGACTACCGGGGGGACGACCACCGGCGGTTCGACCGACGGGGGAGCCTCGGACGGCGGTTCCACCACGGGCTCCACCACCGGTTCCACCACCGGTTCCACCACCGGCTCCTCCAACGGAGGCGCGACCGGCGGCGGTTCCACCACCGGTTCCACCTCGGGCTCGACCTCCGGCTCGACGGGCGGCCACGCGACCTCCGGCGCCACCGGCTCCGGCGGCTCCTCCTCCGGCACCGCCACGGGCGGCGGTTCCGACACCCACGCCCAGACCGTCACCGACACCAGCGGCAACCTCGCCGAGACCGGCAGCAGTTCGGCCACCCCGTACATCGCCATCGGTGCCGCCGCCCTCGTCGCGGCCGGCGCGGGCACCTTCCTGGCGACCAACCGGCGCCGGCGGAACGCCGCCTCGGGAGCCGACGACCTCGACGCGTGATCGCCACAAGCAGGTAACAAGGTCAAGGGGGCGGTTCGACGGCGGGGCCGCCCCCTTAGGCTGTTACCGCATGCGCTGGGGCGAGAGCGGGCGGGGTAGATGGCTGACGGGCTGTTCGCGGGGCGTTACCGACTGGCGGAGCTGCTCGGCTCCGGCGGGATGGCCCGGGTGCACCGGGCGTACGACACCCGGATGGGCCGTACCGTGGCCGTCAAGACACTGCTCGCCGAACTGGCCGGCGACCCCGCCGCCCGGGGCCGGTTCGCCCGTGAGGCACAGGCGGCCGGCGCGCTGAACCACCCGGGCATCGTCACCGTCCACGACCAGGACGAGACGGCCGACGGCGACACGGTGATCCCGTTCCTGGTGATGGAGTACGTCCCCGGCAGCACCCTGGCCCAACTCCTGCACGATCAGGGGAGCCTGGCGCCGGACCAGGCGGTACGGATCGCCTGCGACATGCTCGACGCGCTGGCCCACGCGCACAGCCACGGCACCGTGCACCGCGACGTCAAACCGGCCAATGTGATGATCACCGAGGAAGGCACCGTCAAGGTCGCCGACTTCGGCATCGCCCGGGTCCTGCACAGCGGTGCCCGGCTCACCGCCACCGGCTCCGCCATCGGCACCCCCAGCTACATGTCGCCCGAGCAGATCAACGGCGCCGACGTGGACGCCCGCAGCGACGTGTACGCCGTCGGCTGCGTGCTCTTCGAACTGCTCGCCGGGAAGCCGCCGTTCACCGAGGGCAACCCGCTCAGCCTGATGTACCGCCACGTCCACACCCCGCCGCCCGCCCCGTCGGCCCGCGACCCGCGGCTGCCGGCGGAACTGGACGACCTGGTGCTGGCCGCCCTCGCCAAGGAACCCGCCGACCGGCCGGCGACGGCCGCCGCGTACCGGGACCGGCTGCGCGCCTGGCTGGGGGCGAACAGCGCGGTCTCCCTCACCGGGCCGGCGGTCGCATCCGACGCCGTCCCCGAGGCCCGGGGCGCCGGGCCGGCCCCCGGCCGGGGGACCCCGTCCCGTCCCGCCGACCCCCGGGCCACCTTCGGGGTCGGCGCCAAGCTGCCCGTACTGCCGCCCCCGCCGGACCAGGACGCCGGGGGCGCCGTCCCGGAACCGGCCGTGGGCCCGGCGCTGCGGGAGGCCGCGCCCCGGTCCGCCCAGGCGGCACCGGCCGCCCCCGCCGCGCAGCCGCCCGCCCCGCGTACCCAGCCGCCCGCCCCGCGTGCCCAGCCCGAGCATCCGGCCTACTCGCGATCCCCGCAGGTCCCGCTGCCGCCGCCGTATCTGCCCCGTACCCCACCGCCGTTCAACGTCCAGAACCCGGCGGCCGCTCCTCCCGCGCCGCCGCCGGGCCGTACCCCCGACCGCAGACGCCGCAACTGGATCGTGGCCGGTGTCGCGGTCGCGGTGGTGGCTCTCGGTGTGAGCGCGACCCTGGTCTTCGCCCCCCTCGGCGGCCGGGACGACGAGAGCGGGCACAAGGACGGCGGCGACACGGCCAGCACCACCCCCACGTCCACCGCGGACCTGAAGAGTGCCGCGCTCCGGCTGCACGGCGGCAAGGAGACCTCGGGCTACAACGGCGGTCTCGGCGGGGTCGTCCGCCCCTCCGGCACGAAGGGCGGCACGCTGCACCTGGTCGCGACCTACCCGGCGACCGGCATGCTCGACCCGGCGGAGAGCTACGACACCACCTCCTGGAATGTGCAGCGCCTCTACCTGCGCAAACTCGTCGACTACGCGCCCGCACCGGGTGCCGCCGGCCGCAAGCTGGTGCCCGACCTCGCCACCGACACCGGCAGCGTCAGCGCCGACGGCCGCACCTGGACCTTCCACCTCAGGACCGGGCTGACCTTCGACAACGGCACCCCGATCACCTCCAAGGACATCAAGTACGGCGTCGAGCGGACCTTCGACCGCACCACCTTCGACGGCCCCTCCTACTTCGTCGACCTGCTCGACCAGGGCCAGCACTACCCGGGCCCCTACGAGGACACCGACCCCGACAAGCTCGGCCTGCGCTCGGTCGCCACGCCCGACGACCACACGGTGGTCTTCACCCTCGACAAGCCGTTCGCCGACTTCCGGTACGTGCTCGCGCTGTCCATGGGCGCCGCGATCCCGCGGGCCGCGGACACCGGCGACGGCAAGGACTACGCCAACCACCCGGTGGGCAGCGGCCCTTACAAGGTGCAGAGCTTCGTCCCCGGCAGCCGCCTCGACCTGGTCCGCAACCCGTTCTGGAAGCAGTCCACCGACGCGGTCCACTCCGCGCTGCCCGACCGGATCGAGCTGAAGTTCCTCACCGACCAGAACGCGGTGGAGAGCGCGCTGCTGTCCGGCGATGCGGACCTGGACGTCGACAGCGTGACCCTCAGCGGCGCCACCGAGGCCAAGATCACCGACGATCCCGCGCTCAAGGCCAATACCGACCTCGCGTACAGCGGTGCCACGCGCTTCCTGAGCCTGCAGACGTCGGTCGCGCCCTTCGGCGACTACCGCTGCCGCCGGGCGGTGCAGTACGCCGTCAACCGCTCCGCCGTCCAGGCCACCTTCGGCGGCGAGATCAACGGCGGTGATGTCGCCACCACGATGCTGCCGCCCACCACCGACGGCCACGACCCGAAGGCCGAGACCTACAACACCACCCAGGGCGCGGCCTATCCGAAGGAGGCGAAGCAGCAGCTGGCCGACTGCGGCCGGCCGGGCGGCTTCTCCGTGACCCTCGCCGGGGTGGACAACTCCCAGTCCACCGCCGCCATGGAGGCGATCAGCGGCGCACTCGGCCAGGTCGGCATCACGGTCGAGGTGGAGACGGTGGACGCGGCCACCTACTACGCGACCCTGACCTCGGCGACGAAGCTCAAGGCGAAGAAGTGGGGCATGGTGCTGACCAGTTGGGCCGCCGACTGGCCGACCGGCGGCGGCTTCCTGCGTGCCCTCGTCCAGCCGCAGAGCCCCACCAACTACTCCGGGCTGAACGACGACGGCATCAACAGCGCGGTGGCGAAGGCCGACGCCGAGACCGACCCGGTGAAGGCGGCGGCCGACTGGAAGGACATCGACAAGAAGGTGATGATCGAGTCCACCATGGTGCCCCTGCTCTACGACCGCCACCTCCTCTACCGCGGCCCGCGCCTCACCAACGTCTACGAACAGCAGGTGCTCGGCGGCGTCGACCTCACCGCGCTGGGAGTGGAGCCCTGGCCGCGGCCAGCGCGTCGATGAAGCCGTCGGTGGTACGGGGGTCGCGGACGGCCAGGCGGAGCCAGTGCGGGCCGAGACCCGGGAAGGTGTCCGCGCGGCGCACGGCGTAGCCCAGGTCGCGCAGCCGCAGCCGTACGCGGGCCGCGTCGGGGAGACGGATCAGCACGAAGGGAGCCTCGGGCGTTCCGGTCGCGAGTTCCAGGCCGGCGAACTCCCGCAGCCGCGCGACGAGATGGGCCCGGTCCGCGGCGACCGTCCGGGCCGCCCTCGCCGCCTCGGCCAGGGCGGACGGCTCCATACAGGCCCGGGCCGCGGCCAGCGCGGGCGTCGACACCGCCCACAGCGGCTGCGCGTTCGCCAGCGAGGCGATCAACTCCGGTGCGCCCAGCGCGTATCCGATCCGCAGACCGGCCAGCCCCCAGGTCTTGGTGAGGCTGCGCAGCACCAGCAGGCCGGGGACGTCCCGCCGCGCCGCCAGTGACGCGCGCTCGCCCGGTACCGCGTCCATGAACGCCTCGTCCACCACCAGCGTCCGTCCCGGACGCGCCAACCGCCGTACCAGCGCGGCCGGATGCAGGACCGAGGTGGGGTTGGTCGGATTGCCCAGCACCACCAGGTCGGCGGCCTCGGGCACCGCGGCCGGGTCGAGCCGGAAGCCGTCGGCCGCGGTGAGCAGCACCCGGTGCACCTGGTGCCCGGCGGCCCGCAGCGCCGCCTCAGGCTCGGTGAACTGCGGGTGCACCACCGTCGCCCATCGCGGCGCCAGCGCCCGGGCGAGCAGTACGAACGCCTCGGCCGCGCCGGCGGTGAGCAGCACCTCCGCATCCGGTCTGCCGTGCCGCAGCGCGACCGCGTGCCGGGCGGCCCGGCCGTCGGGGTAGGCGGCGAGCCCGGTCAGCGAGGCCGCGATCCGGTCCGCCAGCCAGGCCGGCGGCGTACCGTCGCGGACGTTCACCGCCAGGTCGGTCAGCCCGTCCCCGGTCTCGGCGTCCCCGTGGTGCCCCAGGTCGTAGTCGTCCGGCACCGCCGGGTCAGTGGGTGTGCGCATGGTGGTGGCCGTGGGTGTGGGCCGGGTCGTCCGGGTGGTGGTGCGGCTTCTGGGCCGCGCCCACCCGGTCCTCGAAGCCCGGCAGCCCGACCCGGTAGACGCAACTGTCGCAGTTCATCCGCAGATCGCCCCGCAGCGTCTCCCGGTACCGCTCCATGACCAGTTCGGCCAGCTCCGGCTCGGGGCCGATCACCTCCGCGCACCGCACGTCGGTGCCGTCGTGCGCCGCCGCCCAGGTCCCGGCCTGCTCCCGTACCCGGTCCGGCAGCACCCCGGTGAACAGGAAGTACGGCAGGACGACGACGCGGCGCGCGCCCAGCAGGCGGCAGCGGTCGAGCCCGGCGGTCACCGACGGCTCGGCCAGCGACACGAACGCGGTCTCCACACCGGCGTAGCCACGGCCCTCCCACAGCAGCCTGGCCACCTTGAACACCTCGGCGTTCGCGTCCGGGTCGGTGGAGCCCCGGCCCACCAGCAGCACGGTGGTCCCGGCCCGGCCGGCCCCGGCGAGCGCCTCGTCCACCCGCCGCTCCAGCACGGTCAGCAGCTTCGGGTGCGGGCCCAGCGGCCGGCCGTACGCGTACGACGTGCCCTCGTGCCGCTCCCGCTCCCGCGCCAGCGCCGCGGGTATGTCGCCCTTGGCGTGCCCGGCGGACACCAGCACCAGCGGCACCGCGGCGAAGTCCCGTACCCCCGCGGTCACCATCTCCCGCACCGAGTCGGCGAGCGGTGGCGGCGACAGCTCGATGAATCCGCCGCCCACCGGCAGACCCGGATGGGCGGCGCCGAGCGCGGCGACGAAGGACCGGAAGGCCTCGGCTCCGGCGGCGTCACGGGTGCCGTGGCCGACAAGGAGGAGGGCAGGGGGATTCACTGGGGGTTCTCCTTGGTGTGGGCGGGTCCCGCGACGGGTTCTTCCGGCGGCTGCGGGGCGTAGAGCAGCGCGTTGAGCGCGGCGGCGGCGACCGCGGAGCCGCCCTTCTCCGAGACGTTGCTGACCGCGGGCAGCCCGCAGGCCCGCAAGTGCGCCTTGCTCTCGGCAGCTCCCACGAAGCCGACCGGCAGCCCGATCACCAGCGCGGGCGCCGCGTCCAGCGCGAGCAGCTCCTCCAGCGCGGTGGGCGCGTTGCCGATCACCCAGACGGCACCGGGTCCGACCTCGGCGAACGCCAGCCGGATCGCGTGCGCGCTGCGGGTCAGTCCGGGCGCGGCCCGCGCGTCACCGAGCCGGCAGACCGCCCGGCGCGCGGTGATGCCGGCCGCGACCATCTCCACGTCCGCGACGACCGGTGCGCCGGCCCGCAGCGCGGTCCACGCCCGCCGTAGTTCCTCCTCGTCGGCGACCAGATCGGTGGCGTACGCCAGGTCGGCGCTGGCGTGCACGACCCGCTCGACGACCGCGCGGCGCAGCGGCGGCAGCGCGGAGGTGTCCAGACGGGAGCGGAGGATGCGGTACGACTCCTGCTCGATGGGGTGGACGGTGCGGGTCACTGCGCGGCTCCTGATGACTGCTGCTGCCAGCGGTAGCCGCGCGGGGTGACCATGCGGCCGGCGACGTTACGGGTGGCGGTGTTGCCCACGGTGACGACGGTGACCATGTCGACGGTCGTCACGTCCAGGGCGGCCAGGGTGGTGACCTCGGCGCGCTCGTCGGGCCGGGAGGCGGCGTGCACGACGCCCACCGGGGTGGCGGGGGAGCGGTGCCCGGCCAGGACCGACAGCGCCTTCGGGAGCTGCCAGACCCGGCCGCGGCTGCGCGGGTTGTAGAAGGTGACCACCAGGTCGGACTCGGCGGCGGCCCGCACCCGCCGTTCGATCACCTCCCACGGTGTGTGCAGGTCGGAGAGGCTGATCGACACGTGGTCGTGGCCCAGGGGCGCGCCCAAAAGGGCGGCGGCGGCCAGCGCGGCGGTCACGCCGGGGACGCCGACCACGTCGATGTCGGCGGTTGCCTCGGCGAGGGCGGGTGAGGCCATCGCGTAGACCCCGGCGTCCCCGCTGCCGATCAGGGCGACCGCGTGTCCCTTGCGGGCTTCGGCGACGGCGGTGCGGGCCCGCTCCTCCTCGGCGCCCAGACCGGACTCCAGTACGCGGGTGCCCGGCGGCAGCAGGTCCCTGACCTGGTCCACGTACTGGTCGAGACCGACCACGACGGAGGCGCGCCGCAGCTCGTCGGCGGCCCGCGGGGTCAGCAGGTCCCTCGCGCCCGGGCCGAGTCCGACCACGGCCAGCCGGCCGCGCGGCCTGCGGCGGGCGACGGCCACGGTGGCCATCGCTGACTTCCGCTTCTCCACGGCGAGTCCGGCGCCGGGGCCGGCTTCGAGCAGCGCGGCGGCCTCCGCCACGGACGGTGTTCCGACCGCGGTGAGCGGCGCGTGCGAGGGATTCGGCACGTCCACGCGGGCGAGTTCGGCGGCCTCGTACGTCACCAGGGGAACGCCGAGGCCGGCCGCGGCCCGTACGATCCCGGGCTCGTCCGCCTTCGCGGTCACCGTCGCGAGCGCGGTCACGCTCTTCACGGCGAGGCCGGCGTCCGCCAGGCTCCCGGCGATCAGCGCGCCCACCTCCTCCGCGGTGACCCCCTTGCTGGCGCCGACCCCCACCACCAGCGACGGCGGCCGGACCACCACGGTCCTGGACCCCGTCTCCACGATCCGGTCGGTCACCCACACGAGGCATCCCTCCGGCGCGGGTCCGGGCGCCCCGCTGCCGGGGTGTGCTTCACCATGGGCGGGGGCCGGTCCGGCGCCTCCGGGCCGCGCCGTCCCGCCGCGGGTCCTGGCGGGCCCGGGGGCCGCGGGGGCTTCGGGGGAGGGCGGTTCCCCCGGGACGGCCGCGTCCGGAGCGGCCGGGCCGGGCTCCGGGGTGAGGGGGAGCGGGGGCAGAGGCCAGGTCGTGTCCGCGCGGAGGGTGACCGTGGCGCCGTCGAGGAGCGCGCGGGTCACCGCGGGGAGGGCACCCTCGGTGGGGTAGGGGAGGAGGTCGAGGGCCGGAAGGCCCACCGCGTCCGTGGCCGTGGTGATCACCGGGGCCGTCCCGAGGACCGGGCTCAGGGCCGCCGCCAACGCGTTCGCCCCACCCGCGTGACCGCCCAGAAGCGCGACCGCGTGACGGTGGGCCTCGTCCACCGTCACCACGCCCGGGTCCACCGCCTTCCCGGCGAGCAGCGGCGCGAGCAGCCGCACCGCCGCACCGGTCGCCAGGAAGACCACCAGCTGGTCGCACTCGGCGAAGGCCGCCGGCAGTGCCTCCCGCAGCGGTCCGCCGTACACCCGGGTCCTTCCGGGCCACGCGGCGGCCACCCGCTCGCAGCCCCGCAGCCCGGCCACCGTCGCCGAGATGAGCCCGATCATGCCGAAACCCCTTCCACCGCGGGACGCACGCCCCACAGAACGAACACCGGATTGCCCGCCGCGAGCCGGACCACATCGCCGGGCAGCGGCGCCAGCCGCGACGACTGCAGCAGCACTCCGTCCACCACCAGCCCCGCGGCCCCGAGCGCCGCCCGCACCTCGCCCACCCGGTCCACCGCGGCCAGCGTCACCACGACGCACCGGCGGGCCCTGCGCCCGCACTCCGCCACGATCGCGGCCAGCTCGCGCCCGCCCCCGCCCACGAACACCGCGTCGGGGTCCGGCAGTTGTCCCAGTACCGAGGGCGCCGCGCCCGCCACCACCTGGAGGTCCACGCCGTGCGCCGCAGCGTTCGCCCGCACCCGGGCCACGCCCTCCGGGTCCCGTTCGACCGCCACCACCGCGGCGCCGAACCGGGCGCACTCCACGCCCACGGAGCCGGACCCGGCGCCGACGTCCCACACCAGCTCCCCGGTGCGCGGGCCGAGCCGGGCCAGCGCCAGTGCCCGCACCTCCGCCTTGGTGACCATCGAGTCGCGGTGCGCGAACTCCTCCTCGGGCAGCGCCCATCCGGCGGGCGCCGGCGCCGGACCCGCGACCGTACGAGGCCGCCCGGCCGCCGCCGCACCGCCCGGCCCGAGACACAGGACCACGGACACCGCCGTACCCCAGGGGCGTACCGCCGCCTGCGCCGGGGAGACCCGTACCACCGCCTCCGCGGCCGTGCCGACCCCCGACGCCACCACCAACTCCCGGACGACACCGCCGTGTTCGAGGGCGGCGCCCAGCTCCGCGGGACCGGCGCCCGGCCCGGCGAGCACCGCCACCTTGCGGTGCGCCCGGCACACGTTCACCGCGGTCCGCAGCTCGCGGCCGTGCGCGCTCACCACCACCGCGTCGTCCCAGCTCAGACCGAGCCGGGCGAAGGCCACCGCGACCGACGGCGACGACGGCCGTACGTCCAGCGAGGCCGCGCCGAACCGCTCGCCCAGCGCCCGTACGATCCCGAAGAACCCGGGGTCGCCGGAGGCCAGCACCACCACCGGGCCGGCGTCCTCCTTCAGGTGCCGTTCGACGGCGTCCAGCGCGGGCGCCAGCGGCCCGAGCACCACCTGCCGCGCCCCGGCGGGGAGTTCCACCGCGGCCAGGTGCCGGGCGGCCCCCACCACCAGGCCGACGGCGCCGACCGCCGCCTGCGGCGGGGCCGCGCCCGTACCGGTCCCCAGCACCGTGATCACCGGCTCAGCCACGGGACGTGCGCAACTCTCGCCGGGCGGCCGGATCGGCCCGCCGGAAGCCGTGGAAGTGCCCCGGGTGGTACAGATGCGACCGGGTGCCGGAGGCCGCCAGCGCGGGACCCACCAGGAAGAGCGTGTGCTTCCACAGCCTGTGGGCCTTGACGGTCTCTTCGAGCGTCCCGACCGTGCAGTGCAGCAGCAGCTCCTCCGGCCAGGTCACCTGATGGGCGATCAGCGCCGGTGTGTCCGACGGGTAGCCGCCCTCCAGCAGCTCCGCGGCCAGCTGCCCGGACCTGGCAGCCGAGAGGAACAGCGCCATCGTCGTCCCGTGCCGGGCGAACTCCCGCACCTCCTCACCCGGCGGCATCGGCGTCTTGCCACCGCCCAGCCGGGTCAGGATCACCGACTGCGCCACCTCGGGAATCGTCAACTCCCGTCCGGCCAGCGCCGCGACCGCGGAGAACGACGACACCCCCGGCACGATCTCCACCGCGATGCCGAGCTCCGCGCACCGGTCGACCTGCTCCTGCGTACCGCCCCACAGCGCCGGATCCCCGGAGTGGATCCTCGCCACCCGCAGGTCCTCCCGGCCGGCCCGCTCGTAGACGGCCACCACGTCCTCCAGCGACATCGTCGCCGAGTCCAGGATCTCCGCGCCCTCGCGGGCGTGCTCCAGCACCTCGGCCTGCACCAGACTGGCCGCCCAGATCACCACGTCCGCCACGGCGATGGCCCGCGCGGCCCGGAAGGTCAGCAGATCGGCCGCCCCCGGACCCGCGCCCACGATCGTCACCTTGCCGCTCACAGTTTTCCTCCCCGGCCGCCGTCGCGCCGCGCGGGCGCGATCAGCGTCGACAGATACGGCAGCGGCCCGTCGGGCAGTTCGGCCGCCGCCCGGATCGACTCCTCCGGCAGCCCCAGCGAACTGCCCCACACCGCGCCCTCGATCCGCCCGGTGGCCCGCAGCGCCGCCGCCACCTCGGCCGCGTGCCGGCCGAACTTGTAGGCCACGACCGTGCCGGGCCCCCGCAGCGCGTCCTTGAGCACCGCGGCTCCGGCCGTCACCGGCACCAGCGTCAACGGCTCGGTGCCCTCGGTCAGTACGGCGCCGCTGCGGGCGGCCAGATCCTGCATCGCGGTGATGCCCGGCACCGTCGCGACCGCCAACGGCTCGCCGGCGCCCAGCAGTCCGCCGACCGTGCCGACGAGATAGGTGAAGGTCGAGTACACATTGGGGTCCCCGATGGTCGCGAAGGCCACCGTGCGGTGCGTGCGCAGCAGTTCGGCCACCCGGGCACCCGCCGCGTCCCACGCGGCCTCGCGCCGGGCCCGGTCCGTGCGCTCGTTCAGCGCGAAGACGACCCGGACGACGCGGGAGGCGTCGACGTAGTGGCGTACGGTCGCCTCCGCCCGGCCCGGTTCGCCGCTGTCCATCACCGGCACGACCACCGCGCCCGCCGCACGCAGGGCGTTGACGCCCTTCACCGTCACCAGTTCCGGGTCGCCGGGGCCGACCCCGACCCCGGTCAGTCGCATGTCCATGCGGCACACCTCTCGACGAAGCGCCGGGCCAGGGAGGGCTCGGCGGCCCAGTGCACATGCAGGTAGGAGGCATGCACGTTCTTCTCCGCGAAGCCCTCGGTACGGCGTTCGGGACGGGTGAAACCCCAGGCCGGGCTGGGGCCTTCGGCCGGGGTCACCCGGGTACGGTGGAATTCGTGGCCGCGCAGGCGGGTGCCGGCCGGCGCCAGGAGGTTGTCGCTCAGCGCGACGGCTTCGCGGTAGCCGAGGGTGAGGCGGCCGGTCATGGCGGCGGTGGCGTCGAGCACGCCGCACATCGGGGTGCCGTCCAGGGACCGGCTCAGGTAGAGCAGGCCGGCGCACTCGGCGGCGATCGGGCCCGCGAAGGCGGCGATCTCCTCGCGGAGCGCGGTGTTGGCGCTGAGCTCTCCCGCGTGGACCTCGGGGAAGCCGCCGCCGAGGACGAGACCGGCGGTGCCTTCCGGGAGGGCGTCGTCCGACAGCGGGTCGAACGGCACGACGTCCGCTCCCGCGGCGGTGAGCAGCTCCGTCTGCTCGGGGTAGGCGAAGGTGAACGCCGCGCCGGTCGCGACAGCGACCACCGGCGCCCGGTGCGCCCGGCGGCCTCCGGCCGGGTGCGGCGCCGGGGTCGCGCTGTCCTCGGCCTCGTCGCCCGGGTGCGGCGGCGTCGCCGTGCTGTGCCCGGTCCCCGCGGCCGGTCCCGGCGCGCCGGCCACCGTATACGCGACCCCTCCGCCCCGCCGGGAGGCCGGCAGGGACGGGCCGGAAGCGGCCTGGGCGTGCGCCCGGGACAAGGCGGCGCCCGGGTCCCAGGCTTCTTCCGGCAGCGGGGGAGCCGACCGTGCCAGGGTCAGGAGGGCGTCGAGGTCGCAGGCCGCGCGGACCCGGTCGGCCGCCGCGCCGACGAACGCGCGCGCCTGCGCGGCGCGTTCCGCCGCCGGGACGAGGCCGAGGTGGCGGGAGGGGACGTGCAGGGCGTCCGTACGGTGGAGCGCCCCCAGGACGGGGACCCCTCCTTCGTCCAGCGCGCCCCGCAGGACCGCCTCGTGCCGCGCGGAGCCGATCTTGTTGAGGATGACGCCGGCCAGCCGCACCCCGGGGTCCCAGGAGGCGAAGCCGTGCACGAGCGCCGCCACCGAGCGCGCCTGGGAGGAGGCGTCCACCACCAGCACCACGGGCGCGCGCAGGAGTTTGGCCACCTGGGCGGTTGAGGCGAGTTCGCCCTGGCCCGACGCACCGTCGTAGAGCCCCATCACGCCTTCCACGACCGCCAGTTCGCAGCCGGCGGCGCCGTGCAGGAAGAGCGGCGCGATCGCCTCCGGGCCGCAGAGGCAGGCGTCGAGACTGCGGCCGGGGCGGCCGGTCGCCAGGGCGTGGTAGCCGGGGTCGATGTAGTCGGGGCCCACCTTGTGCGGGGAGACGGCGAGGCCGCGTCCGGCGAAGGCCGCCATCAGCCCGGTGGCGACGGTGGTCTTGCCGCTGCCGGACGAGGGCGCGGCGATGACCAGGCGGGGGATCGGCGTCACCACTCGATGCCCCGCTGGCCCTTCTGGCCCACGTCCATGGGGTGCTTGACCTTCGACATCTCGGTGACGAGGTCGGCCGCGCCGAGCAGTTCCGGCGGCGCGTTGCGGCCGGTGATCACGACATGCTGGGTGCCCGGGCGGTCCCGCAGCACCGCCACGACCTCGGCGGTGTCGACCCACCCCCAGTGCATCGGGTACGCGAACTCGTCCAGTACGTACAGCCGGTAGGTCTCGGCGGCCAGATCGCGCCTGACCTGTGCCCAGCCCTCGCGCGCCGCCTCCTGGCTGTCCTCGATCGAGCGCTGGACCCACGACCAGCCCTCGCCCATCTTGTGCCAGGCGACCGTGCCGCCCTCGCCGGAGGCGCCGAGGACCCGCAGCGCCCGTTCCTCACCGACCTTCCACTTGGCCGACTTGACGAACTGGAACACCCCGACCGGCCAGCCCTGGTTCCAGGCCCGCAGGGCGAGCCCGAAGGCAGCCGTCGACTTGCCCTTGCCGATGCCGGTGTGCACGATCGTCAGCGGCCGGTTGCGGCGCTGCCGGGTCGTCAGTCCGTCGTCGGGCACCGCGGCAGGCTGTCCCTGCGGCATCAGGCTGCCCTCCGTACGTCCTTGACCAGTGCGGACACCGCGTCCGCCCGCAACTCCCCCAGCGTGACGGCGAGTCCGCCCAGCTCCCCGGCCAGCGCGCCCGCCAGCCCGAGCCGCACCGGGCCCGACTCACAGTCCACCACCACCGCCGCGGTCCCGGCGGCGGCCAGCAGCCGCGCCGCACGCGCCGCGTGAGCCACCGGCTCCGGGCCGCCGGTGGCCCGGCCGTCGGTCACCACGACCAGCAGCGGCCGGCGCGAGGCGTCCCGCAGCCGCTCGACCCGCAGCACCTCGTGTGCCTTCAGCAGCCCCGCGGCCAGCGGGGTGCGGCCCCCCGTGGGCAGCTTCTCCAGCCGGGCGGCGCCGGTGTCCACCGACGAGGTCGGCGGCAGCGCCAGGTCGGCCCGGCTGCCCCGGAAGGTGATCAGCCCGACCTTGTCCCGCCGCTGGTACGCGTCGAGCAGCAGCGACAGCACCGCGCCTTTCACGGCGCCCATGCGCTGCCGCGCCGCCATCGAGCCGGACGCGTCCACGACGAAGAGGACGAGATTGCCCTCACGGCCCTCCCGGACGGCCTGCCGCAGGTCGTCGCGGCGCACCACCAGACCGGGCCCGCTGCGGCCACGGGCCCGCTGGTACGGCGCCGCGGCCTGGATCGTCGCCGCCAGGTGCAGCCTGCCGAGCGCTCCGCCGGGGCGCCTGGCCCCGGTCGTACGGCCGTGCGCGGTACGGGCCCGCGACCGCCGGCCGGCCGCGCCCTCACCGAGGCCGGGCACGGTGAGGGGACGGGTCCTGTACGGGTCGGCCGCGGCGGCGGGCGGCTGTCCTTCCGGGGCGGCGCCGGGGCCGCCGGGTCCGGCCTGGCCTCCGGCGGGGTCCTCGCCGGCGGTGCCGGGGCCGGGGCGGGGGCCGTCCTGGGGCGGCGCGTCACCGTCGCGCGGGCCGCCGCCCGGACCCTCGGGCCCGCCGCCGGGACCGGGGTCCGGATCGTCGTCGCCTTCGCCGTCGCCCTCGCCGCGTTCCCGCTCCAGCGTCTCGTCCAGCTTCTCCTCGTCCAGGCCGGGCGCGTCGAACGGGTTGCGGCGGCGCCGGTGCGGCAGCGCCAGCAGCGCCGCCCGGCGTACGTCCTCGGCGAGTACGACGGTACGGCCCGCCCAGGCGGCCAGCGCGGTGGCGGTACGCGCCATCACGATGTCGGCGCGCATGCCGTCCACCTCGAAGGCGGCGCAGGTGGCGGCGATCTGCCGCAGCGCGCTGTCGCCGAGCCGCACATCGGGCAGCAGCCGCCGGGCGGCGGCGATCCGGTCCCTTACCGCTTCCTCCTCGGCGGCCCACCGCGCCGCGAAGCCCGCCGGATCGGCGTCGTACGCGAGCCGGCGGCGGACGACCTCCACCCGTTCGTCGGTCTCCCGGGAGGCCGCGACCTCCACGGTCAGGCCGAAGCGGTCCAGCAACTGCGGGCGCAGTTCGCCCTCTTCGGGGTTCATCGTGCCGACCAGCAGGAAGCGTGCGGCGTGCCGTACGGAGACGCCTTCCCGCTCGACGTAACTCGCCCCCATCGCGGCGGCGTCCAGCAGCAGGTCGACCAAGTGGTCGTGGAGCAGGTTCACTTCGTCGACGTAGAGGATGCCGCGGTGTGCCGCCGCGAGCAGGCCGGGTTCGAAGGCCTTCACGCCTTCTGACAGGGCGCGTTCGATGTCCAGGGCGCCGACGAGCCGGTCCTCGGAGGCGCCGACCGGCAGCTCCACCATCCGCGCGGGCCGCTCCGATCCCCGGGTGGCGGGGTCGTGCGGGCCGTCCGGGCAGTGCGGGTCCGCGGCCGCGGGGTCGCAGCTGAACCTGCACCCCGCGACGACCGTGACCGCCGGCAGCAGCGAGGTCAGGGCCCTGACCGCGGTGCTCTTCGCGGTGCCCTTCTCGCCGCGGACCAGCACGCCGCCGACCGCGGGGCTCACGGCGTTGAGCACCAGCGCGAGCCGCAGCTCCTCCTGGCCCACCAGGGCACTGAACGGGTACGGGCTGCTCACGATCGGTCCTCGCCTTCCGTAGTACGGCACGTGTCCGCGGTCCTGCCCGCGGCGTACGCGGCGCCTGGGGCGGCGGTGGTGGAACGTCGGTTCGTGGCACGGCGGTTCACGCGTCGCCCTCCAGATCGCCTTCGAGGGCGAGATACATCTCGCGGAGGCGGTCGAGCGTGGCCGGGTCGGGGTTCTCCCAGAGGCCGCGGTCCGCCGCCTCCAGCAGCCGCTCGGAAATCCCCCGCAGCGCCCATGGATTCGACCGCTTCATGAACTCCTGGTTCTCCGGGTCGAAGACGTACTCGGCGGCGAGCTTCTCGTACATCCAGTCGTCCACCACGCCGGCCGTCGCGTCGTACCCGAAGAGGTAGTCGACGGTCGCCGCCATCTCGAAGGCGCCCTTGTAGCCGTGCCGGCGCATCGCCGCCATCCAGCGCGGGTTGACCACCCGCGCCCGGAACACCCGGTGCGTCTCCTCCCCGAGGGTCCGCGTGCGCACCTGGTCGGTCAGCGCGCTGTCACCGACGTACGCCTCCGGTGAGGTCCCGGTCAGGTGCCGGACCATCGCCACCATGCCGCCGTGGTACTGGAAGTAGTCGTCCGCGTCGGCGATGTCGTGCTCGCGTGTGTCGACGTTCTTCGCCGCGATCTGGATCCGCCGGAACGCCGCCTCCATGTCGCCCCGCGCGGCCCGCCCGTCCAGGCCGCGGCCGTAGGCGTAACCGCCCCAGACCGCGTAGACCTCGGCGAGGTCCGCGTCGGAGCGCCAGTTGCGCGCGTCGATCAGCGGCAGCAGACCGGCCCCGTACGCGCCCGGCTTGGAGCCGAACACGCGCGCGGTGGCCCGGCGGCGGTCGCCGTGCGCGAGGGTGTCCTCGTCGGCGTGCGCGCGGACGTAGTTCACCTCGGCGGGTTCGTCGAGTTCGGCGACCGCGCGGACCGCGTCGTCCACCAGGGCGACCACATGCGGGAAGGCGTCACGGAAGAAGCCGGAGATGCGGACGGTGACGTCGATCCGGGGGCGGCCCAGCTCCGCGGCCCCGATCACCTCGAAGCCGGTGACCCGCCGGGACGCGTCGTCCCACACCGGGCGGCAGCCCAGCAGTGCCAGGATCTCCGCGATGTCGTCGCCCTGGGTGCGCATGCAGGACGTGCCCCAGACGGTCAGCCCGACCGACTTCGGATAGGCGCCGGTGTCGGCGAGGTGCCGGGCCAGCAGCGAGTCCGCCAGCGCGGTGCCGACGTCCCAGGCGAGGCGGGAGGGGATCGCCTTGGGGTCGACGGAGTAGAAGTTGCGGCCGGTGGGCAGCACGTTGACCAGCCCGCGGGTGGGCGAGCCGGACGGGCCGGCCGGGACGTAACCGCCGCGCAGCGCCCGCAGGATGTGGTCGATCTCGTCGGTGGTACGCGCCAGCCGCGGTACGACCTCGGTGCCCGCGAACTCCAGCACCCGCACCGCGTCCGGCACGTCGAGTCCGCCCAGCGCGTCCGAGACCACCCCGGGGGCGGCGCCCGGCGCCCAGCCGGCCGCCTCCATCGCCTCGGCGAGCCGCCGGGCCACCTGCTCCAGCAGGTCGACGGTGTCCGAGGCGGTCCGCGCGGGTCCTTCCGCGACGGCGGTCAGTGCCTCCGGAACCGCGACCCGGGCGCCGGGTTCGGCCAGCAACTCCTTCTCCACCAGCCCGAACCGTTCGGCGAGCGCCGCCCGCAGCCCGGGCAGCGCGGCCCCGACGCCGCCCCACACCTGGGCCGAACGGAGCACCGCCAGCACCAGGTTGACCCGCGCCTCGGCCACCGGGCCGCCGCCCAGGATGTGCAGGCCGTCCCTGATCTGGACGTCCTTGATCTCGCAGAGCCAGCCGTCCACATGGAGCACGAAGTCGCTGAAGTCGTCCTCGCCCGGCTGCTCGTCCACGTGCAGGTCGTGGTGGAGTTCGGCGGCCCGCACCAGGGTCCAGATCCGGCTGCGGATCGCCGGCGCCTTCGCCGGGTCGAGATCGTTCACCATGGCGTACTCGTCGAGCAGTTGCTCCAGCTTCGCCAGGTCGCCGTAGGAGTCGGCGCGGGCCATCGGCGGTACCAGGTGGTCCACCACGGTGGCGTGGCCGCGCCGCTTGGCCTGGGTGCCCTCGCCCGGGTCGTTGACGATGAACGGGTAGACCAGGGGGAGTTCACCCAGTACGGCGTCCGGCGCGCAGCCCGCGGACAGGCCGAGTCCCTTGCCGGGCAGCCACTCCATGGTGCCGTGCTTGCCGAGGTGGACGATGGCGTCGGCGCCGAAGGTGTGGTCGAGCCAGCGGTACGAGGCCAGGTAGTGGTGCGAGGGCGGCATGTCGGGGTCGTGGTAGATCGCGATCGGGTTCTCCCCGAAGCCGCGCGGCGGCTGGATCATGATCACCACATTGCCGAACCGCAGGGACGCCAGCACGATGTCCTCGCCGTCCACGTAGAGCGAACCGGGCGGCTCGCCCCAGTGGGTGAGCATGCCGGCCCGCAACTCCTCGTCCAGCGTGCCGAACCAGCGCCGGTAGTCGGCCACCGGCACCCGGGCGGGCGCGGCGGCCAGCTGCTCCTCGGTCAGCCACTCCACGTCGTGGCCGCCGGCCGCGATCAGCCGGTGGATCAGCTCGTCGCCGTCGTCGGGGAAATCACCGGTGGTGTACCCCGCCGCGCGCAGGGCGTGCAGCAGCCGGACGGCGGAGGCGGGCGTGTCGAGGCCGACCGCGTTGCCGACCCGGGAGTGCTTCGTCGGGTACGCGGTGAAGACCAGGGCGATTTTCTTCTCGGCGTTGGGGGTGTACTTCAAGGCCGCGTGCCGCACCGCGATCCCGGCGACCCGCGCGGCGCGCTCCGGATCGGCCACGTACACCGGCACATCGCCCTCGCCGGTCTCCTTGAAGGAGAACGGCACGGTGATCAGCCGGCCGTCGAACTCCGGGATCGCCACCTGCATCGCCGCGTCCATCGGGGACAGGGCCGCGTTCGACTCCTGCCAGGTCTTGCGGGAGGAGGTCAGGCACAGCCCCTGGATGACCGGCACGTCGAGGTCGGCGAGCGCCCCGATGTCCCAGGTCTCGTCGTCGCCGCCCGCGCTCGCCTCGGACGCGACCGTGCCGCCCGCCGCCAGCACTGTGGTGATGATCGCGTCGGCCCGGCCCAGCAGGTCGTACAGGCCGTCGCCGTCGGGTGCCCCGTCGGACGCGGCCTCCGCCGTCCGCTGCGTCTCCGCCAGGCCGCGCAGCGAACCGCAGTACACCGGCAGCGCGTTGGCGCCCTTCGCCTCGATCGCCTCGCACAGGGTCTCCACGAAGCCGGTGTTGCCGGAGAGTTCGTGTGCCCGGTAGAAGAGCACCGCGACCGTCGGCCGGCCGTCCCGCTGGGCGAAGGACCCGTGCCGGCCGAACTCCGGCATGGCGTGCGGTGGTTCGAAGCCCTCCCCGCTCATCAGCACGGTGTCGGAGAGGAAACGGGCGAGTTCGGCGAGGTTGCCGGGACCGCCGGCCACCAGATAGCGCAGCGCCTCCGCGACGACGCCGGCCGGCACCGACGACAGCGCCATCAGCTCCGCGTCGGGCACCGGCTCGCCGCCCAGCAGCACCGTCGGCACGCCCGAGGCGGCCAGCACCTCAAGACCGCGCTCCCAGGCGCGGCGCCCGCCCAGCAGCCGGACGACCGCCAGGTCCGCCCCGTCCAGCAGGGCCGGCAGTTCGCTGTCCGGGTCCACCCGCGAGGGGTTGCCGATGCGGTACGCGGCTCCGGCGGCGGCCCGCGCCGCGAGCAGGTCGGTGTCGGCGGTGGACAGCAGCAGAACGGTGGTCATGGTGCCCCCGGTGCGATGAAGGGGAGGCCGGCGGGCGCGCCGTCCTCGATGAGCCGCAGCAGTGCGGCGGTGTCCATGTGCTCCTCGACCAGGTCGCCGAGCAGGTCCAGCTGCGCCTCGCGCAGCGCCTCGAAGGACGTGTCCGGCGCCGGTACGAACCGCCGGCCGGCGACCGCCGCCACCTCGCGCAGGAACGCCCGGCGGAAGGCGTCGCTCTCCAGCGAACCGTGCCAGTGCGTGCCCCAGACCGCGCCGACCCGGCAGCCGTCCAGGAACTCCTCGCCGCCACCGAGCAGTTCGGCCACCCCGTGGTGGATCTCGTAACCCGCCACCGGCTCGCCGTAGGCGCTGCCCACCGGCCGGGCCAGCGTCTTGCCGGCCGCGAACCTGACCCGCACCGGCAGCAGTCCGAGGCCCGGGACCGTACCCGCCCTCGACTCCACGTCGTCGTCGATGCGTTCGGCGAGCATCTGGAAGCCGCCGCACACCCCGAGCACCGGGCGGCCCTCCGCGGCACGCCGCCGGATCGCGTCGGCGAGGCCCCGGGCGTGCAGCCATTCCAGCGCGCGGACAGTGCCGCGGGTGCCGGGCAGCACCACCAGGTCGGCGTCCGCCAGCTCCTGCGGGCGGTCCACGAACCGGACGACGACGCCCGGTTCCGCGGCGAGGGCATCCACGTCGGTGAAGTTGGACATCAGGGGGACCGCGGCGACCGCGACTCGCAGCAGGTCCTGGCCGTGCGGGGCAGCCACCACCGACGCGCGGACGGCGCCGCGCAGCGACACCCGCAGGCCGTCCTCCTCGTCGATGCCGAGCCCGTGGGTGTACGGCAGCACGCCGAGGGTGGGGCGGCCGGTGAGCCCCCGCAGCATGTCGAGGCCGGGCTGGAGCAGGGCCGGGTCGCCGCGGAATTTGTTGACGACATAGCCGCAGATCAGGGCCTGGTCGGCGGGGGAGAGCAGGGCGGTGGTGCCGAAGAAGGAGGCGAAGACCCCGCCCCGGTCGATGTCGCCCACCACCAGGGTGGGCAGGTGGGCGCGGCGGGCCAGGGCCATGTTGACGATGTCGGTGCGGCGCAGATTGATCTCGGTGGGGCTGCCGGCGCCCTCGCAGATCACGGCGTCGTAGGCGGCCCCCAGCTCCTCCAGGCACCCCACCACGGTGTCGAGCAACTCGGCCTGCCGGCCGCCGTGGTAGCCGCGGGCGCTCAGCTCGCCGACCGCCGTGCCCAGCACGATCACCTGGCTGCTCCGGTCGCTGCCGGGCTTGAGCAGCACCGGGTTCATCAGCGCGGTGGGTTCCACCCGGGCGGCCCGCGCCTGCATGGCCTGCGCCCGGCCGATCTCGGCGCCCTCCTTCGTCACGAAGGAGTTCAGCGACATGTTCTGGCCCTTGAACGGGGCGACCCGCACGCCCTGGCGGACCAGGTAGCGGCAGATCCCCGCGGTGAGCACGCTCTTGCCGGCGTCACTGGTCGTACCGGCGATCAGCAGTCCCTTCACCGGATGCCCCCTCGCTGCCGCGGCCGTGCCGGCACGGCGGCGAACCCCGGCCGGCCGGACCTGCGGCGGCCGGCGACCGCGGAGGCGGCGACGCAGACGGCCAGGGCAAGGGCGTTGACCCGCCGGGACAGGCGGACGGCGCGTTCGATGTCCGGCGGGCCGGGCGGGGAGAAGCAGGCCCCCATGACCGGGCGGTGCTCGGTGCGGCCCGCGTAGGACAGGGTGCCGCCCAGGCGGAGCCGGAGGGCGCCGGCGAACGCGGCTTCCACCGGGCCCGCGTTGGGGCTGGGATGGCGGCGGGCGTCCTGCCGCCAGGTGCGCAGCGCGGCGCGGGGCGCGCCCCCGGCCAGCACCGCGAGGCAGGCGGTGAGGCGGGCCCCCGGGTAGCCCAGCACGTCGTCGAGGCGGGCCGCGGCCCAGCCGAAGCGCAGATGGCGGGGGGATTTGTGGCCGACCATGGCGTCCAGGGTGTTGGCCGCGCGGAAGCCCACCAGTCCCGGCACCCCGCCGAGGGCGCCCCAGACCAGCGCCCCCACCACGGCGTCCGAGGTGTTCTCGGCGACCGACTCGACCACCGCCCGGGCGATCCCGTCGGCGTCCAGCCCCTGCGGGTCCCGTCCGCACAGATGCGGAAGCCGCCGCCGGGCCGCCGCGAGATCCCCCGCCTCCAGCGCCGCCGCCACCAGCCGCGCCTCGCGGGCCAGCGACGTACCGCCCAGCACCGACCAGGTGGTGAGCGCGGTGAGCCCGGCCGACAGCACAGGGGAGCCGCGCAGCGCCCGCCCGGCGAGCGCGGCGCAGCCCAGCGCCCCGCCGAAGCTCAGCGCGGCGAAGGCCGCGCCGCTGCCGCGGTCGTCCCGCCACATCCGGCGCTCCAGCGCGCCCGCCGCCCGGCCGAACCCCGCGACCGGGTGGCCGCGGCGCGGGTCGCCCGCGACGAGATCGCCGAGAAAGCCGAGCGTGGCACCGTACGCGAACACGCGATCGGCACGCATCAGCTCAGACCGCCGTCACGCTCCGGGCGGGAAAAGGACCGTAAGGCCGTTCACAGAGACGTTCGCGTACGCGCGTGCCGGGCATGGCATGGGTCCTCACTCAGGGTCCGCGCCCTGGCTCGACGTGACCGGCGGTGAGAGTCTCCTGGCTCCCGGATCAACGCACTCCCGGTCTTCCAGCCGGACCAGCCGGCCGTGACGTTCGGGTTGGGAGTGCACTCCCCGGTGACAGTGGCGGGACCGCGCCGGATTCGCACCGGACTTCCTCTCCTGCCGCCGTATGGCTCCCGGCAGTTCACCACGCCCGCCAAAGCCCGTCAACCTGCCCTTGACCTGCGGGGACGGAGTGTGGTGAGCGGCACACGCGCCGGCCGCGCCGGCCGGGGGGTCAGGAGACGATCAGGTCGATGCCGTAGCCGACCGCCGCCGCGCAGGCGGCGAAGCACAGGCAGGCGCCGGTACGGGTGAGCGCCGCGGTCTGCCGGGAGAGGCCGACCACGCCGAGGGTGAAGACGCCGACCAGGCCGACGGTGGCGACGAGGGTGACGGCGAAGACGCTGCCGAGGGCGTGCCAGTCGATGCTCATAACAGGGGTCCTCAGCGGTTCAGGCCGTGGTCGGCGTGGTGGTGGGGGTGGCCGGCGGCGGGATGACCGCCGCGATCGCCGCGGACCCGGCGGCCGGCAGCGGGGCGGCGGCGGTGGGCGCCACCGGAAGCCGCGCGGGCTCCGTGGCCGCCACGTCATTGACGTTCGCGTAGGTGACCGGCCGGCGCCTGGACGCCGCCCACACCGCCGCGCAGCCCGCCAGGCCGATCACCGCGACCGCGGCGATACCCCAGTTCCCGCGGTCCGCCAGCAGCGCGGCCCCCGCGGCGACCAGTCCCGCGGCGGGCAGGGTGAGGCCCCAGGCCACGACCATCCGGCCTGCGGTGCCCCAGCGCACCACCGACCCGCGCCGCCCCACGCCCGCGCCGAGCACCGCGCCCGAGCAGACCTGGGTGGTGGACAGGGCGAACCCGAGGTGGGAGGAGGTGAGGATGGTGACGGCCGCGCCGGTCTGCGCGCTGAAGCCCTGCTGCGGTTCGATGTCGGTGAGCCCGCGGCCCATGGTGCGGATGATCCGCCAGCCGCCGAGATAGGTGCCCAGCGCTATCGCGCTGCCCGCGGTGACGATGACCCACAGCGGCGGGTCGGAGTCCGGGGCGATGGCGCCGCCGGTGATCAGTGCCAGGGTGATGACACCCATGGTCTTCTGCGCGTCATTGGTGCCGTGGGCGAGCGAGACCAGGGCGGCGGAGGCGATCTGCCCGGCCCGGTACCCCTTGGCGGTCGCCCCGGGGTCGGCCCTGCGGCCGAGCCGGTAGCTGAGACGGGTGGCGAGCATCGCGGCCAGACCGGCCACGACGGGCGCCGCCACCGCCGGGATCAGCACCTTCATGACGACCGCGTCGCCGTTCACCCCGTGGGTGCCGACGGAGACGAGGGTGGCGCCGATCAGGCCGCCGAAGAGGGCGTGCGAGGAACTGGACGGCAGGCCGGCCAGCCAGGTCAGCAGATTCCACAGGATCGCCCCGACCAGCCCGGCGAAGATCACCTCGGGTCTGATGCCGGCCGACTCGTCCACGATGCCGCCGGAGATCGTCTTGGCGACCTCGACCGAGAGGAAGGCACCGACCAGGTTGAGGACCGCGGACATGCCCACCGCGACCCGGGGCCCCATGGCACCGGTCGAGATGGTGGTGGCCATCGCGTTCGCGGTGTCGTGGAAACCGTTCGTGAAGTCGAACACGAGTGCGGTGACGATCACGATTCCGATCAGGAGCGTGATGTGTTCCATGGACCCAGGATTCGTTCGGTTGGGCAGGGGCGAGCTGACCGTACGGATCATTGGTGAACGGGAGGTTAACTGTCAGCGTACTCACGGTGCTGACGTGAATCGGCCATGAACGGTGCGATAACGCCGGACGGCCGCCACCGGGCGCCGTGGTGTACGGGGGCCGCCGCGCATAATGCCTCTGCGGCAGCGAGCGAGACGAACCACGACGGACGAGCGAGGTGGCCGACGGTGCAGGACGCGGTGGAACAGACCTGGTCGGACCTGCTGGCCACGGCCCGGCGCAGCGTCGCCGACGGGCTGGTGGTCGGCACCTCGGGCAATGTGTCGGCCCGGGTCGGCGACCTGGTGCTGATCACCCCGAGCGGGGTGCCGTACGACCGGCTGGGTCCCGGGGAGGTGGTGGCGGTCGGCCTCGACGGGCGGCAGCTGCGCGGGACGCTCACCCCCAGCAGCGAGCTGCCGATGCACCTGGCCGTATACCGCGAGACCCCGGCCCGCGCGATCGTGCACACCCACGCGCCCCACGCCACCGCCGTGTCCACCCTCGTCGACAAGCTGCCCAACGTCCATTACATGGCCGCGGTGATGGGTGGTCAGATCCAGGTGGCGCGCTACGAGCTGTACGGCACCGAGGAGTTGGCCCGCTCGGTGCTCAAGGCGCTGCGGGACCGCACCGGTTGCCTGATGCGCAATCACGGCACCCTGGTGTACGGCGACAGCCTCGGCCAGGCCTACGACCACACCGCCCAGCTGGAGTGGATGTGCCGGGTCTGGCTGATGGCCAGGTCCGCCACCGACACCGGCTCCCCGCGCACCCTCTCGCACCGGGACATGACCAGGGTCGCCGCCAAGCTCAAGGGCTACGGGCAGCGCTGAAGGCCCTGGGGAGCCACCGCCGGGATCGAGGCCGCCGGCCCGGTCCGGGACCGGCGCGGAACCCACCCAATCAGCGAATCCTTCCCCGGATCCGCCCGCGTCACCCAACCGCGGTCCTCCCCTGGCAGGTCCGCCGCCGACCGCCCACACTGGAAGGCGATGCGCCTACGAAACGTGGCAGCCGTGGCTGCGATCGCCCTGGTGGGTGCCGGTACGGCCGCTCTGGCGGCGGGCCGGTACGGGTCGGCGTTCGCCCTCAAACCGTCGGTCGCCGGGCCCGCCCCCGGGGGCCTGATCCGGGTCCGCTCCATCGGCCGCGACCAGGTGGTCCTGGACCGCACCGAGGCGTCCGCGAGGCCCGGTGTGTACGGACTGACCGGGATCGGCGTGCACGCCACCGTCGGCCGGGTGGTCGACGGGGACGCCCACACGGTGACCCGGCGGCTGCTGCGGGTCGACAAGGGCGCGCTCGGCCGCGACACCTTCGTCCGGATCACCCCACAGGTCTATACCGGTGACCCGGGCAGCGCCCTCGCGCTGGAGTACACCGAGGTCCAGGTGACGGGCGAACTCGGGCCGCTGCCCGCCTGGTTCGTGCCCGCCACCCGCACCACCTGGGTGATCGCCGTGCACGGAGTGGGGTTCACCCGCGAGGCCACCTTGAACATGGTGCCCACCCTGCACCGCCTCGGCCTCCCCGTCCTGGTCGTCAGCTACCGCAACGACCCCGGCGCCCCCGCCTCTCCCGACCGGCTCGGCCACCTCGGCGACACCGAGTGGCGCGACCTGGACGCGGCCATGCGGTACGCCGTGGACCACGGCGCCGGCCGGATCGTGCTCTACGGCTGGTCCACCGGCGCCACCATGGCGCTGCGCGCCTCCCAGCAGTCGCCGGTACGGGACCGGGTCGCCGGGCTCGTACTGGACTCGCCGGTGCTCGACTGGCGGTCGACGGTGAAGGCCGCGGTCACCCAGCACCGGCTGCCCGCCGCGCTGACCCCGCTCGCCGTACGCGCCGCCGAGGGCCGTACCGGACTGCGGGCCACCCACCACGCCGAGGCCACGGACCCCGGAAAACTGACCGTGCCCACCCTCCTCGTGCACGGCCCGGACGACACCTTCGCCTCCTGGGACGCGACCCGGGAACTCGCCGCGCGGCGGCCCGACGTGGTCTCCCTGCACCGGGTCCCCGACGCCCCGCACACCGCGATGTGGAATGTCGACCCGCACGGCTACGAGGAGACCCTGCGGCGCTTTTTGACCCCGCTCATGTGAGCGGCTCCGGCCCGCCGAGCGCTCCATATCCCGCTCCGTTTGGGATTCCGGGCCCTGAGAAGCGAGACTGCTCCAGTGACGTCCCGTAGCCCGCGAGACACTCCGCTCCGCCTCGTCCCCCGCCGGCCGCTCACCGCCGCCCGCCGGACCGCCACGACGCGCAGGCCCAGGCCTCCGCGCCCGCCCGAGGGCACGCCCTCGGTGCCCGATCTCGCCCGGCTGGCCCGGGTCGAACTCGACGACGCCGTACGGCTCGCCCGCTGGGCCGGCACCGGCCCCGGCACCGCGGGCCCGACCGGCATACTCGACGACCCGGTCCTCAAAGAGGCCGCCGCCGCCCTCGACCTGACACCGGGCCAGATCCGCGCCGCCTGGGACCGCGCGCGGCTGGCCGGCCTGATCGAACTGCACGGCGGCGCCGCCCGGCCCGGCTGGCGGCTGCGCGCCTGGGACAACGACGACACCGCGGTGCTGCGCGGCTGGGTCGCGCTCTTCGACGCCTGGTCGCTGGCCCACCCCTTCCTGCCGCACCGCACCGCCCCCGCGGCCCCCGCGGCTCCGGAAACCGACGGCACCGACCCGGCGCTGGTCGCCGAAGTCATCGAGGCCGCACCGCAGTTGCTCTCCTTTCTGCACCTGTCGAACGGCCCGGTGCCGATCGACACCCTGCTGGACCTGCTGCGCCAGCGCGTCGCGGAACTCCGGTCGGAACGCCATGAACCGCCCACCGACGGAGCCCACGACCCGCTGCCGGCGCTGCTCGACTGGATCCTGGACGCCGCCGCCCTCGTCGGCGCGCTGCGTCCGCGCGACCGGCACCGGCCCGACGAGGTGGCGCTGACCGAGCTGGGCAGTTGGGCGGTCTGGGTGAAACTGGAGCAGATCTGCGTCGCCGCCCAGGGGCCGGCCGGGCACATGGAGCAGTCCGCGGAGACCATGCTGCGCGCCTGCGCCCGGCTCTCGCCCGGCCCGGCCCGCGCCGAGTACCGCGCCTGGCTCGCGGCCCGCCCGGTCGCCCCCGCCGTCGCGGAACTGCTGGACACCGCGCGCGGCGACGACGCCCTGCTGCGGGGCCTGGCCTTCGAGGCGCTGCGGGTCGTCGGCGACCCGGCCGAGGCGGCGGTACGCGCCGGAGTGGACGAGCCGGTGCTGCGCCCGTACGCGGTGCTGTGGCTCGCCGAGCTCGGCGGCAGCGACCCGGACGACGCCACCGCGCTGCTCACCCGGGAGGAGGCCACCTGGCTCTGGGTGGACACCGCGGCGGCCGTCGCCGACCACGGCGAGGACCACCTGCTGGTGAGCCATCTGGAGACGGCCGTGCAGGGCTCGGTCCCCGGCCTGCTGGAGGAGGTCCGCAACGTCGGGCACCCGCGGACCGTCCAGGTGCTGGTCGCGCTGGCCGCGGCCCACCCGGACCCGGCGGTGGCCAAGGCGATGCGCCGGGCGGCGTTCCAGGTGCACACCGGCGAGGCGTGACGCGGCGGGCAGAGGCTTAGCTGTTCTGTCCGGGCAGCTCCGGCGCATAGGTGCCGAAGGTCCACAGGTTCCCCTCCGCGTCCCGCACGATGTAGTCCCGTGAGCCGTACTCCTGGTCGGTGAGCGGCATCACGACCTTCACGCCGTACGACACCGCACGGGCGTGGTGCACGTCCGCGTCCTCGACCGCCACGTACACCGAGACCGGTCCCAGGTCCCTGGCCAGCTCACCGAACCGGCCCTCGGCGCGGGCCGTGCCGAGCATCACCATCCCGTTGCCGTAGGCGAGTTCGGCGTGCGCGACGGTGCCGTCCTCGTTCTCGTACACCGCGACCTCGGTGAAGCCGAACGCGTCCTTCAGCATCGTGATGGCGGCTCTGGCGTCCTGATACCGCAGAGTGGGGTACACGCTGAGCTTGTTCGTCATGGCCCCATTGTCTGTGATTCGGCTCACAGCCGCGTCTCCGAGGCCGTGGCCGCCCGCCCGTGGCCCCGCCCGGCGGCCCGCCGGACAGTAAACCGGTTGCCGGCCGCCAGTAGACTGGCGGCATGGCAGTTTTCCTCCTCGATTAGCCGCGGCGTACGACCTCGACGCCCCCTGACCGTCGCCCGTCCCGCCCTGGAGCTTTTCCCGTGATCACTGCCACCGGTATCGAGTTGCGCGCCGGCGCCCGCGTCCTCATCGAGTCCGCCTCCTTCCGTGTCGCCAAGGGCGACCGCATCGGCCTGGTCGGCCGCAACGGAGCCGGCAAGACCACCCTCACCAAGGTGCTGGCCGGCGAGGGCCAGCCCGCCGCCGGCAGCGTCACCCGCAGTGGTGAGGTCGGCTACCTGCCGCAGGACCCGCGCACCGGCGACCTGGAGACCCTCGCCAGCGACCGCATCCTGTCCGCCCGCGACCTCGACACCGTGCTGCGCAAGATGCGGGAGAACGAGGAGCGGATGGCCAATGGAAAAGGCGCCACCCGGGAAAACGCGATGAAGAAATACTCGCGTCTGGAAACGGAATTCCTCACCAAGGGCGGTTACGCCGCCGAGGCCGAGGCCGCCACCATCGCCGCCGCGCTGGGCCTGCCCGACCGGGTGCTCGGCCAGCAGCTGCACACCCTCTCCGGTGGTCAGCGGCGCCGCGTGGAGCTGGCCCGGATCCTCTTCTCGGACGCCGACACCCTGCTGCTCGACGAGCCGACCAACCACCTGGACGCCGACTCCATCGCCTGGCTGCGCGACTACCTGAAGTCGTACCGCGGCGGATTCATCGTCATCTCCCACGATGTCGCGCTCATCGAGACGGTCGTCAACAAGGTCTTCTATCTCGACGCCAACCGTTCGCAGATCGACGTCTACAACATGGGCTGGAAGCTTTACCAGCAGCAGCGGGAAGCCGACGAGAAGCGCCGCAAGCGGGAACGCGCCAACGCCGAGAAGAAGGCCGCCGCGCTGAATACGCAGGCCGACAAGATGCGTGCGAAGGCCACCAAGACGGTCGCCGCGCAGAACATGGCCCGCCGCGCCGAGAAGCTGCTCTCCGGGCTCGAAGCGGTCCGCGCCTCCGACAAGGTCGCCAAGCTGCGCTTCCCGGACCCGGCGCCCTGCGGCAAGACCCCGCTGATGGCCTCGGGCCTGTCCAAGTCGTACGGCTCGCTGGAGATCTTCACCGACGTCGACCTGGCGATCGACCGCGGCTCCCGGGTGGTCATCCTCGGCCTCAACGGCGCCGGCAAGACCACCTTGCTGCGGCTGCTGGCCGGGGTGGAGAAGCCCGACACCGGTGAGGTGACCCCCGGCCACGGTCTCAAGCTCGGCTACTACGCGCAGGAGCACGAGACGCTCGACCCGCAGCGGACGGTGCTGGAGAACATGCGCTCCGCCGCCCCGGACACCGATCTGGTGGAGATCCGGAAGATCCTCGGCTCCTTCCTCTTCTCCGGCGACGACGTGGACAAGCCCGCGGGGGTCCTCTCCGGCGGTGAGAAGACCCGGCTGGCGCTCGCCTCACTCGTCTGCTCCAGTGCGAACGTGCTGCTGCTCGACGAGCCCACCAACAACCTCGACCCGGCCAGCCGTGAGGAGATCCTCAGCGCCCTGCACTCCTTCACCGGCGCGGTGGTGCTGGTGACCCACGACGAGGGCGCGGTCGAGGCGCTGCAGCCGGAGCGGATCATCCTGCTCCCCGACGGCGTGGAGGACCTGTGGGGACAGGACTACGTCGACCTGGTGGCGCTGGCCTGAGCGGGCCGGCCTGAGGGCCGCCCCGGGCGCGGCCCGGGGCGTTCGCGGGGCCCCGCCGCGGCCCGTCCGGTCGGATGATCATGTGGATTGGATCATTCGGCCCATCGAAGATCCTTCATCTGCATGAGTCGCCCTGGTACCGGCGCCGCCTGACGCCGGTGGCGCCCGGGGCGCCAGGTGATCAGTGGTGTGATGTCGGCAAACTCCTTACCGACCACTGCTGACCTGCCGGTATTCCGGCCAAACCGTTCCGCGGCCGGAATTTCCCGCCCGTAAATTCCCCGCCTCCCCCGTTCCGCGGGCGCTATCGGGGCATTCACCTTGCGAATGTCGCGTGATGGACCTTGTCGAATGGGTGGCCAGGAAGGCGCTTAGGGGTGATCATGAGAGTTCGACAGCGCACTTCCCTAGAGGAGGCACGGGTGGCCGAGACTCTGAAGAAGGGCAGCCGGGTAACCGGCGCCGCGCGCGAGAAGCTCGCGGCAGACCTGAAGAAGAAGTACGACTCCGGCGCGAGTATCCGGGCGCTGGCCGAAGAGACCGGCCGCTCCTATGGATTCGTGCACCGGATGCTCAGCGAGTCCGGCGTGACCCTGCGTGGTCGCGGCGGGGCGACACGGGGCAAGAAGGCCACCGCGGCCTGATCCCCGCACAGGGCCGGGGCCCCTCCGCCGGACCGGCATGGTTACTCTTCGGTAATCATGTCCGTGGTCCGCTCGGAGGTTCCCGATGCCCGAAGAGAACACCCTGCTCGAACGTGACGGGGTCCGGCTCACCGTCGATGACGCTGTCGCGACGGTGACCTTGTGCCATCCGGCCAAGCGCAACGCGCAGACGCCCGCCCTGTGGCGGGCGTTGACCGAAGCGGGGCGGCTGGTGCCGGGGCAGGTGCGCGTTGTGGTGCTGCGCGGCGAAGGCGCGTCCTTCTCCGCGGGGCTCGACCGGCAGGCGTTCACGCCCGAGGGCTTCGACGGCGAGCCCTCGTTCCTGGACCTCGCGCGCGGCTCCGACGCGGAGCTCGACGCGGCCATCTCCCAGTACCAGGAGGCCTTCACCTGGTGGCGGCGCACCGATCTGATCACGGTCGCCGCTGTCCAGGGACACGCGATCGGTGCCGGCTTCCAGCTCGCGCTCGCCTGCGACCTGCGGATCTGCGCCGACGACGCGCAGTTCGCCATGCGGGAGACCAGTCTCGGCCTGGTCCCCGACCTCACCGGCACCAAGCCGCTCGTCGCGCTGGTCGGCTACGGACGCGCGCTGGAGATCTGCGCGACCGGCCGCTACGTGCACGCCCCCGAGGCCGAACGGATCGGCCTGGCCAACCTCGTGGTCCCCGCCGCCGACCTCGACGCGGCCGTCGCCGACCTGGCCGCCGCCCTCCTGGCGCCCCCGCGTGACGCGGTCAACGAGACCAAGGCGCTGCTCCGTTCCGCCGTGACGACGCCCGAGGCCGCCCAGTACGCCGCCGAGCGCGCGGCCCAGGGCCGCCGGCTGCGGGACCTGGCCGGGGTGGGGGAGTAGGGCGCTGCCCCGCGCCCGCCGCGGCGGATCAGCCCACGTCCGTGACCACCACCGCCGACGTCACCGGGCCCGGCGCACCGGGCGCCGCCGCGTCGGCGATCGCGACGGCCACCGCGCGGGCGACGGCCAGCGGCAGGTGCCCGGGGCCGGTGGCGATCTGGGCCTGGACGTGGCGGGACGGGGACCGGCCCTCGGCGGTGTCGTCACGCACCCGGATGCCCGGGCCGAGGCCGGCCAGCCGGCGGGTCAGGCGCCGCACCCCGGGCACCGCGCGGGCGGCAGCGGCGACGGCCTCCGCGCTGCCGGGTTCGACCAGCGCCGGGCCGGGCTCCGGCTCCGGGTCGAGCACCCTGCCCTCCAGCGGGCCGCCCGGCGCCGGCGGCCCGTCGTCCAGCAGCCCGGACACCTGGAGGTCCACCGCGGCCACCACCAGGCCGAGCCGGGGCCCGGCCGCCTCCCACAGCACATCGCGCAGCCGCTCGGCGGTCACCGGCAGCGGTTCGTCGGCCGCCGCGTCGAACTCCGCCTCGATGCGCACCGGCAGATGCGGCAGCGCGCCCACCGGAGCGGCGGGCGGTACGCTGGGCGCGCCGCCGGCGTCGACCAGCACCACATCGACATCCCGCAGCCGTACCCCGCGCATCCCGTCGGCGGCACCGCGCAGCGCCAGCACGGCGGCGTTCTCGGTGATCCACACCGGGTCGTCGGGCCCGCCGAGCGGAAGAAGCCGGCCCAGGGCAACCTGCTCCCGTACGGTGCGGGTCAGTCGGTCCATGGTCATCCGGCATCGCCTTCCCAGTGCCGACCACTCATCCGGGGGGTCGGCGGTACCCTTCGGCCGCATCCCCTGAGCGCTTCGGGGAACGCCCACCTAGTGTGGGACACGCACGACCCAGACGAAGGGACGACTCGCGATGACGGACGCGCAGCAGGGCAGGCCGGAACCGGATGGCCCGTCATACTCCACCGAGGGCAGGACCTTGGACAAGGGCAGCACCGGCGTGTCCGGTCGCAAGGCCCTCGGTGATCCGGCCACGCGCGGCCGCACCACCATCGCCGACGGCGTGGTGGAGAAGATCGCCGGCCTCGCCGCGCGCGATGTCGTCGGGGTGCACGCGATGGGCACCGGTCTGTCCCGTACCTTCGGTGCGGTGCGCGACCGGGTGCCCGGCGGCAGGACCTCGGTGAGCCGCGGCGTCAAGGCCGAGGTCGGCGAGGTGCAGACGGCGCTCGACCTGGACATCGTCGTCGAGTACGGCGTCTCGATCGTCGAAGTCGCGCGCGCGGTGCGGGAGAACGTGATCGCCGCGGTGGAGCGGATGACCGGTCTCGAAGTGGTCGAGGTCAATGTCGCCGTCGGCGATGTGAAACTCCCCGACGAAGAGGACGAGGACGACCGTGAGTCGCGGGTCCAGTAGCCGGACACCCGACTGCCGGGCGCGGAACCTCAAGGGGACGGAGAGCGCGGAATGAGCATGGCGGTGATCGGACTGGCCGTCGGAATGGCGCTCGGCTTCGCCGGGTATTTCGGCGGTTTCGGGGCTTTTCTGCTGGTGGCGGCGCTCGGTGCGATCGGTTTCGTGGTGGGCAAGTTCATCGACGGCGACATCGAACCGGGGGAGTTCTTCCGGCCGCGCGACCGTGACCGCGACCGTGACCGCGACCGCGACCGGCGGCGCTGATGGCGGCAGCCGTCCCGGGGCAACTGCCGCCCGCCGAGCGGGGTTCGCTGCGGATCGCCGACCGGGTGATCGCCAAGATCGCCTCCCAGGCGGCCGGTGAGGTGCTCTCCGGCGCGCCGGGCGCCGACCTGGTGCCGCGGGAGGCCGCCGCCCATGCCACGGTGTCGGTGCGCAAGAACACCGCCCGGCTGCGGCTCGCCCTGGAGCTCGGCTACCCCGCGGACCTCGGTGCGGTGAGCGCGTCGGTACGCCGCCATGTCGCGGTCCGGGTCGAGGAACTGACGGGCATGCAGGTCCCCGAGGTGGCCGTCGAGATCGAGCGGCTGCACTCGGCGACCGCCCGCCGCAAGGACGAGGGGAGGGTGCGGTGAGCCACCCCGGCCCGCCGGCCGGCCCCGAGCCGGAGCGCGGCGACTCCGCCACCCGGGACACCGCGGTGGACATCCGCGAGCAGGTGACCGCCGGCGGCCTCCGCCGCGCACCCGCCCAGGACGAGGCGAACGCGGTCGGTGTCAGGCGGTTCTGGTCAGCGCGCCGGGTGCCCTCGGCGATCACCGCCGCGGTGGTGGTCGGCCTGTCCGGGCTCTTCCTCTACGACGTGTCGTCGGTGCGCGCCGACCGGAAGGCGATGAGCTGGCGCAAGAGCCTCGCCCGCCAGCTGGCCACCCGGCATCTGGACGACACCTGGGTCATCCTCGGCGCCTCGGTGTGCGCGGTGCTCGGGCTGTGGCTGCTGGTGCTGGCCGTCACCCCCGGTGAGCGCGGGGTGCTGCCGATGGCGCGCCGCGGACCGTCGGGTGTCCGCGCCGGGCTCGACCGGCACGCCGCCGAACTGGTCCTGCGCGACCGGGCGATGGAGGTCTCCGGCATCCGCTGGGCGCGGGTCGCGGTCGGCCGCCGCCACATCAGGGTCCGCGCCACCTCGCACTTCCGCGAACTGACCGACGTACGGCGGGACCTGACCGATGCGCTGGACCAGGCGGTCCGTCAGCTCGGCCTCGCCAAGCCACCCCGCCTGCGCGTGTCCGTCCAGCGCGCCGACAAGAACGCGTGAGGAGAAGCCCGATGCGGCGCACCGCGGTCAACCGGATCCTGCTCGCTCTCATCGGCCTGGTGCTGCTCGCGCTGGGCGTCGCGGTGCTGATCGGCAGCCTCGACCTGCAGCGGCACTGGGACTTCACGCTGCCCTCCTCGTGGCCGTTCGACGGGCCCAAGGACGTGCTGCTCAGCGACCATGACCGGACCCGCTACCGCTCGGACGACTGGTGGTGGCCGGTGGTCATCGCGGCGCTCGCGGTGATCTTCGTGATCGGCCTGTGGTGGCTGCTGGCCCAGGCCCGCACCCGGCGGCTGCGCCAGCTGCGGATCGACAGCGGCGACGGCCAGGGCGCACTGGTCCGCGGCCGGGCCCTGGAAAGCGTGCTCACCGTGGAGTCCGAGGCCTACGAGGGCGTGGAATGGGCCGGCGCGGCCCTCGTCGCCCGGCACGGCGCACCCCAGGCCCGGCTGGTGCTGGGCCTGGCCCCCCACGCCACCCCCGTCGACGTCGTGGCCGGCCTGGACGCGGCGGTACTCGCCCACGCCCGCTCCTCGGCCCGCCTCGACGAACTCCCCACCGAAGCAAGGCTGCGAGCCGTCCGCCACCGCGCCCGCCGGGTCAGCTGAAAGCTCTTCCGCCCTCTCCTGGTCCCCGGCCTCCTGCCCGGGTCACTCCGCCGGGAGGCGGATGGGGGAGTCGGAGAGGGCCAGCGCCGTGTTGACCAGACCGATGTGGCTGAACGCCTGGGGGAAGTTCCCCAGTTGGCGGCCCGCGACCGGGTCCCACTCCTCGGCGAGCAGCCCCACGTCGTTGCGGACCGCCAGCAGCCGTTCGAAGAGCTCCACCGCCTCGTCCCGGCGGCCGGTGGCGTGCAGGGCGTCCGCGAGCCAGAACGAGCAGGCCAGGAAGGCGCCTTCACCGCCCGGCAGGCCGTCCACGTTGTCCGCCTCGGGTGTGTAGCGGCGGACGAAGCCGTTGTGGTCCAGCTCGCGGCGGACCGCCTCGACGGTGCCCAGCACCCGGCGGTCGGTCGGCGGCAGGAAGCCCACCTGCGGGATCAGCAGCGTCGCCGCGTCCAGCTGGGTGGAGCCGTACGCCTGGGTGAAGGTGTTGCGGACCGGGTCGTACCCCTTCTCGCAGACCTCGGCGTGCACCTGGGCGCGCATGGACCGCCACCGGTCCACGTCGCCCTTGAGTCTGGGGTTGGCCTCCAGGGTGCGCACCGCCCGGTCCGCGGCGACCCATGCCATCACCTTGGAGTGCACGAAGTGCCGCCGCCCGCCGCGCACCTCCCACAGCCCCTCGTCCGGCTCGCGCCACTTGGACTCCAGGAAGTCCATCAGGGTCCGCTGCAGGCTCCAGGCGTGCGACTCGTGCTCCAGGCCGCGCTCCCTGGCCAGGAAGAGCGAGTCCAGCACCTCGCCGTAGACGTCCAGCTGGAGCTGGCCGGCCGCCGCGTTGCCGATCCGGACCGGCGCGGAGCCCTCGTACCCCTTGAGCCAGGGCACCTCGTACTCGGGCAGCCGCCGCTCGCCGGCGATGCCGTACATGATCTGCAGGTCCGCGGGGTCGCCGGCCACCGCCCGCAGCAGCCAGTCGCGCCAGGCGTTGGCCTCCTCCAGGAAGCCGCCGGAGATCAGCGCGTTGAGGGTGAGGGCCGCGTCGCGCAGCCAGCAGTAGCGGTAGTCCCAGTTGCGGACCCCGCCGATTTCCTCGGGCAGCGAGGTGGTCGCGGCGGCCGCGATGCCGCCGCTGGGCGCGTAGGTGAGCGCCTTGAGGGTGATCATCGAGCGCACCACCGCGGGGCGCCAGGGCCCCTCGTAGGCGCACTGGGCGGACCAGGCGTCCCAGTCCGCCAGGCTCTGGTCGAGCGCGGCGTACGGGTCCACCCGCCGGGGCCGCTTCTCGTGCGAGGGGTGCCAGGTGAGTATGAAGGCCAGGCGCTCCCCGGCCGTGACGGTGAAGTCCGCGTAGGTGCGCATGCCCCGGCCGTACATCGGCACCCCCGGGTCGCTGCGCAGCCACACCGAGTCCGGCCCGGCGACGGCCACCCGGTGACCGTCGACCCGGCGCATCCAGGGCACCACGTTGCCGTAGTCGAAGCGCAGCGCCAGCTCGCCGCGCATGGCGACCTCGCCGGTCAGCCCCTCCACGATCCGGATCACGTCGGGCGCGCGGTCGCGCTGCGGCATGAAGTCGGTGACCTTGACGGTGCCGGTCGGGGTCTCCCAGAAGGTGTCGAGGACCAGGGTGTCGCCCCGGTAGGTACGGCTGTCGCAGCGGTCGGCGTCACGCGGGGCGAGCCGCCAGCGGCCGTTGTCCGAGTCGCCGAGCAGGGCCGCGAAGCAGGCGGCCGAGTCGAAGCGGGGCAGGCAGAGCCAGTCGATGGAGCCGTCAAGGCCCACCAGCGCGGCCGTCTGCAGGTCGCCGATGAGCGCGTAGTCCTCGATGGGTCCTGGCACGTTCCGCCTCGCCGCCTTCTTCTGTTTCTGGTGTCCGGGTGTTCCGGTGTTCCGGTGTCCTGAGGTCCGCGAGGCGCCCGCCGTGGGCGGCCCAGCGCTCCAGCGTGCCCGCCGGCCGGTCAGACCGCCAGAGCCGCGCCGTTGTGCGGGCGGTGCGGCGGGTCGCCGCCGTCACCGCGCTGCCCGGCGCGTTCCGCCAGGATCTCCGCGCGCCGGCGGCGCACCAGCACCACCCAGCCCACCGGGACCATGGCGGCGAAGAGCCACCACTGGACCGCGTAGGCCAGGTGCGGGCCGATGCCGCTGTGGTCCGGTTCCGGGATCAGTTCGGGCTGCGGGCCCTTGGCGCCCGGTGTGGTCCCGACCAACTCCAGGTAGCCGCCGAGCAGTTCGCCCGGCACTTGCTGCTTGGCCGCCTCGGCGCCGCTGATCAGCTGAATCTGACGGGCCGGCAGGCCGTGCTTGTTGCGGATACCGGTGGCCTTGCTGGTCTCGTCCGGCCGCAGCCGGCCGGTCACGGTGACCTCGCCGGCCGGCGGCCCGGGGATCTCCGGGAAGGCGGTGAGATCGTCGCCGGGCGCGATCCAGCCCCGGTTGACCAGCACCGTCCGGCCGTTCGCCAGCGTCAGCGGGGTGATCACGTGGTACCCGATCCGGTTCCCGTCGGCGTCGGTACGCTGCCGGGCGACGACCTCGTGCGCGGTGTCGAAACGCCCGGTGGCGGTCACGGTGCGGTAGAGGTCCTGTCGCGGCACGGTGGCCCCCGGCCCGGTCACCGACTCCACCGGGGCGGGGGCGGTCCGCAGGCTCGCCGCGATGATCTTGTTGTTGGCCACCCGGTGGTCGTGCCGGTGCAGCTGCCAGAAACCCAGCTCGGCCATCGCGGGGATCATCACCAGCCCGAGCAGGGTGAGGAACACCCACTGCCGGGACAACAAGAAGCGGTACACCCCCCGACCGTACCGCCCGCCCGTCCACCGCCCGCCTCCGGCCTGCCCGGCCGGGCACCGGCGCCGGGTGTCAGCCGTGGACCCCGGAGGCGGGCAGGACCGCCTTGAGGAGCTCGGCGAACTGCCGCTCGTCGATGACCGGGGTGCCGAACTCCCGTGCCTTGGCGGCCTTGGTGGTGAAGGAGTCCGGGTCGTTGGTGACCAGCAGGCTGGTGAGCCGGCTCACCGAGGAGGCGACGTGCAGCCCGGCGTCGGTCGCGCGGTCCTCCAGCAGCTCGCGGTCTATTCCGGTGTCACCGGAGAAGGCCACCCGCATGCCCTGGACCAGCGGCCCGCCGGGGACCAGCCGGCCCGGGTTGGGGTACGGACAGGGCGGGCGCTTGCGGGCCGGCCGCCAGGTGCGGTAGCCGGAACCGTGGATGCGGCCGTGGCGGGGCTCGGGGACCTGGGCGGCCGGGGACGCGCCGGATGCCGGGGACGCCGGGGTCTCAGTCCATTCGGTGAGCGGGCGGCAGGCGTGCAGGGGCAGCGGCAGCTCCGCCGCCGCGGCCAGGTGCAGGCTCGGCCGGAACGCCTCGGCCAGCACGCGCGCGTCGTCCAGCGCGTGGTGGGCGCGCCGCTGCACCACGCCGTAGTGCGCGGCCAGCGACTCCAGCTTGTGGTTGGCCAGCGGCAGCCGCAGCTCCTTGGCCAGCACGATCGTGCACAGCCGGTGCTCGACCGGCGCGGTGGACCGGGCGCGGGCGTACTCCCGGGCCAGCATCGACCAGTCGAAGACCGCGTTGTGCGCCACCAGGACCCGCCCGGCGAGCCGCTCGGCCAGCTCCCCGGCGATCTCCGGGAAGAGCGGCGCGTCGGCGAGCATCGCGCCGGTCAGCCCGTGGATCCACACCGGGCCCGGGTCGCGCTGCGGGTTGACCGGGGAGTACCAGTGGTCCTGGACCTCACCGCGGGCGTCCAGCCGGTAGACGGCCGCGGACACTATCCGGTCGTCCCGGCCGAGCCCGGTGGTCTCCACGTCGACCACGGCATAACCCTCGGGGTAGCCCGCGGGCCACGGCGTCGGGTGCGAGGGCCCGGTCAGATTGTCCAGCATGGTCACCGAGGATAAGCGCCGCCACCGACAGCATCGACCGCGGCACCGCCCCGACCGTGTTCCGCGTCCGCCGGATCCGCCGGGCGCCTGCCGCGAGTTGGCACCAGAACGCCGCCTTACCCGTCGGTAACAGGGGCGGGCGCACCGCGCCCGAGCCGCTGATCAGGCTCTGAGCGCGGTGCGCCGCGGGTGACCGCGGGCCGGAAGCGGTGGCGGTTACCTGGTCACCGCGTCCAGCGCGTCCACGATGCCGGCGCCGTAGAAGCTGTTGAGCCGCTTCGGCCCGGTGCAGGTGGCGTCCTGCACACCGTTGCCGTCCGGGTCGTACAGGCCGGTGGGGCAGCCGGGGTTGTCCGCCTCGGCCTTGAGCAGCGCCTGGAGCACCCGCGGGCTGGCGGCCGGGTGCCTGCTCTTGATCAGCGCGGCCACCGCGACGACATGCGGGGTGGCCATCGAGGTGCCCTGCAGGTAGCCGTAGGCGTTGCCCGGCAGGGTGGACAGGATGCGGCCGTTGCCGGACGGGGTGTCCGGGATCTGGAAGGCGTCGCCGCCGGGCGCGGCCACGTCGATCACGCCGAGGCCGTAACTGGAGTAGTACGACTTGAGGTTCTGCACGCCGGTCGCGGAGACCGTGACGACGCCGGGGAGTTGGGTCGGCAGGTCCCAGCAGACGTGCGGGTCGACGGTCCGGGTGACCGGGGTGCTGTCGTCCGGGCTTGAGGTGTCGGTCAGGGCGTGCGAGCCGAGGTCGTCGTCGCTGTTGCCGGCCGCGGCGACGCTGAGCACGCCCTTGCGGGCGGAGTAGTCGGCGGCGCGCTTGACCGCGTCCACGATGGCCCGCTGGTCGGGGTCATTGGGGCAGTTGTAGAGCCAAGGGTCGATGTAGTAGCTGTTGTTGGTGACCGCGATGCCGTGGTCGGCGGCGAACACGAAGGCGCAGACGACGCTTTCGGGGTAGAACAGCGCGGTGCCGGGCTCGCTCACCTTGATCGCGGCGATCTTCACGTTCGGCGCGACACCGGCCACGCCGACGCCGTTGCGGGCGGCGGCGATCTCTCCGGCGACATGCGTGCCGTGGTAGTCCTCCGCCGGGTCCCAGGGCCGCCAGGCGCCCGGCGAGGTGTCGGCGACACCGCCGACGCAGTTCGCGGACTGCCCGGCCGAGAAGTTGGCGGCGAGGTCCTGGTGGGTGTCGTCCACGCCGGTGTCGATGATGCCGACGGTCACCCTGCGGCTGCCGGGGTTCACCGCGGCGGCCTTGTCGGCGCGGATGGCCCGCAGGTCCCACTGATCGGCCTCCAGCGGCTCCTGCCCGGGTCCGGCGTGCGCGCCCGCCCGCGCGGCCTGGACCGCGGTCAGCGGTTCGGGGGCGCCGATTTCACCGGTGGCCGTCGGGGCGATGGCGGCGGTCCTGGTGGCGCCCGCGCTCTGCACCCCGCGCACCCGCCGGATGGTGCCGGCGAAACCGGGATCGGACGCGTGGACGACGATCACGCCGATGCGGTCGTAGGCGATCACCACCTGCCCGCCGGCCCGGCCGATCGCGCGCTCCACCGAACGCAGCGTGCCGGGCCGGGAGTCGGTGTTGACCACGTACGACAGCAGCGGTCCTTGCGGGGCGGCGTGCGCCGCGCCGGGTGTCCGGGCCGACGCGGTGCCGGGCAGGACGGCGAGGGTGACGGTCAGCGCCAGGCCGGCGGCAGCCGCGAGCAGTCGCCGGCGCGGTGGGGGGAGCGGAGCCATGGGATCTCCATTCGTCCGGAGTCCTCGTCCGGCGGCGGGGTTGCCTTGGGACGGGTACATGACGAGCGAAGCTAGCGGCCGGCCGCCCCGCGCAGCAGGGGAGTGGCCGAAAAACCACGGAATCCCCTCAGCGGCGGCGGTGGTTCAGCCATCGCGGTGGCCGGATCGCAGCGCCGCGATGCTCAGCAGCGGCAGCCGGACCCGGTCCGGGTGCCAGTGGCCGAGGGCGGCGCGCGGGGCGGTGGCGGGACACGGGAGCGGAAGCGGCCCCGCGGGCAGCGTGATGCTCCCGAAGGGCCTGCGGGCCGGGAGGTGGGGCCCGGACGGCGGCGGGGGCGGTGAGGTGTTCACGGCGGTCTTCCTCGGTGCGGCGCGATGGCGGCCTGGTGCGCTGTTCAACGAAGCGACCGGGCCGTGGTGTCGCCCGGGCGCCCCGGATGCCGCGTCCGGGCGCTGCTGTCGCCGCCTCAGTTTTCAACTCCCGCCCCCTGTTGCACGACATTGCCTTTCCTTTACGATTCGGCATCCGCGCTGATGTGACGGACATCACGTCACGCCCGCCCCTGGGGAGGACTTGTGGCAACACCACCGGAACCGGCCGGCTACTCGGCAGTGGAGGGCAGCGCGGAGTTCCGCGAACTGCGCCGCTCCTACCGGGTGTTCGCGTTCCCGGTCACCGTCGGCTTCATCAGCTGGTACCTGCTCTACGTACTGCTGTCGAGCTTCGCCGACGACTTCATGTCCACCAAGCTCGTCGGTCACCTGAACGTGGCGTTCTTCCTGGGCATCGCCCAGTTCGTCACCACCTTCCTGATCGCCTGGCTCTACGCCCGGTACGCCGACCGGCGGCTCGACCCGCTGGCCGGGGTGCTCAAGTCCCGGCTCGAGGGCGGCGGCCCGCCTGACCAGCCGCAGGTCCCGCCCGCCCGGGAGGGCTCGGCGCCGCCGCAGGACCCGCAAGGACCGACCACCACGGCGACTTCGGAGGAGACGGCATGAGCGGGCACGGCATCACCCTCGCCGCCGGGGCCGGCGACCACCGCGCGCTGATCATCACCCTCTTCTCGGTGTTCGTCGCGATCACCCTGGCGATCACCGTCTGGGCCGGCCGGCAGACCAAGGACGCCACCGACTTCTACGCCGGCGGCCGTACCTTCACCGGACTGCAGAACGGCCTGGCGATCTCCGGCGACTACATGTCCGCCGCGTCCTTCCTCGGCATCGCCGGATCCATCGCGCTGGCCGGCTACGACGGCTTCCTGTACTCGATCGGCTTCCTGGTCGCCTGGCTGGTGGCACTGCTGCTGGTCGCCGAACCGCTGCGCAACTCCGGCCGCTTCACCATGGCTGACGTCCTGGCCTACCGGCTGCGGCAGCGCCCGGTGCGGACCGCGGCCGGCGCCTCCACCATCGTGGTGTCGATCTTCTACCTGCTGGCCCAGATGGTCGGCGCGGGCGCGCTGGTCACCCTGCTGCTCGGCGTGCACGGCGACGGCGCCAAGAAGCTGGTCGTCGCGCTGGTCGGCGTGGTGATGGTGCTCTACGTGACCATCGGCGGCATGAAGGGCACCACCTGGGTGCAGATCGTCAAGGCGGTGATGCTGATCCTCGGCACCCTGCTGATCACCGTCCTGGTGCTCAACAAGTTCCACTGGAACCCGTCCAGCCTGCTCGGCGCCGCCGCCGACCGCAGCGGCAAGGGCTCGTCCTTCCTGGAACCCGGGCTGAAGTACGGCATCGACACCACCAGCAAGATCAACTTCATCTCGCTGGGCCTCGCCCTGGTGCTCGGCACCGCCGGACTGCCGCACATCCTGGTCCGCTTCTACACCGTGCCCACCGCCAAGGTAGCCAGGAAATCGGTGAACTGGGCGATCGGCATCATCGGCGCCTTCTATCTGATGACCATCGCGCTCGGCTTCGGCGCCGCCGCCCTGGTCGGCCGGGACGCCATCGTGGCCAGCGACGCGGCCGGCAACACCGCGGCCCCGCTGCTCGCCGAGAACGTCGGCGGCGGCGCCGGCACCACCGGCGGCGCGATCCTGCTCGCGGTGATCTCCGCGGTCGCCTTCGCCACCATTCTCGCGGTGGTGGCCGGCCTCACCCTGGCGTCCTCGGCCTCCTTCGCGCACGACCTGTGGGCCAACGTCATCAAACGCGGCAAGGTGACCGAGAAGGGCGAGGTGGCCACCGCCAAGATCGCCGCGGTGGTGATCGGCGCGGTCTCCATCGTGCTCGGCATGTACGCCACCAAGCTCAACGCCGCCGCACTGGTCGCCCTGGCCTTCGCGGTGGCCGCCTCGGCCAACCTGCCGACCATCCTCTACAGCCTCTACTGGAAACGCTTCACCACCAGCGGCGCCACCTGGTCGATCTACGGCGGGCTGGTCTCCGCCCTGGTGCTGGTGATCTTCTCGCCGGTGGTCTCTGGCGCCGACGACGCGCTCTTCGCCGGCAGCGACTTCCACTGGTTCCCGCTCACCAACCCCGGCATCATCTCCATCCCGCTCGGTTTCCTGCTCGGCTGGCTGGGTACGGTGCTCGGCCGCGAGCAGCCGGACGCCGAGAAGTACAAGGAACTCGAAGTGCGGTCGCTGACGGGCGCCGGCGCGCACTGACGCTCCCACCAGCGGATTCAACAAACTGTTGCCATCGGGGTCCAGCGCGTACGCCGCCGCGGTACGCGCTGGACCCGCGCTCTTTCGCCGCCGGGTCATACGCTGGTGGGGTTACGGCGCGCCACAGGCGCCCGAAGAGAGGCGGTGCCCGTGCTCATCGACACCTACGGCAGGGTGGCGACGGATCTGCGCGTCTCGCTCACCGACCGGTGCAATCTGCGCTGCACCTACTGCATGCCGGAAGAGGGCCTGCAGTGGCTCGCCAAGCCGGAGTTGCTCACCGACGACGAGATCGTCCGGATGGTACGGATCGCGGTCACCGAACTGGGTGTCACCGATGTGCGCTTCACCGGCGGCGAACCGCTGCTGCGGCCCGGCCTGACCGGCATCATCCAGGCCTGCGCCGCCCTCGGACCACGGCCCAGGATGTCACTGACCACCAACGGCATCGGCCTGCGCCGTACCGCTTCCGCGCTGCGCGAGGCGGGGCTGGACCGGGTCAATGTCTCGCTTGACACCCTGCGCCCCGAGGTCTTCCACACCCTGACCCGGCGCGACCGCCACCACGACGTGCTGGCCGGCTTGGAAGCGGCGACCGCGGCGGGCATGGCCCCGGTGAAGGTCAACACCGTGCTGATGCGCGGGCTCAACGACGACGAGGCCCCCGAACTGCTCTCCTGGGCGCTCGACCACGGCTACGAACTGCGCTTCATCGAGCAGATGCCGCTCGACGCCCAGCACGGCTGGCAGCGCACCGACATGGTCACCGCCGACGAGATCCTGACCGCGCTCGGCAGCCGCTTCCGGCTCACCCCGGAAGGCGAGTCGGTCCGCGGCTCCGCGCCCGCCGAGCGGTGGCTGGTGGACGGCGGCCCCGGCCGGGTCGGCGTGATCGGCTCGGTCACCCGGCCCTTCTGCCGGGCCTGCGACCGCACCCGGCTGACCGCCGACGGGCAGGTCCGCAACTGCCTCTTCGCCCGCGAGGAGTCCGACCTGCGCACCGCGCTGCGCTCCGGCGCCTCCGACGCGGAGATGGCCGCGCTCTGGAAGGCCGCGATGTGGGGCAAGAAGGCGGGCTCGGGTCTGGACGACCCGGCGTTCCTGCAGCCCGAGCGGCCGATGTCAGCGATCGGCGGCTGACTCACCGGCGGGGTCGCCGCTCGGGTCACTGGCGGGGTCGCCGGTCAGGGCGCCTGCTGCGTCGCCGTTCGGGTCGCCGGCCGCCGCGGCCCGGTCCCATTCCTCCAGCGTCACCACGTCCTTGAGGAACCCCCGCATGCCCAGGAACTGGGCCAGATGTTCGCGGTGTTCGTCGCACGCCAGCCAGGTCTTGCGCCGCTCGGGCGTGTGCAGTTTGGGGTTGTTCCACGCCAGCACCCACACCGCGGGGGCGCGGCAGTCCTTGGCCGAGCAGATCGGCTTCTCGTCGCTCACAGGGCCCAGTAAACAGGGCCGGAGGGGCCGCACGGCGGTCGGGTGAACATGGCGACGCCGGGCAGCCACGGGGGGAGCCGCCCGGCGTCGGTCCGTCGCTCCGACGGGGGATGCGGAGCGCGTACGAAGTATGTCACGCGCTCAGCCCGGCGTGGAGAGGAATCCGTACGATTGATCTGAGCATTTCTTGAGGTTCCGGCTCCACTTTCACAGGTCCAGACCGCAGGGTCCTGGGGACCTGCCGGGATCACACGGCGTCGGGTCCTTCGGCCGCCTCCGTGGCTGATTCAGCGCCCGATTCGGCGCCTGATTCAGCGGCCGGTTCGGCGGCCCGCCGGGTGCCCGGCTCGGTCGTCCGGCCGGCGCCCGTCGCACCGCCTGACGCGCCCTCTGACGCACCGCCCGACGCGCTGCCCGGCGTACCGTCCTGCGCCGCGAACGGGTCGGTGCCGCGGTCCGCCGAGGACTCCACCTTGGTCGCCTCCAGCGCCGGCCGCACCGGCTGCGGGATGTAGGCGGTCCTGGGGGCGATCGGGGTGTTCTCCCGGCCCGCGTTGGCGAAGACCACGGCCACGTACGGCAGCAGCACACCCAGTACCAGGGTCCCCCAGGCCAGCGGCCGCTCGACGTTCCACAGCACCACGGTCAGGATCACCGAGAGGGTGCGGATCGACATCGAGATCACATAGCGGCGCTGCCGGCCGCGTACATCCTCGGTGAGTCCGGTACGCGCCCCCGAGATCTGATAGACCCCCGGGCCGCCCTTCTTCGCCATGCCGCTCCACCGCCCGCTCGCCTCGGCCGGACCGCACTCGGCACCGGTCAGGCAACACCGTACGCCGGGATGCGCCCCGGCAGCAGAGCGGGGCGGCGGCCTTTCGCCCGGCCGGCGGACGGCCGCGGCCGACATGCGGGGCGGACCGGCCGGACGCAGACTGGCGAAACCATAACCGGACGAGTCCGTTCCGACGGGTTCCGAGGAGGCGAGTGAGATGGGTTGGCTGTGGGCGATCATCGTCGGCCTGGTGCTCGGTCTGATCGCCAAGGCGATCATTCCCGGGAAGCAGGCGCTGCCGCTGTGGCTCACCGTGATCTGCGGTATGGGCGGCGCCGCGCTCGGCAATGGCGCCTCCACCTGGATCGGCGTCAACGACACCAAGGGTTTCGACTGGACCCGCCACGCCCTGCAGCTCATTGGCGCGATCCTGCTGGTGGCACTCGGCGACGCCCTGTGGGCGGCGTTCAAGGGCCGCGACCGGACCGCCGCCCCGCGCTGATCAGCCGGTCAGGACCGTTCAGCCGGTCAGGACCGTTCAGCCGCCCGGTCGGTCCAGCCGCCCGGTCGGTTCAGCCGGATATCCGCCGCAGCCGCTCCGGCGGCACCGCGTCCGTCAGCCATACGCCATTGGCGCTGACCCGGAACTCGTGACCGGCCGCGGCCAGCGCGGCGGCGTCCACCGCCAGCACCACCGGCCGGCCGTGCCGCGCCCCGACCCGCACGGCCGTCTCCGCGTCCGCCGACAAATGCACGTCCTGCCGTGACATCGGTTTCAGGCCCTCGCGCATGATCGCCCCGACCGAGGCCGCCGCGGTGCCGTGGAAGAGGACGTCCGGCGGGACGGCGGCGGCCAGTCCCAGCCGTACCTCCACCGAGTGGCCCTGACTGGCCCTGATCCGCCGGCCGTCCGGCGAGTAGGCGAACCGCTTCTTGTTGTTCGTCGCCACCACATGGTCCAGCTCGGCCCGTGAGAAGCGACGGCCCCGGGTGGCGCACGCGGCGATCAGCTCGTCCACGTCCACCCAGCCGGCCTCGTCGAGCACGATGCCCACCGCCTCCGGCCGGTGCCGCAGCACCATCGACAGGAACCGCGACACCCTGACCGTCCGCTTCTCGTCCACCGCTGTCAGACCCCCTGACTGACCGAACTCATGTTGAAGTCCGGGATCCGCAGCGCCGGCATGGCGGCCCGGGTGAAGTAGTCGCTCCACTCGCGCGGCAGCGTCCGCTCGGTGCGGCCCGCCTCGGTGGCCCGGCCGAGCAGGTCGACCGGCGACTCGTTGAACCGGAAGTTGTTCACCTCGGCAGTCACCTCGCCGTTCTCCACCAGATAGACACCGTCACGGGTGAGGCCGGTGAGCAGCAGCGTGGCCGGATCGACCTCGCGGATGTACCACAGGCAGGTCAGCAGCAGACCCCGCTCGGTGCCGGCCACCATCTCCTCCAGCGACCGCTCGCCGCCGCCGTCCAGGATCAGGTTGTCCGTCTCCGGGGCCACCGGCACCCCGGTCAGCGCGGCGACGTGCCGCGTGCCGAGCAGCCGGTTGAGGGTGCCGTCCCGCACCCAGTCGACCGGGCCGATCGGCAGCCCGTTGTCGAAGACCGAGGAGTCGTCGCCGGAGGCGTGCGCGATCACGAACGGCGCGGATTCCAGGCCGGGTTCGGCCGGGTCGCTGCGCAGCGTCAGCGGCAGCGCGGCCAGCTTCTCGCCGATCCGGGTGCCACCGCCCGGCTTGCTGAAGACGGTGCGGCCCTCGGCGGCGGACCGGGCGTTGGCCGACCACAGCTGGTAGATCATCAGGTCCGCGACCGCGGTGGGCGGCAGCAGCGTCTCGTACCGCCCGGCGGGCTGTTCCACCCGGCGGGCCGCCCAGGACAGCCGCCTGGCCAGATCGGCGTCGAGTGCCAGCGGGTCCACGTCGGTGAAGTCCCGGGTGGCAGCGCCGGCCCAGGCCGACTTCGTCCGGTCCGGGGACTTCGCGTTGAGCTCCAGGGTGCCGGTGGGCTGGTCGTGCCGCAGCCGCAGCCCGGTGGAGGTGCCCAGATACGTCGAGGTCACCGTGTGGTGGGCGAAGCCGTACAGCTCCCGGTCGCCGGCCCGTGCGAGGGCGAACGCCTCGCCGAGCGCCGGGGCGAAGGAGGCGAAGACCTCGGACGTCGTCTCGGCGGGGGCGTCGGTGAAGCCCGCCGACCGGGGCACCCCGGTGACCAGCGGCTGGGCGTCCTCGGCGGGACCGGCCTCCCGGGCCGCCGCCTCGGCAGCCCGCACCAGCGGTTCGAGTTCGTCCGCGGTCACCGCGGAGCGCGACACCAGGCCGGTGGCGGTGCCCTGCCCGCCGTCCACGGTGGCGATCACGGTGAGCGTCCGGCCGCGGGAGACGCCGTTGGTGGTCAGCGAGTTCGCCGCCCAGCGGAGATTGGCACTGGACTCCTCGTCGGCGATCACCACGCAGCCGTCCGTCCGGGACAGCTCCAGGGCCCGCTCGACGATCTCGTGCGGCTTCGTCGTGATGCTCATCGCCCCGCCTCCTGGGTGGTGTTGAGTACGTTGACGTCCCGGAAGAGCGCCGACGGGCTGCCGTGGCTGACCGCGGCGACCTGGCCTGGCTGGGCCTTGCCGCAGTTGAACGCGCCACCGAGCACATAGGTCTGCGGGCCGCCGACCGCCTCCATCGAGCCCCAGAAGTCGGTGGTGGTCGCCTGGTAGGCGACGTCTTTGAGCTGGCCGGCCAGTTTGCCGCCCTCGATCCGGAAGAACCGCTGCCCGGTGAACTGGAAGTTGTACCGCTGCATGTCGATGGACCAGGAGCGGTCGCCGACCACGTAGATCCCCCGGTCGACGCCGGCGATCAGCTCCTCGGTCGAAGGGCCGTCCGGATCCGGCTGGAGCGAGACGTTCGCCATCCGCTGGACGGGTACATGGGCGGGGGAGTCGGCGAAGGCGCAGCCGTTGGACCGCTCGAAGCCGGTGAGCCGGGCGATCCGCCGGTCCAGCTGATAACCGACCAGGACGCCCTCCTTGACCAGGTCCCACGACTGGGCGGCGACACCCTCGTCGTCGAAGCCGATGGTGGACAGGCCGTGTTCCGCGGTGCGGTCACCGGTCACGTTCATCCGCGGCGAGCCGTACTTCAGCGTGCCGAGCTGGTCGAAGGTGGCGAAGGAGGTGCCCGCGTACGCCGCTTCGTACCCCAGCGCGCGGTCCAGTTCGGTGGCGTGGCCGACCGACTCGTGGATGGTGAGCCAGAGGTTGGACGGGTCGATCACCAGGTCGTAACGGCCCGCCTCCACCGAGGGGGCGCGCATCTTCTCAGCCAGCAGCCCGGGGATCGCGGCGAGTTCGGCGTCCCAGTCCCAGCCGGTGCCGGTGGCGTATTCCCAGCCGCGGCCGGCCGGCGGGGCGAGGGTCCGCATCGAGGCGAAGTCGCCGCTGTCCGGGTCGACCGAGACGGCGGTCAACTGCGCCTGCAGCCTGACCCGCTGCTGGGTGGTGGTGGTCCCGGCGGTGTCGGCGTAGAACTTGTTCTCGCGGACCGTGAGCAGGTCGGCGTCGGCGTGCGAGACGCCGTCGGCGGCCAGCAGCCGGCTGCTCCAGTCGGCGAGCAGCGCGCTCTTCTCGGCGTCCGGCACGTCGAACGGATCGATCTCGTACGACGACACCCAGACCTGGTCGGGGTGCGCCGGCTCGTCGGCCAGCTCCACCCGCTCGGTGGACCCGGCCGCCGCGATCACCTTGGCGGAGAGCTTGGCCATCGCGACCGCCTGGCCGGCGACCCGCGCCGCGGCGTCCATCGTCAGATCCACTCCTGCGGCGAAGCCCCAGGCCCCGCCGTGCACCACCCGCACCGCATAGCCCAGTTCTGTGCTGTCCGAGCTGCCGGCGGGCCGGGCGTCCCGCAGCCGCAGCGAGGCGCTGCGCACCCGCTCCAGCCGGAAGTCCGCGTGCTCGGCGCCCAGCGCGCGCGCTCGCGCCAGCGCCGCGTCGGCGAGCGCCCGCAGCGGCAGCGCCAGAAATGACTGATCGACCTCATGAGGCACGACGGGGTTCCCCTTCGACCGTTCGACAGGTGTCCGACAGGTAACGGCAGTGAACCACGTCACCACCGCCCCCTGCTCGGCCATTTGCCGCCGCCTGTGGATAACTTCCGCGGCCGGCTCTTGGCTTGGTCCAGACCAATTAGTATGCTCATGACAACCGCCCTCCTTGTCCGCAGAGCACCACCTCAGGCACGACAGGAGCCCCCCACATGTCAGTACGCCGCAACACCGCCACCATCAGTGCGGTCGGCGCCACCGCACTGATCATCGGCGCCCTCACCCCCGGCCTGGCCGACGCCCACGGCGCGCTCAGCACCCCGGTCAGCCGGGTCTCCGGCTGCTACGCGGAAGGCCCGGAGAACCCCAAGTCCCAGGTCTGCAAGGACCTCGTCGCCGACAGCGGCACCCAGCCGCTGTACGACTGGAACGAGGTCAACATCGCCGACGCCAACGGACAGAGCCGCACGATCATCCCCGACGGCCACCTCTGCTCGGCCAACCGCGACAAGTACCGGGCGCTGGACTGGGCCCGTACCGACTGGCCCGCCACACCCGTCACCGCCGGGCAGCGGAGCATCAGCTTCCGGGTCACCGCCCCGCACCGGGGCACCATGACGCTCTACATCACCAAGCAGGGCTACGACCCGACCAAACCGCTGAAGTGGTCCGACCTCGACACGACGCCGATCGCGGCCTACGACACCGTCCCCTCGGCGCCCAGCGGCTACTACACCTTCAACGCCACCCTCCCGGCGCGCACCGGGCGGCAGTTGATCTACCAGGTGTGGCAGCGCAGTGACAGCCCCGAGGCCTTCTACGGCTGCGCGGATGTCGTCTTCGGCCAGACGGGTGCCGCGGCGCTCAAGGCCGCGCCCCAGGCGCCCACCGACGCCCAGATCGCCGCGGGCGAGTCGAGGTCCACCGTCAGCCACCACGGCCACGGCGGCACCGAGCCCATCGCGACCAGCGACGTCGCCACCGCCACGCCGAGCAGTGCGACGCTCCAAGCCGCCCTGTCCGCCAGCGCGGTGCTCGCCTCCGGCGCCCTGGGGCTGCTCTTCTGGAGCCGCCGCAGGGCAGGATCACGCGCCGGGAACTGAGCGGTCGCTGTAGGAACCCGACAGGCTGCCGCTGGTCAGCCTGTCGGGGCCGATTCCCCGGAACGCGGGCCGGACCGATAGCTTTCCCTGGACAGGCTGTCTAGTGGGAAGGGTGATCCGTTGAGCCGCTCGGTTCTCGTCACCGGAGGAAACCGGGGCATCGGCCTCGCCATCGCCCGGGCATTCGCCGAGGCGGGCGACAAGGTCGCCATCACCTACCGCTCCGGCCGGCCGCCGGCCGACCTCACCGACCTCGGTGTGCTCGCGGTCCGCTGCGACATCACAGAAACCGAGCAGGTCGAGCAGGCCTACAAGGAGATCGAAGCCGCGCACGGCAATGTCGAGGTGCTCGTCGCCAACGCCGGCGTCACCAAGGACCAGCTGCTGATGCGGATGACCGAGGACGACTTCACCTCCGTCCTCGACACCAACCTCACCGGGACCTTCCGGGTCGTCAAGCGCGCCAACCGCGGCATGCTGCGGGCCCGCAAGGGCCGGGTCGTGCTGATCTCCTCCGTCGTCGGGCTGCTGGGCCAGGCGGGCCAGGCCAACTACGCGGCCTCCAAGGCCGGTCTGGTCGGCTTCGCCCGCTCGCTCGCCCGTGAGCTGGGCTCGCGCAACATCACCTTCAACGTCGTGGCCCCGGGCTTCGTCGACACCGACATGACCCGGGCGCTCAGCGACGAGCAGCGCAGCGGCATCGTCGCCCAGGTGCCGCTCGGGCGCTACGCGCAGCCGGAGGAGATCGCCGCCGCCGTGCGCTTCCTCGCCTCCGACGACGCTTCGTACATCACTGGAGCCGTCATCCCCGTTGACGGCGGATTGGGCATGGGTCACTGATCACCATGAGCGGAATCCTCGACGGCAAGCGGGTCCTGATCACCGGTGTGCTGATGGAGTCCTCCATCGCCTTCCACACCGCCAGGCTGGCGCAGGAGCAGGGTGCCGAGATCATCCTGACCGCCTTCCCCCGGCCCACCCTCACCGAGCGGATCGCCAAGAAGCTGCCCAAGCCGGTCAAGGTGATCGAGCTGGACGTCACCAACGACGAGCACCTGAGCGGTCTGGAGAGCGTCGTCCGCGACGAGCTCGGCGGCCTCGACGGCGTCGTCCACTCGATCGGATTCGCGCCGCAGGACGCGCTCGGCGGCAACTTCCTCAACACGCCCTTCGAGTCCGTCGCCACCGCGATGCACGTGTCGGCGTACTCGCTGAAGTCCCTCACCATGGCGTGCCTGCCGCTGATGTCCGCGCCGGACAGCGCCACCGGCACCGGCGGCGGCTCGGTGGTCGGCCTCACCTTCGACGCGCAGTTCGCCTGGCCGCAGTACGACTGGATGGGCCCGGCCAAGGCCGCGCTGGAGGCCACCTCCCGCTACATCGCCCGCGACCTGGGCAAGCAGAACGTGCGCTGCAACCTCATCTCAGCCGGCCCGATCGGCTCGATGGCCGCCAAGTCCATCCCCGGCTTCGCGGAACTCGCCGACGTCTGGAACCACCGCTCCCCGCTGGAGTGGAACATGTCCGACCCCGAGCCGGCCGGCCGCGGTGTCGTCGCGCTGCTCTCGGACTGGTTCCCCAAGACCACCGGCGAGATCATCCACGTGGACGGCGGGCTCCACGCGGTGGGCGCCTGACACCGCACCCGGACCGCGACGCGGCACCCCGTACCCGAGTCGGTGCGGGGTGCCTTCGTGCGGGTGCCAGGGCGGTCAGGAGTTGGTGAAGCGGCAGTGGAAGGCGTGGTCGCGGGCCTCCGCGGCGGCGCGGTCCGGGTCGCCGGCCCGGATGGCGGCCACCAGCCGGGCGTGGTCGAGGTGGTCCTCCGGCCGCAGTTCGGTGCCGACGTCGGCCCGCAGGAAGTCCCGCAGCACCTGGCCGAGGTCGGCGTAGAGGGCGGCCAGCACCTCGTTGTGGGAGGTCGCGACCACCGCGAGGTGGAGGGTGGCGTCGGCCTCCACGAACGCTTCCGCGTCGCCCGAACGCCACGCCTCCTCCCGGCGCTCCAGCAGTGCGTCCAGGTGCCGCAGATCCGCCTCATCGCGGCGCTCGGCGGCCAGCGCCGCGGCGGTCGCCTCCAGCGAGCCGCGCAGCTCGGCGACGTGCAGCGGATCGGCGCCGGCGAACCGCTGCCCCATCACCCCGGCCAGCTCACTGGTCGCCAGCACATAGGTGCCCGAGCCCTGCCGGATGTCGAGCAGCCCGTTGTGGGCCAGCGCCCTGACCGCCTCCCGCACCGTGTTGCGGGCCACCCCCAGCCGCTCCACCAGTTCCGGTTCGGTGGGAATGCGCGAGCCCACCGGCCACGCCCCTGAGGCGATCTCGGCGCGCAGCCGGGCGATGACCTGATCGGCGAGCGCCGAGGCACGGGGGACGGGTCCGAGAGTCATCCCATGATTCTATGATGGTGTGATGCAAGAAGACGAATCAGTGACCCTCGACCGGACCCGCGTGCCCCGGGAGGCCGTTCCCGGCGCTCCTCCCGCACCGCGGAACACCCTGGCGCCCTGGGTACGCCGCCTCGTCGTCGCCGGGCTCCTGCTCGCGGCCGTCAACCTGCGCCCGGCCGTCACCAGCCTCGGGCCGCTGCTCAAGGAGGTCCGCGCCGGACTCGGTATGAGCGGCGCGATGGCAGGACTGCTCACCTCCGTCCCCGCGGCCTGCTTCGCCCTCTTCGGCTTCGCCGCGCCCCGGCTCGCCCGCCGCTACGGCCCCGGCGCGGTGATCTGCGCCGGCATGGCCGCCATCGCCGCCGGGCTGGGCTTGCGTCCCCTCGCCGGCGGCACCGCCGTCTTCCTGGCTGCCAGCGCGCTGGCCCTGGCCGGCATAGCCGTCTCCAACGTGCTGATGCCGGTGATCGTCAAGCGCTACTTCCCCGACCGGGTCGGCGCGGTCACCGGCCTGTACTCGATGGCGCTCTCGCTGGGCACCGCGGTGGCCGCCGCCGTCACCGTGCCGCTCACCGACGCGCTGGGCGGCAACTGGCGGCTCGGCCTGGCCGTGTGGGCGGCGCCGGCCGCCGTCGCGGTGCTGCCCTGGCTGCCGCTGGTACGGGACAGGTCGGCCGCGCCCCGGCCGCCGGCCGGCACTCCTGGTGTACGCGGCACCGCCCCGGCCACCGGGAACGGCGCACTCGGCGAACACAGCGCACGCAGCGAGCACCGCGGTGGCGGCGCTCTCGGCGAACACGGCGCGCACGGCCGGATCACCCGCAGCCGTACCGCCTGGATGCTCGGCGCCTTCTTCGGCCTGCAGGCCACCGGCGCCTACGTCACGATGGGCTGGATGCCGCAGATCTTCCGGGACGCCGGAGTCTCCGCGGACACGGCCGGCCTGCTGCTCGCCGTCACCATGGTGATCGCCGTGCCGCTCTCCTTCGTGCTGCCGGCGCTCGCCGCCCGGATGCGCTCGCAGGGCCCGATCGTCGTGGTGCTGGCCGGCTTCCAGGTGGCCGGCTTCGCCGGGCTGTGGGCCGCGCCCGCCGCCACCTCCTGGCTGCCCTGGCTGTGGGCGCTGCTGCTCGGCGTCGCCAACTGCGCCTTCCCGCTGGTGCTCACCATGATCGGGATGCGGTCCCGGTCCGGTGCCGGAGTGGTGCGGCTGTCGGCGTTCGCACAGAGCACCGGCTATCTGCTGTCGATCCCCGGGCCGATCCTGGTCGGCGTGCTCAACCAGGCGAGCGGCGGCTGGGGACTCCCGATGGCGCTGATGATCGCCCTGGTCGTGCCGCAGGTCTTCTGCGGGGTGTCGGCCGGGCGCAGGCGGCACATCGAGGACGAACTGTGACCCCGCCGCGGTCCGCCGTACCGCCGGTGCCAGACTGATCCCATGCCCGTACTCGAACCGAATCCCCCGCAGCCCCAGCGGCGCCTGCTGATGATCTTCGGGATGATGATGGCGGTGCCCGCGATCGTCGCGGTGGTCGCGATCTTCGCCTCCCGGATGGGCTGACCGCCCGGCCGCAGGACCGGACCCGGTCCTTCCCCCTGAGCGGGGGGTGGGGACAACCCCACCATCCCTAGGGGGCCAGGGTCAGGGTCAAGTGGGTGGACGACCGGATGGGGCCGCCCGCCCCGCCCCCGTAGCGTCGAACTGCACGCAGGAACAAGGCACTTCGACGGTCCAACCACGGAGGCGGTCACCGTGACCACGCAGTCCCCGCACCTCTGCGCCCGGCGCGGCGGTCCGGCCGCTCCCGGCCCGGAGAAGGCCGCCCGGGTGCAGACCCGGCTGCCGTGGTGGGCCATCGCCCTGCCCGCCGCCGCCTTCGCCACGCTGCTGGCGCTGCTCAGCGCCGGCCCGGCGGACGCGTCGGCCCTCCCGGCCGGGGACACCCTCACCCACCTCGCCACCGCACTCGGCGCCCTGCTGCAGCACCTGCTGTAACGACCCGAGCCCCGGACGCACCCCGGCCCGGCGGCCGGACCGGTCCTGGCTCGGCCCTCGCAGCGGCTGCGAACCGGCTGCGACCGACGCCGGTCGACCGTGGACCAGCTCCCGAACTGGCTGCGGACCGACCCTGGACCAGCCCCCCGACTGACGCCGGCCGTGCCCCGGACCAGCTCCCGGACCGGCTGCGGACCGACCCTGGACCAGCCTCTGGGCCGGCTCTGGACGCACCCGGGGCCGGGCCCCGGCCCGACCCCCGGACGCGCCCCGGCTCGGGCTCCGGCCCGGTCCCGGCCCGGGCTCCGGACCGGCTGCGGCGCTGGTCACAGCGCCCCCTGGCGGCGGTGAGTGGCCGGTGGTGGGGGCCAGCCCGCGCCTGGGCGCGGGTTTTCTGGAAAGCTGAGAGGCATGAGCGCCGATTCGCCCCGCACCCTCGTCCTGCTCCGGCACGCCAAGGCCGACTGGCCCTCGGTCCCGGACCATGAGCGGCCGCTGGCCGACCGCGGCCGGCTGGACGCCCCAGCCGCCGGCCGCCGCTTCCTCGACGACGGCATCACCTTCGACCTCGCCCTGTGCTCCACCGCCGCCCGCACCCGCGAGACGTGGAAGCTCGCCTCCCACGAACTGGACCACCGGCCCAGGACCGTCTACGAGGAGCGGCTCTACGAAGCGAGCCTCGGCGACCTGCTGGCACTGCTCAACGAGACCCCCGACGAGATCGGCTCGCTGCTGGTGGTCGGGCACAACCCCGGGATGCACGCGCTGGCCGACGCGCTGGCCGGCTCCGCCGAAGGGGACGCCAGGACCCGGCTGGACCAGATCGGCTTCCCCACCGCGGCCTTCGCGGTGCTCACCTTCGCGGGCTCCTGGAAGACCGTGGAGCACGGCGTGGGCACGTTGACGGGGTTCTGGACCCCGCACGAGGCGTAGCCGCGGCGCACCGCCGGGTCAGCCGGTGACCACACCGTCCAGCTCGTCGGCCGCCTCGATTTCCTCCCGGGTGATGCCCAGCAGATACAGCACCGTGTCGAGGAAAGGTACGTTCACGGCGGTGTCGGCCGCCTCACGGACGACGGGCTTGGCGTTGAAGGCGACGCCGAGCCCGGCCGCGTTGAGCATGTCCAGGTCGTTGGCACCGTCACCGACCGCGACGGTCTGGCTCAGCGGAACCCCGGCCTGCTCGGCGAAGCTGCGCAGCAGCCGGGCCTTGCCGGCGCGGTCCACGATCGGCCCGGTCACCCGGCCGGTCAGCCGGCCGTCCACCACCTCCAGGGTGTTGGCGGCGGCGAAGTCGAGGCCGAGCCGCTCCTTGAGGTCGTCGGTGACCTGGGTGAAGCCGCCGGAGACGATGCCCACCTGGTAGCCGAGCCGCTTGAGGGTCCGCACCAGGGTGCGGGCGCCCGGGGTCAGCCGCACCTGCGAGCGGACCTTCTCCACCACCGAGACGTCCAGGCCCGCGAGCAGGGCGACCCGGGCGTGCAGCGACTGCTCGAAGTCCAGCTCGCCGCGCATCGCGGCGGCTGTCACCTCGGCGACCTCCGCCTCGCAGCCGGCGTGCGCGGCGAAGAGTTCGATCACCTCGTCCTGGATCACGGTGGAGTCCACGTCCATCACGATCAGCCGCTGCGCCCGGCGCTGCAGTCCGGCCTGCACCACTGCGACGTCCACCCCGCGGACCGCCGCCTCCGGGGAGAGCGCCGAGCGCAGGGCCCCGGCGCTCGCACCGGACACCGCGAACTCCACGGCGGTGACCGGGTACTTGGCCAGCCGGAAGATCCGGTCGATGTTGCCGCCGGCGCCGGTGATCAGTGCGGTTATGGCGGCGGTGTCCTCGGCGGTGAGCGGGCTGCCCAGCACGGTGACGTGGCTGCGGCCCTCACCGCGCGGGCGGTTGTCGCCGATGCCCGAGATGATCTCGGCCTGCATCCGGGACGCCTCGGCCCAGCTGTGCACGGTCGCGCGCAGCTCGCCCTCCGCGCCGCGGGCGGCCGGCGCGGTGACCAGGGCGCAGAGCACCATCCGGCCCCGCGTCACGACCTGCTCGATGTCCACCACGTCCACACCGAACCCGGCGAGGGTGTGGAAGAGGCCGGCGGTGATGCCGGGGCGGTCCTTGCCGAAGATCTTGACCAGCAGGGTGGGGGTGCCGGCCGGCGGAACCTCGGCGGCGGGGCTGCTCTGCGGGGCGTCGTTCATGGTGTCTCCACGGTATCCGCCCCGTGGATCAGTCAGCCTCCCCGTCCCGCCTTGCGGACAGGGCCCCCGCGACCTGGGGTTCGTCAGGACACGGGCGGAGGCGGTGGCGGCCACTTGTCGGCGGCCGGGGGAGAAGGCGGCCGGCCGGGCGGGGGCGGGGCGAGGGCGGTGGGCTCGTCGGGCGACGGGGAGGCGTACGAGTTGTGCTCCTGCTCGGGGCGGTAGGCGGGGGAGGGGAGGTAGGGGCCCGGCTGGTAGGCCACCGCGGGATACGTACGGGCGGAGTCGTCCGTGGCGGCGGGCACCGCGGGGTACGTACGGGCGGGGTCGTCCGTGGCGGCGGGCACCGCGGGGTACGTACGGGCCGGGTCGTCCGCGGGGGCGGGCACCGGGGGCCGTTCAGGTGCCGGCGCCGCCAGGGCGGCGACCTGCCGGCCGGCCGACCCCGTCGCCAGGGCGAGCAGCGCGCCCACGGCGCCGGCCGCGGCTCCCCACGCCGCACCGAGCAGCACGGCCAGCCCCGCGTTCCCGTGCAGGTCGAGCCCCGCCCCCACCGCGTCGATCCCGAAGACCGACAGATTCGCGTTGACCTTGATCCCGGTCACCTGCACCAGCAGCGGCAGGGCCAGTGCCGTGACCACCCCGAGCCGCACCGCGCACGCGGCCACGTATCGCCCCCTGGGCTCCTCCAGCGGGGTGCGGGTGGCGGTCAGTGCCCCCGCGAGCAGCATCATCACCGCGATGGCCACCGGCAGCAGCCACACCCGCCCGTCGAGTCCGGCGAGGCCGCCCGGTGTGATCGTGGCGCCGTCGTGCCCGGCCAGGAACTTCGGCAGCGGATCGGGCAGGAAGGAGGCCAGCGGGCCGGAGACCGTCCCCTTCCACGGCACGAAGAGCCCGAGCGGGACCGCGAGCCACACCCCGTTGGGCGTCCCGAGCAGTGCCGCCCCCATGATCCGCCCCGGCTGGTCACCGGTCAGGGCCGCGTACACCGCCGCCGCGAAGCCGGCGAAGACCGCCACCAGCAGCACCAGCGTGAGCGCGGACGCCGCCGGCCGTACCACCCGGTGCACGGCGCGCCACTGGGCCGGCAGCGGCGTCCGGCGCGACGCGAGCAGCGCGATCACCAGCACGACCAGCACCCACACCGCCGCCCCGAGCAGGCTCCGCCCGGTCTCCACATGGAACTTTACCGATGTCTGGGTCTTGACGATGTCCTGCAGCCCGTCGGCGAGCCCGCCGCTGATCCTGCCGATCCCGGGCAGATTCCCCAGCAGGTCGTCGGTGGCGCCCTTCGGCGGCCCGACCGACCCCGCGTCGATCGCCACCGTGTCCTGCCCGGCCCACGCCAGGCCGCCGACCAGCGCCACGAAGAGCACCGCGGTCGCCGTGACCCGCGCGGCCAGTTCACCCGGCGGGACGACAACTCCCGCCCTGCGCAGGGACCGCAGGAACACCCAGGCCAGCAGCAGCGCCCCGACCAGGCCGACACCCAGCGGCGCGATGCCCAGCGCGGCCTGCGTCTGCGACCCGCTCAGCCCGAACGCCCCCACGTCCCCGGTCGGCCGCACCTTGCCGCCGATGGCCATCGCGACCACCGCCGCGGTCATCGGTCCCAGCGAACCCGACGCATCGGCGCCCAGCAGGTGAAGACCGAGCGCCGCGACGCCGATCATCCCCGCGAACGCCCAACTCACCGCGGCCAGTGCGCTCAACAGCACTCGCACCCACGGTGTGCGCCGTGCACTCATACCTGACCCCCCGAGGCCGTCGTCCCCCAACGCCCGCAACTGTCCCCAACTGTCGTGGTGCGCGGGGAGCGTCGTCAACGATCTGATGCCAAACCCGTACCGGAAGCGGTTTTCTGTTACGAGACCGGAGCCTGTGACAGTTCCTCCCGCAGTTCGCTGTCCCTAGACTCCCCTCCACAAGGGGGACTACTCGGGGGACAACACATGGGGCTTGGGGTGCCTGAACTCGTACTCGAATGGAACGGACAGACCTGGACGCTGGACGCGGCCCGGTCGTACAGCCTGGGGCGCGACCCGCAGGGCGATGTGGTCTTCGACGACGCACGGGTGTCGTGGCGGCACGCCACCGTCCGCCGTGGCGACGGCGGTTGGGTGATCGAGGACCTCGGCAGCACCAACGGCACCTTCGTGCGGGGGCAGCGCGTCCAGCAGTCGCAGGTCGCGCCCGGCGCGGCCGTCCACCTCGGCAACGCCACCGACGGGCCGCGGCTTGACTTCCGCGCCGCCGCGGCGCCGCAGGCAGCGGCGGGCGCTGTCGCCGGAGCGGCGGCGGGGCACGTGGTGCAGCCGCAGTACCAGCCGCCGGCCGCGCAGCCGCAGCCCGCGGTTCAGCAGCAGGCGCAGCCCGCGGCCCGGCAACAGCCGTCCGCGCAGGCGCAGATGTACGCGGCACCGGCGCAGGCCGCACCGCAGCCCGCGCAAGCCGCACCACAGCCCGCACCGGCCGCCGCTCAGCCGGGCGCGCCCGCGGCCGGCGCGTGGGGCGGCGCACCACCCGCGCAGGTCCCGCCGCAGCAGGCCGGCTGGGGCGGGCAGCCGCCGGCGCCGCAGGCCCAGCCGCGACCGCAGGCCGCGCCGGCCGGCGGCGGACCGGGGTTCAACGTCCGCAACCCGACCACGTTCCACCGGCTCGATCTCGGCCGGGTGATGAAGATCGGCCGTGCGCTGGAGAACGACCTGGTCGTCTCCGACCTCCAGGTCTCCCGTTTCCACGCGGAGTTCCGGGCGCACCCCGACGGCCGCTACGAGATCGTCGACCTGGGCAGCCACAACGGCACCTACGTCAACGGCCAGTCGATCCAGCGCCACCTGCTGGGCCCCAATGACATCGTCGGCGTGGGGCACTCCACCTTCCGGCTGGTCGGCGACCGGCTGGAGGAGTTCGTCGACACCGGCGAGGTGTCCTTCTCGGCCCGCCGCCTCACGGTCACCGTGCCGCACGGCAAGACCACCAAGACGATCCTCAAGGACGTCTCCTTCGGTGTCCCGGAGAAGTCGCTGATCGGCGTGATCGGCCCGTCCGGGTCCGGCAAGTCCACCCTGCTGCGGGCACTCACCGGCTACCGGCCCGCCGACGAGGGCGAGGTGCTGTACGACAACCGGAACCTGTACAAGCAGTTCGCCGAGCTGCGCCAGCGCATCGGCCTGGTCCCGCAGGACGACATCCTGCACAAGGAACTCCAGGTCAAGACGGCACTGCGGTACGCGGCCAAGCTCCGCTTCCCCGGTGACACGCAGTCCGCCGAGCGTGAGGCACGGATCAACGAGGTGCTGGGCGAGCTGAAGCTCGACATCCACGCCGACAAGCGCGTCACCTCGCTCTCCGGCGGCCAGCGCAAGCGCGTCTCGGTCGCCCTGGAGCTGCTCACCAAGCCGTCGCTGATCTTCCTGGACGAGCCGACCTCCGGGCTCGACCCGGGCATGGACCGCGATGTGATGAAGCTGCTGCGCGGTCTGGCCGACGACGGCCGAACCGTCCTGGTGGTCACCCACTCGGTGGCCGAACTGGCGCTCTGCGACAAGCTGCTGGTGATGGCGCCGGGCGGCTCGGTGGCGTACTTCGGCCCGCCGGACGAGGCGCTGACCTTCTTCGGCTACGAGACCTGGGCCGATGTCTTCTCCGCCTTCGAGAACTACCGCGACTACGACTGGTCGGGACGCTGGCGCGGCTCGCAGCACTACCAGATGTACGCCGCCGAACTCGACTCGGCCGCCCCGCAGGCAGCCCCGTACATCCCGCACCAGGTGGCCAAGCCGCCCAAGCCGACCGGCTGGACGGCGCAGCTGTTCACGCTGATCCGCCGGTATCTGTCGGTGATCTCCTCGGACCGCGGCTTCATCGCGCTGATGTTCATCCTGCCCGCCGTGCTCGGTGTGGTGAGCGTGGTCATCCCGGCGGCCAGCGGCCTCGGCCCGGGGCCGGCGAAGGCGAACGGCATCAACAAGGACGCCGGCACCATCCTGCTGATCCTCGCGGTCGGCGCGTGCTTCTCCGGCGCCGCCAACTCGGTCCGTGAGCTGATCAAGGAACGGGTCATCTACGAGCGGGAACGGGCCACCGGCCTGTCCCGGTCGGCGTATCTGATGTCGAAGGTCATCGTGCTGGGCCTGATCACGGCCCTCCAGGGCGCGATCATCTGCGGGATCGGTTTCGCCCCCCGGACGCTGCCGGTCGAGGGCGTCATCGTGCAGAACCAGCCGGCCGTCGAGATGACCCTCGCCGTCATCGGGCTCGGCTTCACCTCGATGATGTTCGGCCTGATCATCTCCTCGCTGGTGAAGACGGCCGAGAAGACCATGCCGCTGCTGGTCATGTTCGCCATCGTCCAGGTGGTCTTCACCGGTGTGCTCTTCCAGCTCTACGACTCGCCCGGCATCGAGCAGTTCGCCTGGCTGATGCCCGCCCGGTGGGCGGTGGCCGCGCTCGCCGCCACCGCGAATCTGAACCGGGTCATGCCGTGGGACCCGGGCAACCCCGACCCGCTGTGGAACCACACCGCGGGGGCGTGGGGGCTGGACATGGCCGTGCTGATCGCCATCGGCGTCATCTGCGGCTTCGTCGTGTCGCGGCTGCTGCGCCGCCATGAGCCGGAAGTCATGCGGAAGTAGCCGCCGCACAACTCGGCCCATGCGAAGGGGCGGTGGAACCGGAAGGTTCCACCGCCCCTTTGTGCGTTTCTTATTGCGCGGCCGGGATCAGTACGCCGAGTTGACGTTGTCCATCGAGCCGTACACGTGGTACGCGTAATTGCACGCCGCGGTGATGTTGGCCACCGGGTCGTAGATGTTCCACGAGGTTCCGTTGACGTGGTACGTCTGGAAGGTCGGGTCGATCACCTGGAGCAGCCCCTTCGAGGGAATGCCCTTGGCGGCGTTGGAGTCCCACAGGTTGATCGCCTGGGGGTTGCCGCTCGACTCACGGATGATGTTCCGGTAAATGCCGTTGTAGCTGCCCGGAATACCCTTCTCGTGCATGACGGCGAGGGATTCCCTGATCCAGCCGTCGAGGTTGTTGGCGTAGACCGGCGCGGCCGGGGCGGGGGCGGCCTTCCTGACCGGCGCCGGGGCGGGCTTGACGGCGGCCCGCACGGTGGAACGGTTCGCGGCCTGCCTGGCCTGCGCGCGTTCGGCCGCGGCCCGTTCTGCCGCCCGCTTCCTGACGGCGTCGGCGGCGGCCTTCTTCCTGGCGGCGGCGTCGGCTGCCGCCTTCTTCCTGGCCGCTGCCTCGTCCGCCGCCTTCTTCTTCGCCGCTGCCTCGGCGGCGGCCTTCTTCTTCGCGGCGGCCTCAGCGGTCGCCTTCTGCTTCGCGGCGGCGTCGGCCGCTGCCTTCTTCTTCGCCGCGGCCTGGTCGGAGATCGCCTGCTGCGACGCCAGACCGGACTTCGCGCCGAGACTCTTCACCTTGTCGCCGGTGGAGACGGTGTACCCGGTGGGATCGCCGTTGGCAACCGAGGAGGACCCACCGGTCGCCTGGAAACCGGTGACGGCCAGGACAACGGCAGCCGCGGCGGCGGCACCGGCCACCGTGATCTTGCGCTTCTTGGACAGCCGGCCGATCTTCGGGAACGTGGGGAGCTGCATGCGGTGTTACCTCTTCCGATTGCGGGACCTGAGAATTCTTAGAGGGTCCTAAATCGGGGGTCAACGAGACCGGCTACGAATGGAATTCGTAGCCGCCTCGACAACCGCGGCTGCCTTCGCTGTTTCCGGCCGCTTTTCCACCGGGTCATGCGACTAAGCCGCCTAGTATGTGATCCACGTCCTATAGGCCACCTCACACGATTGCGCCCTCCCGGTCGCTCGCGGTGAGCGGGAGGGCGCTTTATGTGATGTCCGAACGGCCTTATGGAAGCAGCAGATTCACATCGCCGAATTCATGCCAGAGATAACGTCCGCGCAGCGCCTGGGCGTACACCGCGGTCAGCAGCCGGTCCCCGGACAGCGCCCGCAGCATCAGCAGATGGGACGCCTCCGGCTCGTGCAGCCCGGTCAGCAGCCCGTCCACCGCCCGCATCCCGCGCTCCGGGGTGATCACCAGCTCGGTCCAGCCGCGCGCCGCGGTCACCACGCCCCGCGGGCCGGCCGCCGATTCCAGGGCACGTACCGCGGTGGTGCCCACCGCCACCACCCGGCCGCCGGCCGCCCGGGCCGCGTTCACCTGCCACGCGGTGCTCGCCGGCACCGCGAACGGCTCCGCGTACGGCGGCTCGTGCGCCTCCGCCGAGGCGACCCCGGTGTGCAGCACGATCGGCGCGATCTGCACCCCCCGGCTGACCAGCTCGGTCACCAGTGCCGCGGTGAAGGGCCGCCCGGCGCTCGGCATCTCCGCCGAGCCCGCCGGGTCGAGCAGTGCACCACCACCGTCTCGGCAGTACCGCTCAGCCGCCCGTCCACCGCCGCCGGCAGCGTCCGCGAGGTGTTCACCACCAGCACGTCCCCGGCCCGCAGCAGCGCCGGCAGCTCCCGGAAGCAGTGGCCGGTCACCTCGTCCCGCGCCTTCCGGCCGACCAGCAGCCGGACCGCGTCCCGCCGGGGCGGCGGCGCCGTCGCCACCAGCTCCGGCGGCAGCCGCAGCCCCGCGAGGCCGGCCGACCCCAGCCGCGCCGCCTCCTGGTCGCAGGTCACGCACCTGACCGCCGCCGTCACCGCGCCCCCAGCAGCACGTCCGCCACGTACCGGCCGCTCGGCGCGTCCTCGTCCAGCAGCCGTACCACCGCCGGCGCCACCTCGTCAGGACACAGCCGCTCCCCGAAGTCCGGGTCGTCCGGCACCGCCGCCGCGTACAGCTCGGTCCGCAGCTCGCCCGGGTCCACCCACCACACCCGCACCCGCGGCTCCTCCTGCGCCAGTACCGCCGACAGCTGGTCGAGCGCGGCCTTGCTCGCGCCGTACCCGCCCCAGGTCGGATACGCCTCCACCGCCGCGTCCGAGCTGATGTTCAGCACCGCCCCGCCGACCGCCCGAGCCCCCGCGACGCGCCCGTGATGATCGCCACCGGCATGATCCCGCCCTCCGTCAGACCGCGCCCCGGCCGGACGCCGGACCACCTGACCTCACCGTAGGAATGCGCCCGCCCCGGCCGCCCGCCGCACCGCACCGGGTCACTTGGGACTAGTCCGTACGGCCGAGCCCGCCCCGTCCGCAGGGCGCATCCCCGCCGTGACAAGCGCCGGTACCGTGGACGACATGTCCAGCCGGACGCCGCGAGGCGGATTCGAAGCGGTCAGTGCCGCACTGCTGGCGATGAACCGCCAGCTGGAGGTGCGCGAGGTGCTGCAGACCATCGTCGCCTCGGCGCGGGAGCTGCTCGGCGCCGAGTACGCCGCCCTCGGCGTGCCCGACGACCACGGCGGCTTCGCCCAGTTCGTGGTCGACGGCGTCAGCGACGAGCAGTGGAAGGCCATCGGCCCCCTGCCGCGGCAGCACGGCGTGCTCGCCGCGATGCTGCGCGAGGGCGCCCCGCAGCGCCTCGACGACGTCCGCACCTTCGAGAGCTTCGCCGGCTGGCCGCGTACCCACCCGGTGATGAAGGACTTCATCGGCATGCCGATCGTGGACGGCGACGAGATCCTCGGCGCCGTATTCCTCGCCAACAAGACCTGCCCCAGGGCACCCGAATCGTCCGGCGGCTTCACCCAGGAGGACGAGGACCTGCTGCGGATCCTCGCCGACCACGCCGCCATCGCCCTCATCAACGCCCGGCTCTACGAACGCAGCCGCGAGCTGACCCTGGCGGGGGAGCGGGCCAGGATCGCCCACGAGCTGCACGACGCGGTCTCGCAGAAGCTCTTCTCGCTGCGGCTCACCGCGCAGGCCGCCGCCTCGCTGGTCGATCACGAGCCGGTCCGCGCCAAGGAGGAGATCCGGCAGGTGGCCGCGCTCGCCGCCGAGGCCGCCGAGGAACTGCGTGCCGTCGTGGTCGAGCTGCGCCCGGCCGGCCTGGACGAGGACGGCCTGGTCGCCACGCTGCGCACCGAGGCCCGCGTCCTGGACCGGGTGCACGACGCCTCCGTCACCTTCCACGCCGAACGGGTACGCGCGCTGCCCGCCGCCCAGGAGGAGGCGCTGCTGCGGGTCGCCCAGGAGGCGATGCACAACGCGCTGCGGCACGCCCGCGCCACGGCCGTCGGCGTCACCCTCGAAGGCCGCGGCACGGGCGCCCGGCTGCGGATCCGCGACGACGGCCGCGGCTTCGACCCGTCGGCGGTCCGCGCGGCCGGCCGGCACCTCGGCCTGGTCTCCATGCGGGACCGCGCCGACGGCGTCAGCGGCCGGCTGACCGTGCAATCGGCGCCCGGCAAGGGCACCGTCATCGAGATGGAGGTGCCCGGTGGCTGACGCCGTGAGCCCCGCGATCCGTGTCCTGCTGGTCGACGACCACCAGGTGGTCCGGCGCGGCCTGCGCACCTTCCTCGAAGTGCAGGGGGACATCGAGGTCGTCGGCGAGGCGGCCGACGGCGCGGAAGGCGTCGCCCAGGCACAGGAACTGCGGCCCGACGTGATCCTGATGGACGTCAAGATGCCCGGCACCGACGGCATCGAGGCGCTGCGGCTGCTGCACGACGCCGGCAACCCGGCCCGGGTGCTGATCGTCACCAGCTTCACTGAGCAGCGCACGGTGGTGCCCGCGCTGCGGGCCGGCGCCGCCGGATACGTCTACAAGGACATCGACCCGGTCGCACTCGCCGACGCCATCCGCTCGGTGCACGCCGGGCACGTCCTGCTCCAGCCCGAGGTGGCCGGCGCCCTGCTCGCCCAGGAACACCACGTACCCGGCAACGGCCGTGGCAACGCCCTCACCGAACGCGAGCGCGAAGTCCTCGGACTGATCGCCGACGGCCGCTCCAACCGGGAGATCGCCCGCGCGCTGGTCCTCTCCGAGAAGACCGTCAAGACCCACGTGTCGAACATCCTGATGAAGCTGGACCTCGCCGACCGCACCCAGGCGGCCCTGTGGGCAGTGCGCAACGGCGTGGGCGACTAGCCACGCGCCGGGGCGGGTGGCGGGCTGAGGTTCATACTGTCGGGTGGATGTCGCTCGAACGGCGTATCTCCTGCGGCGGTGATCCGTTCTGCATGGCGTGCCGCGGCGGACGCCGCGGTGCGTCCCGCAAGGAGGATGTTTTCCAGTGAAGAACCTGAAGAAGGCCGCGACCATCACCCTCGTGGCCGGCGGTCTGGCCGTCGCCGGTGCCGGCGTCGCCTCCGCCGACAGTGGCGCCCAGGCCGTCGGCGGCGCCGTGAAGTCGCCGGGTGTCGTCTCCGGCAACCTGGTGCAGGTTCCGGTGCACGTGCCGGTGAACGTGTCCGGCAACACCGTCAACGTGATCGGTCTGCTCAACCCGGTGTTCGGCAACCACGCCGTGAACCAGTGACCTCGGTCACCTGGTAACCCCCCACCGACCGGGCCCCGCGGCCGACGGCTCACCGTCGACGCGGGGCCCGCGCGCCGCCCCTCACGGCCTGCGCCGCTCGGCCTCCTCCACATACGCGTTGTACGCCGCCACCTGGGCCCGCCGCGCGGTCCGCTCCACCGGGCGCAGCAGCTCCGCCCGCGCGGCGATCTGCGAGGCGCTCACCGCCGCGCCGTGGCCGCCGTCGGCGGCGATGCCCACCAGCGCGGCGACCCGCTGGGCCAGCTCCAGCACCCGTACCGCGCGCGGCGGGTACCCCGGCGCCAGCACCTCGCGCCCGCGCGCCGCCCGCGCCCGGTACGCCTCCAGCGCCGCCTGCGCGGCCGGCCCCGCGCCCGCCACGTCCAGCCGGGCCAGCTCCTCGGTGGCATCCCGCAGCGCCTCCGCCAGCTCCCGCTCCGCCTCGCCCAGCGAGGGCACATCGGCCGGCGGCGCGTCCCGTACCGGCAGGCACTGCCACTCCACCTCGACATGGAGGTCACCCGCCGGACCCGCCTGGTGCACCTGCGGCACCAGGCCGAGGAAGACCCCGCCGACTGTGACCACCGCCTCACCGGCCGCCAGCGCGCGGGCGTTGAACTCCGGCGGTCCGCTGAGCCCCAGCGGGTGCCCGGCCACCGGCAGTGCGAGCCGCAGTCCGGTCGCCCCCAGCGCCCGCAGCCGGCCAAGTCCCAGCGTCAGCCCGACCGGAGCGGGCTCCCCCGGCAGTCCGGAGAGCCGGTGCACGGCGTCGTCCGCCGTGATCCGCTGCGCTACGTCATCGGGAGCGGCAAGTCCGGCAAGCAGGGCATTTCCCCACGCGGTGAGCCGTCCGGAGCGAGGTTCATCAAGCATGGCCCCAGCCTAAGGACTGGACCCGACCGGCGGTGGCGTAAGTTTTCCCCGGGGGTTCCTTCTGGCCCGTGCCGACCGGGGCACACCGGACTGCCGAGACTGCAATGGGAGACAACGCGCTCATGAGCGATGTGCTGGAGCTGGTGGACGTATCCGTGGTCCGCGACGGACGAGCTCTGGTCGACCAGGTCTCGTGGTCGGTCGCCGAGGGCGAGCGCTGGGTCATCCTCGGCCCGAACGGCGCCGGCAAGACGACCCTGCTCAACGTGGCGTCCAGCTACCTCTTCCCGACCAGCGGCACCGTCCAGATCCTCGGGGACAAGCTGGGCAACGTCGACGTCTTCGAGCTGCGCCCGCGGATCGGCATGGCCGGCGCCGCCATGGCGGAGAAGATGCCCCGCCGGCAGACCGTGCTGGAAACGGTGCTCACCGCCGCGTACGGCATGACCGCCACCTGGCAGGAGGGGTACGAGAAGGTCGACGAGGACCGCGCCAAGGCCTTCCTCGACCGGCTCGGGATGAGCGACTTCCTCGACCGGAAGTTCGGCACCCTCTCCGAGGGCGAGCGCAAGCGGACGCTGATCGCCCGCGCGATGATGTCCGACCCGGAGCTGCTGCTGCTCGACGAGCCGGCGGCCGGCCTCGACCTCGGGGGCCGCGAGGACCTGGTACGCCGCCTCGGCCGGCTGGCCCGCGACCCGATCGCGCCCTCCATGATCATGGTGACCCACCACGTCGAGGAGATCGCCCCCGGCTTCACCCACGTCCTGATGATCCGTCAGGGCAAGGTCGTCACCGCGGGCCCCATCGACCTCGAACTCACCTCCCGCAACCTCTCCCTCTGCTTCGGCCTCCCGCTCGTCGTCGAGCGCCGCGGCGACCGCTTCACCGCCGCCGGACTCCCCCTGTCCTAGACCGATCCTCCGTGCGTACTGCCGCAACCAGGGCTCTCCCCCCTACGATTGACGGCGTGGAAGCATGGGTGTGGTGGCTGATAGCCGCGGTGGGACTGGGCATCCCACTGGTGATCACGGCAATGCCCGAATTCGCCATGTTCGCCGTCGGGGCGGTGGGCGGTGCGGCGGCCGCGGGGCTCGGCGGCGGGATCGTGGCCCAGGTCATCACCTTCGTGGTGATCTCCGTCGCGCTGCTGGTCTTCGTCCGCCCGATCGCCTACCGCAACCGCCAACGCCCCGAACAGCGCAGTGGTGTTGACGCCCTCAAGGGCAAACAGGCCGTTGTACTGGAGCGGGTCGACGGCGGGGCCGGCGGCCGCATCAAACTCGGCGGGGAGGTCTGGTCGGCCCGCTCGCTGGAGTCCGACCGGGTCTTCGTCCCGGGACAGCGGGTGGACGTAGTGGAGATCGACGGAGCGACCGCAGTCGTCATGTAAACCGCACCGCAGGCCGGCAATTCACCGAACCGGCCCGCGGCGCACCGGCGTTCTGCGAGAATTGATCATGACAGGGTACGTCGGACGTTCGCATCCAAGCTTGCCGTCAAACGGCGCCGGGAGTTGGCCATGCAGCCCATCATCATCGTGCTCATCATCCTGGTGGTGCTCGTCTTCATCGCCCTGATCAAGACGGTCCAGGTCATTCCGCAGGCCACCGCCGCCATCGTGGAGCGGTTCGGCCGCTACACCCGGACCCTCAGCGCCGGGCTGAACATCGTCGTGCCCTTCATCGACACCATCCGCAACCGGATCGACCTGCGCGAACAGGTCGTCCCGTTCCCGCCGCAGCCGGTGATCACCCAGGACAACCTGGTGGTGAACATCGACACCGTCATCTACTACCAGGTGACCGACGCCCGCGCCGCCACGTACGAAGTCGCCAGCTACATCCAGGCGATCGAGCAGCTCACCGTCACCACGCTGCGCAACATCATCGGCGGCATGGACCTGGAGCGGACCCTGACCTCCCGCGAGGAGATCAACGCCGCGCTGCGCGGAGTGCTCGACGAGGCCACCGGCAAGTGGGGCATCCGCGTCAACCGCGTCGAGCTCAAGGCGATCGAACCGCCCACCTCCATCCAGGACTCGATGGAGAAGCAGATGCGCGCCGACCGGGACAAGCGCGCCGCGATCCTCACCGCGGAAGGCATCCGGCAGTCCCAGATCCTCACCGCGGAAGGCGAGAAGCAGTCCTCGATCCTGCGCGCCGAAGGCGAGTCCAAGGCCGCCGCCCTGCGCGCCGAGGGCGAGGCCCAGGCGATCCGCACCGTCTTCGAGTCGATCCACGCCGGCGACCCGGACCAGAAACTCCTCGCCTACCAGTACCTCCAGATGCTGCCGAAGATCGCCGAGGGCGACGCCAACAAGCTCTGGATCATCCCCAGCGAGCTCAACGACGCTCTCAAGGGCCTCGGCGGCATAGTGAACATCCCCGGCGCCCCCGGCAGCGGCAACGGCGGGGGCAGCACGGGGGGCAACGGCGGCGCGCCCGCCGCGGCCCCGCCCGCCCCGCGCCGCGAGTCCCCGCACTTCGACAAGGACTGAGACACCCCCCCGGCCGGATCACCCCGTTGTGACATGATCGCCGCGCACCCCTCGACCGATGAGGCGGGGAGGACGCGCGGAGATCATGGAGAGCGCTATGTCCCCAGCAGAAGCAGTGGCCGTCCTCGCGGCCGGAATCGGCGCCGGCACCATCAACACCATCGTCGGCTCGGGAACGCTGATCACCTTCCCGGTGCTGCTCGCGGTGGGCCTGCCGCCCGTCACCGCCAACGTGTCCAACACGCTCGGCCTGGTCCCCGGGTCCGTCACCGGAGCCATCGGCTACCGCTCGGAACTCGGCGGCCAGCGCGCCCGGCTGCTCCGCCTCGGCCTGGTCTGCCTGGTCGGCGGCGTCACCGGCGCCCTGCTGCTGGTCACCCTGCCGTCGGGCGCCTTCGACGCGATCGTGCCGGTACTCATCGGCATCGCCCTCGTGCTGGTCGTCCTGCAACCCCGCCTCGCCCGCGCCGTCCAGGCCCGCAGGGACCGCGCCGGCACCACCGCCCCCACCCACGGCGGCCCCGTACTCCTGCTCGGCATGCTGCTCGCCAGCGCCTACGGCGGCTACTTCGGCGCCGCCCAAGGAGTCCTCTACCTCTCCTTGATGGGCCCGCTCCTCGACGAACCCCTGCAGCGCATCAACGGCATGAAGAACGTGCTCGCCGCGACAGTCAACGGCGTCGCCGCTCTCTTCTTCATCTTCGTCGCCCACATGGACTGGGCGGCCGTCGCACTGATCGCCACCGGCGCCACCATCGGCGGCCTGATCGGCGCCCGCGTCGGCCGCCGCCTGCCACCCGCCGCACTGCGCGGCCTGATCGTGGTCGTCGGCGTCGCCGCCATCGTCCAGCTGATCATCAAGGACACCTGAGCCCCGGGCACCACCCGGGACCCAGGCAAGGTCCTACGCCGGCAGCGCCGGCCACTCCGGCAGCCCCTGCCGGTCCCTGATCCCCAGCGCCAGCAGCAGCGCGTCGGCCGGCGTCGGCTCGAACGGCCGCACCAGCAGCTCCATCCCCGCCTGCTCCGGCGTACGGTCCGCCTTGCGCTGGTTGTCCTCCGCGCACGACGCCACCGTGTTCAGCCAGGTGTCCCCGCCACCACGCGACTTCGGCTGCACGTGGTCGACCGTCGTCGCCCGCCGCCCGCAGTACGCACACCGGTGCCGGTCACGCACCAGTACACCCCGGCGCGACCACGCGGCCCGTTGTCGGAAGGGCACCCGCACGTACCGGCAGAGCCGGATCACCTGCGGCACCGGAACCTCGACCTCCGCGGCGCGGATCCGCAGCCCGGGGTGCGCCTGCTCCACGACGGCCTTGTCCTGCATGACCAGCACGACCGCGCGTCGCAGCGACACCGTCGACAGCGGCTCGAAGCTCGCGTTCAGCACCAGCGTCTCACGCATCTCGTCCACCTCCCGGGCCTGCCCCCGCCACCCAGCGGGCGAAGTGGCTCCACTGTGCCCGCGGGCACCTCGGTGGACAACGCAATTTCCCGCCGGAAGACAACAGATGAGCAGGGAAGAAGTTCCCGGCGAACGTTGCCGCAAGCGCAGGAGAAGGCGGCGGCAGCGGAAACGCGGAGCGAAGATACGCCCCGCGCCCCGCCGCCCCGGCCCTCAGCCCCGGCTCAGCCCTCGGCGGGGACCTCGTACTCGCCGATCAGCTGCCCGCGCCCCAGCGCGTGGAACCGCAGGTTGAAGCCGACGAACGCCGGGGACGCGTCCGCGTCCGGGCCCAGCTTCTCCGTGTCCACCGCGTACACCGTGAACACATAGCGGTGCGGGCCGTCCCCGGCCGGCGGGGCCGCCCCGCCGAAGTCACGGGTGCCGTAGTCGTTGCGCGCCTGCACCGCGCCGGCCGGCAGCCCGGAGAAGTCCCCCGACCCCGCGCCGCGCGGCAGCTCCGTCACCGACACCGGCAGATCGAAGAGCACCCAGTGCCAGAACCCGCTGCCCGTGGGCGCGTCCGGGTCGTAGCACGTGACGGCGAAGCTCTTCGTCCCCTCAGGGAACCCCTCCCACCGCAGATGCGGCGAGATGTTCCCCGCCGCGTACACCTGGTCGTCCTTGAGCGTCCCGCCCGGCACCACGTCGTCGCTCACCACAGTGAACGACGGCACCGGCGGGTGGAAGTCATGGGGGAGCGGCCGCCGCGCTTGCTCGGTCACCTCAACACCTCCTGATAGCACTGATCGCAAGAATCGCTCGGAAAAGCCCGAAGCATCACCGACCGAGCCTAAGCCCGCGACCACCGCGAACCCGCCGATGGGGGCACCGCCGGGTCAGAACCAGTTCCGCTTGCCGCCCACCTCGGCGAGCCACGCGTGCAGATACCCCGTCCAGTCCGTCTCGTCGTACGCGTCCAGGCTCATCGTGAACGAGCGGTACGTGTCGCTGCCCACACTGAACAGCCCCGGCTTCTTGTCCATCTCCAGCACCACATCCATCTGGTCGCCGTCCGCGACGAAGGTCAGCTCCACCTGCTTCAGCCCCCGGTACTGGCTCGGCGCGTGGAACTCGATCTCCTGGTAGAAGGGCAGCCGCTGCCGGGTGTCCCGGAGCACGCCCTTCTCCAGATCCGCGCTCCGGAACGCGAACCCCAGCTGCCCGAACGCGTCCAGCAGCGCCTGCTGAGCCGGCAGCGGATGCACATTGAGGGGGTCGAGGTCACCCGCGTCCACCGCCCGGTCGATCGCCAGCTCCGTCGTCACCCCCAGCTTCATCCCGGTCAGATGCCGGCCCAGGAACATCGTCACCGGCGTCTCCCAGGGGATCTCCAGCGTGAACGGCACGAGGTGGACCGCGCCGGCCGCCAGCTCGAACGCCCCGCCGACGGACTGCCGGTGGAACTCGATGTTCTGGTGGTACTCGGTGTCGTTGCCCTGCGCGTCCCGCCGCTCCACCTCGACCCGCGCCTGCAGGCCCACCGAGAGGCCCTCGATGCGCTGCCCGACCGAACCGCCCTGGATCCGCACCTCGCCCTGGACCACCCCGCCCGGCACCACATCGGGCTGCGTCAGCTCCGTCTCCACCGACGCCCCGCCGGCCCCCAGGCTCGCCAGCAGCTTCCTGAACCCCATACGTCCACCTCTCCATGCCGGCCACCGGCCCGGGCGGTCCGCCCCCGGCGCGTGGCTTGCCATCCGTTGCCCGAGTCTTTGCGAACTCTACGAACGCAGGGACCCTCCCGGCGGTTCCACTAAGCTTCCCCCCCGTGATCACGGCACCGGACAGGACCCCACTGGCCCGTTCCTTCTTCGACCGCCCGGTCCTTGAGATCGCCCCCGACCTGCTCGGCCGCGTTCTGGTCCGGGCCACCGACGACGGCCCGATCGAGCTGCGCCTCACCGAGGTCGAGGCGTACGACGGCCCCAACGATCCCGGCTCGCACGCCTACCGCGGCCGCACCGACCGCAACGCCGTGATGTTCGGCCCGCCCGGCCACACCTACGTCTACTTCACCTACGGCATGTGGTACTGCCTGAACATGGTGTGCGGCCCGCAGGGCACCCCCAGCGGAGTGCTGCTGCGCGCCGGGGAGATCACCGCAGGCGCCGCCCTGGCCCGCGCCCACCGGCCGGCCTCCCGCAAGGACAGCGACCTCGCCCAGGGCCCGGCCCGGCTCGCCACCGCTCTCTCCGTCGACCGCTCCCTCAACGGCGCCGACGCCTGCTCGGCCGGCGGCGGCCCGTTCCGTATCCTCACCGGCACCCCGCCGGACCCGGCACTGATCCGCACCGGACCACGGACCGGCGTCGGCGGTGACGGCGCCGCCCACCCGTGGCGGTACTGGATCGACGGCGACCCCACCGTCAGCCCGTACCGGGCCCACGCCCCCCGCAAACGCCGATGAACGACCCACCCGGGACCGCGTACCCTCGGACACGCCGGACCCACCCGGCAGAGCACACCCCTACAGAGGAGACCAGGAACCGTGACGGACATCGTCGACGAGCTGCAGTGGCGCGGACTGATCGCCGTATCCACTGACGAGGACGCACTGCGCAAGGCGTTCGCGGACGGCCCCGTCACGGTCTATTGCGGCTTCGACCCGACCGCGCCCAGCCTGCACCTCGGCAACCTGGTCCAGATCCTCACCGTCCGCCGGCTCCAGCTGGCCGGCCACCGGCCGCTCGGCCTCGTCGGCGGCGCCACCGGACTGATCGGCGACCCCAAGCCGACCGCCGAGCGCACCCTGAACGACCCCGCGGTCGTCGCGGAGTGGGTGGACCGGGTACGGGCCCAGATCG